>JBILMF010000034.1:0-22469 GCA_044375655.1 Steroidobacteraceae bacterium | reverse complement strand
CCGCGAGCGCGCACAAGCCCTGTTGCAGGCTGTCCATCGCCGCCACCAGGTCGGCGAAATCGCCAGATGCTGCGGCGGACGTACGGGTGATGTCGCTGCCGTAACCCGCGAAGGTCGCGCCGGCATCAAGCAACAGGGAGTGGTGACGGGCAGGCGCCGTCCGGCGCAGCACCTGATAGTGAAGGATCGAGGCGGCCTCGTTGAGCGCCACGATCGCGTTGTAGGGCAACTCGTGCTCACGCTGTCCGCAGGCGGCGACGTAGGCCTGATGGATTTCGTACTCCGAACCGCCGGCGCGGAAACAACCGTCCGCAGCCCGATGGCCCCGGGCGCCGATGCGGTTTGCTTCTGTCAGACAGGCGATCTCGTAAGCGGTCTTGCGGGCGCGGGTGAAATCGAGGCGCCGCATTAGTGCCGCCGGGTTGACCGCGCCTATCCCCCAGGCTGCCAACTCAGGCAGAGGATCGCCGATCCAGGCGATGCGTCCGAGATCCCGCGGCAGCGCGCCGCGCGCCTGCTCGCGGCTGTGGACCTCGGCCGCCTCGAAGTGCTGCGGCCAGCCCTCTGCCGGCAGTCTGGCGGGCTGGTACCAGAAGTCGCTTTCAGCATGGAACACCAGCAGCGGGCGTAGTCCCGGGCGGTGGAGCACCAGCGAGCCCGGCGCATCGAGCAATGGCGCCCACCACTTGAAGGGCGGGTGGGCCTTGAACGGGTAGTGCTGATCATCCGCAAACAGCCCGAGCGCCTCGCCGGCATGCAGGATGAGCCCGTCGAACCCGGAACGGGCGAGGGCATCGTCGGTGCGTTTGCCCACCTCCGTCAGATGGGCCGCGTAGAGGTGATCGATTTCGTCATGCGGCATGCGAGGCCTCCGGGTTGGCGGCGATCCGACGGGAAGCAAGCCCGTCGGGCGCTGGGTCAGGCGGTGGGTCGGGCGCTGGGTCAGGCGGTGGGTCGGGCGGTGGGTCGGGCGGTGGGTCGGGCAGTGGGTCGGGCAGTGGATTGTAAGGCCGCGCGACGCCCCGACGAGGGCTTGCGCGCGTGGACCGCGGACCGCTGAGTGTCGCGGCAGGTTGACGCCCGCCCGTACAGCCCGCGGATTTCCCTGTTCCGCCCGGTACCGCACGGCCTTCGGCCGCCGCAGGGTCATTCCAAAAGCCCTGAAAAGCCTATAGAATCCGCGCGCGATTTTCAGTCGCCAGACAAACTAGCTAGGTTGTTTGATTTTCATCAGTCTCTACCTTTTGGGGAAAATGCAAAATGAAGACGAAGCTCGCTCTCAGCGCTCTTCTCGCTGCGCTCGCTCTGACCGCTTGCGGTGGCAAGCCCGCCGAGGCTCCGGCCGAGGCTGCTCCGGCTGCCGAAGCTCCGGCCGCTGAGGCCCCGGCTGCCGAGGCTGCTCCGGTTGACGCCGCTGCTGCCCCGGCCGATGCCGCCGCTGCTCCGGCTGATGCCGCTGCCGCGCCGGCCGACGCCGCTGCGCCGGCTGCGCCCGCCAACTGATTTCCCTCGGGAAATCTTTGGCCGGGAGCTTTCGGCTCCCGAAAGGACCCGGGTCGATGGCTCGCCATCACCCGGGCTCTTTTTTTGTCCTGACGTCCTGCAGCCTCTCGATCCGCGCCGTGACGTCCGTCGCGCATGACCGTCGCCCTGCGTGAACTGCGGGGATCGCCGCAGCGGCGTCCCTGGCTGGAGCAGGCCTACCGCGCCTGGCTTGCCGAACTCGGTGCCTCCGCCGCCGACCTCGCGGACTCGAGCGGGCAATTGGCAATGCTGCTCGCCGTGCATGGACATGCCTTGCTGATCGAGCGCGACGGCGAGCCAGTCGGCTTCGCACTGCTGCGCACGCAGTCCGACCGCGACGGCGCTATCAGCCACCACCTGCTCGATTTCTTTGTCACGTCCCCTGTGCGCCGTCTCGGCGTTGGCGGGGAGGCAGCACGTCTGCTGATCGATCGGTTCCCCGGCCGCTGGGAGATCCTTACCCTGCCCGGCGACACGGCCGCTCTGCAGTTCTGGCGGCGCGTCCTCGGCAGGCTGCTGCCGGGCCGGGTGCGCGAGTCGCGCGAGCCGGCGGGCGTCTTTCAGCGTTTCGCCAGCAACGGCCCGAGATAGCGGCCCGTGTGTGATGACGGTACGCGTGCGATCTGCTCGGGCGTGCCGCAGGCGATGATCTCGCCACCGGCCGCCCCGCCCTCAGGACCAAGGTCTATGACCCAGTCAGCTGTCTTGATGACGTCGAGGTTGTGCTCGATCACCACGATCGTGTTGCCTTCGTCGCGCAGACGCTGCAGGACCCCGAGCAGCTGTGCGACATCATGGAAATGCAAGCCGGTGGTCGGTTCGTCGAGCACATAGAGGGTGCGTCCCGTGGCCCGCTTGGCGAGTTCGCGCGCAAGCTTGACCCGCTGTGCCTCGCCGCCCGAGAGCGTCGTGGCGTTCTGTCCGAGCCGCAGGTAACCAAGCCCGACATCCAGCAGGGTCTGCAGTTTCGGGTATACCGCCGGGATGTTGCGGAAGAAGCGGGTTGCATCTTCCACGGTCATCTCCAGCACGTCGTGGATGCTCTGCCCGCGGTACAGTACCTGCAGCGTCTCGCGGTTGTAGCGGCGCCCGCGGCACACGTCGCAGGGCACGTAGACGTCGGGCAGGAAGTGCATCTCCACCCGCATCACGCCGTCGCCCTGACAGGCCTCGCAGCGTCCGCCCTTCACGTTGAAACTGAAGCGGCCCGCGTCGTAGCCGCGGCTGCGCGCCTCGGGCACCTGCGCGAACAGTTCGCGCAGCCCGGTGAACACGCCGGTGTACGTCGCTGGGTTCGAGCGCGGGGTTCGTCCGAGCGGACTCTGGTCGATATCGATCACCCGGTCTATGTGCTCGAGGCCGCGCAGCCCACGGCAGGGCGCGGCGTCGTTGGCGCCGCCGCCAAGCTCCGCCTGGGCGCGGCGCAGCAGCGTGTCGTTGATCAGCGTGCTCTTGCCCGAGCCCGATACCCCGGTGACGCAGGTCAGCAGACCGAGCGGGATGTCTACGTCGATATCCTTGAGGTTGTTGCCGCTTGCTCCGCGCACCTGCAGCATCCGCGCCGGCTGGCGCGGCGTGCGCAGCTTCGGCAGGGGGATACGCAGTGTCCCGGCGAGGTAGCGGCCGGTCAGTGATTGCGGGTTCGCGCGGATCGCCGCCGGATCGCCGGCGGCGACGATGCTGCCGCCGTGGATGCCGGCCCCCGGTCCGAGATCGATGACGTGGTCGGCGCCCAGAATCGCTTCCTCGTCGTGCTCCACCACGATCACCGTGTTGCCGAGATCGCGCAGGCGGTGCAGCGTGGCAAGCAGACGCGCATTGTCGCGCTGGTGCAGGCCTATCGAGGGTTCGTCGAGTACGTACATCACTCCGGTCAGTCCCGAGCCGATCTGGCTGGCCAGACGGATGCGCTGCGCCTCGCCGCCGGAGAGGGAGTCGGCGCCGCGCTCCAGAGTGAGATAGCCGAGCCCCACGTCGACGAGGAAGCGCAGCCTATCCTGCACCTCACCGACGATCTTGCCGGCGACTTCGCCACGCCACCCCGGCAGCGAAAGGCCGGCAAAGAATCCTGCCGCATCCGCCACCGCGAGCCGGGTGATCTCGGGCAAAGATCGGCCCGCCACATGGAC
The DNA here is from genome assembly GCA_044375655.1 of Steroidobacteraceae bacterium. Taxonomy (GTDB): domain Bacteria; phylum Pseudomonadota; class Gammaproteobacteria; order Steroidobacterales; family Steroidobacteraceae; genus UBA964. The sequence continues at coordinate 18,816 of JBILMF010000034.1, read as the reverse complement.
ATGCCGGGCGGTGAGGTTGAGCCGGCTGCCGCCGCACTCGGGGCAACTGCGCCAGCCCTTGAAGCGTGCGAGTTCCTCGCGCACCGCTGCGGAGTCGGTCTCGCGGTAGCGGCGCTCGATGTTGCGCAACATGCCCTCGAACGGATGCCGGCGCCGCGTCACCTTGCCGCGGGCGGCAACGTACTCGAATTCGAGTTCTTCGCCGCCGCTGCCGTGCAGCAGGATGTCGCGTACGTGCGCCGGCAGCTCCTGCCAGGGCTCCTCGACATCGAAGCCGTAATGCCGTGCCAGGGTACCGACCACCAACATGTAGTGCGCGTTGTGCCTGTCCCAGCCGCGCACCGCACCGCCGGCAAGCGACAGCTGGGGGAACGCCACTACCCGCGCTGGATCGAAGAATTCCTGCTGGCCGAGTCCATCGCAGGCGGTGCAGGCGCCGGCCGGACTGTTGAAGCTGAACATTTTCGGTTCCAGCAGCGGCGCGCTGTAGCCGCACTCCGGACAGGCATGGCGGTTGGAGAACAGCAGGCCCTCGTCGTCGTCGTCCATGCGCACCACGCGCGCCGTCCCGCCGGAGAGCCGCAAAGCGGTCTCGAAGGACTCGGCGAGGCGCTGCGCGGCGTCGGCGCGTACCCGCAGCCGATCGACCACCACCTCGATGTTGTGTTTGCGGCGCGGATCCGGGCGGGGCAGCGGCTCAAGATCCGCGATGTGCCCGTCGATGCGCACGCGCGTGAAACCCTGGGACTGCAGGTCGCGCAGCACCGCATCGTGCTCGCCCTTGCGCTGCTGGACGAGAGGCGCGAGGACGATCGCAGCGGTACCTTCCTCGAGCCGCAACACCTGATCAACCATCTGGCTCACGGTCTGCGCCTCAAGCGCGACTCCGTGCTCCGGGCAGCGGGGCACCCCGGCGCGGGCGTAGAGCAGCCGCAGATAGTCATGGATTTCGGTCACCGTACCGACGGTCGAGCGCGGGTTGTGCGAGGCTGCCTTCTGCTCGATCGCGATGGCTGGCGCCAGCCCCTCGATGTGATCGACGTCCGGCTTGTCCATCATCGAGAGGAACTGCCGGGCGTAGGCGGACAGCGACTCGACGTACCGCCGTTGGCCCTCCGCGTAGAGTGTGTCAAAGGCCAGCGAGGACTTGCCGGAACCGGAGGGGCCGGTCACCACGATCAACCGGTTGCGCGGGATATCGAGGTCGAGGTTGCGCAGGTTGTGGGTGCGGGCGCCGCGTATCCGGATGGGCAGCATGGCCGGGTGTTTTCCAGAAAAAACAGCCGGTTAGTGTACCCCGACTACCCCCTGCAACCGTGCCTTTCGCGGCACAGGAGGTAGATTTTCGCGGTGCAGGCCAAGCCCGCCGGGATTAAAATGCCTGCCTTCAACGTTCCCCGCCGTCCGCCCCCGACCGTCTCCGCGGGTGCCTGATGCAGGCTTCGCCCCGCCGGTGCCTGCTCGTCCCCGGCGGTCATCGACAAGCGGGCGGACGGCATAACAAGCGACCGAGCAACCTAAAGAGGGTTAAACCATGGCGCGCGGCATCAACAAAGTCATCCTCGTCGGCAATCTCGGGCAGGACCCCGACACCAAGGCCATGCCGTCCGGCATGACCGTCTGCAACCTGCGTATCGCCACTTCCGAAAGCTGGAAGGACAAGCAGTCCGGCGAAATGAAGGAACAGACCGAGTGGCACAGCGTGGCCATGTTCGGCCGGCTGGCGGAAATCGCCGGGGAATACCTGCGCAAGGGGTCGCAGGTCTACATCGAGGGTCGGCTGCGGACCCGCAAGTGGCAGGACAAGAACGGCAACGACCGCTACACGACCGAGATCGTCGCCAACGACATGCAGATGCTCGGTGGCGGCGCCGGCCGTGGCATGGGCGGTGAGGGCCGCGGACAGGCGGCCAGGGCTGCTGGCGGCGACTCTGGTCCGGCTGAGCCCGTGCGCAGCAGCACGGAGCGCGACGAGTTCGACGACGACATCCCTTTCTGAACGACACGCCCAAAGACGCCCGTCCCCCCGCAACCCTTCCGGCCGCGATGCGGCGGCCCGAGAGGTTCGCGGGGAGCACGGCGTTGCGGTAGGTTTCACCCATGGAAGATCCCGCAGTCACCCCGACCGGCCGTTACTACATCAAGACCTACGGCTGCCAGATGAACGAGTACGACTCGTCGCGCATGGGCGACGTGCTCGAGGTCGCAGCTGGTCTGCAGCCCACGGACGATCCCGCTGCGGCCGATATCCTGCTGGTCAACACCTGTTCCGTGCGCGAGAAGGCGGAGTCCAAGGTCTTTTCGTTGCTCGGCGAGTGGAAGCAGATCAAGGACGCGCGACCCGGCGTGATCATCGGCGTGGGGGGTTGCGTGGCCAGCCAGGAGGGTGACCAGCTGCTGCGGGCCGCGCCGCAGATCGACCTCGTGTTCGGCCCGCAGACGGTGCATCGGCTGCCGCAGATGATCGCCGCGCTGCGCGAGCGGGGCAGGGCCGTGGTCGACATCAGCTTCCCCGAGATCGAGAAATTCGATCGCTTGCCGGCGCCACGCGCCGAGGGCCCCACCGCCTTCGTATCCATCATGGAGGGCTGCAGCAAGTACTGCAGTTTCTGTGTTGTGCCCTACACCCGCGGCGACGAGATCAGCCGGCCGCTCGACTCCGTCATCGAGGAGGTGTCCCGGCTGGCCGCCCAGGGGGTACGCGAGGTGACGCTGCTTGGCCAAAACGTCAACGCGTACCGCGGGTCCATGGCGGATGGTGTGCCCGTCGATCTTGCGACGCTGTTGCACCACGTCGCCGCAATCGACGGCATCGAGCGCATCCGCTTCACGACCTCGCATCCGCTCGACTTCGACGACAGCCTCATCGGCGCCTACGCGGACATCCCCAAGCTGGCCAACCACCTGCACCTGCCGGTGCAGTCTGGCTCCGACCGTATCCTCTCGCTCATGAAGCGTGGCTACACGGCCCTCGAGTTCAAGGCCCGAATCCGCAAGCTGCGTGCGGTACGTCCGGATGTTTCGGTCACCTCCGACTTCATCGTCGGCTTCCCCGGCGAGACAGAGCGCGATTTCGAAGCAACGATGAGTCTGGTGCGCGATCTCGCCATAGACCAGTCGTTCAGCTTTCTCTACAGCCGCCGGCCCGGCACACCCGCCGCCGCATTGCCTGACGAAGTGCCCGCCGAAGAGAAACAGTCACGCCTGCAGCGGCTGCAGGCGCTGCTCGAGGAAAACTCGCAGGCGCGCAGCCGTGCGCTGGTCGGCAGCGTGCAGCGTGTGCTGGTCGAGCGGCCGTCACGCAAGGACGACAGCGAACTCGCCGGTCGTACCGAGGACAACCGCTGGGTCAACTTCCCGGGTCCGGCCCGACTCAAGGGCCATTTCGCCGACGTCGAGATCACCGAGGCGAGACCGCACTCCCTGCGTGGCCGCATCGTCGCCGCGGAGGTGGTTCGTGGCTGACTCGCCGTCGCTGCAGTTGCGCGAGTTCTCGCTCGATCCGCCGGACAACGAGCGGCTGGCAAACGTTTGCGGGCCGCTTGACGAAAACCTGCGCCTGATCGAGTCGCGTCTCGGCGTCGAGGTCAGGCGGCGCGGCAGCGTGTTTCGGGTGCAGGGCGTCAAGGCTGCGGCGGCCGAGTCGTTGCTGCGCGAGCTGTTCCGCATGACCCGCACCGAGGACATCACGCCGGAGACCGTGCATCTGGCGCTGCGCGATCACGATGTCGGCGGTGGTGCGGTGGCCGCCGCCGCCGTCGCATCCGCGAGCGCGACAGCCTCCGGCGAGCGGCCGGGCGGGCAGGCGGCAGGCAGTGGTGGCGCGGCGGTCCCGGCAGCCCCCGACCCCGCGGACCGTACGGCGGCCGATGGTGACGATGAGGCCGACACCGGGCTGCGTACACTGCGCGGCACGATCCGTGCGCGGGGCGCCAACCAGCGCGAGTATCTGCGGCGCATACGCCGCAACGACCTGACGTTCGGTGTCGGCCCTGCAGGCACCGGAAAGACTTATCTCGCGGTGGCGTGCGCGGTCGAGTCCCTGCAGGCCGACCGCGTGCGGCGCATCGTCCTCGTGCGCCCGGCCGTCGAGGCCGGCGAGCGCCTCGGCTTCCTGCCGGGTGACCTTACCCAGAAGGTCGACCCGTATCTGCGTCCGATGTACGACGCGCTCTACGAAATGATGGGCTTTGATCGGGTCGCGAAGCTGATCGAGCGCAACGTGATCGAGGTCGCACCGCTCGCCTTCATGCGCGGACGTTCGCTCAACGATTCCTTCATCATCCTCGACGAGGCGCAGAACACCACCGTCGAGCAGATGAAGATGTTCCTTACGCGGATTGGCTTCGGTTCGCGCGCGGTCGTCACCGGTGACGTGACGCAGACCGACCTGCCGGCCGGCAAGCTGTCGGGCCTGCGACACGTACTCGAGGTGCTGCGGGACGTGAACGGGGTCGGCTTCCAGTTCTTCGAGGCCCGCGACGTCGTGCGGCATCCTCTCGTACAGCGCATCGTGCAGGCGTACGAGGCACGCGAAGGTGGCCCCGCATGACTCAGGCGACCACGGCGCTCGCGGTGGAGATCCGCAGCAGCGTGCGTCGGGACGCGCCGGCCCCGGCGCAGGTCGTGCGCTGGGTGCGCGGTGCGATCGGCGCCCGCGGCAAGGGGGCTGAGGTGGCGGTGCGGATCGTCGGGGCCACGGAGGGCCGACGCCTGAATCTTCTCTGGCGCGGCCGCGACTACCCCACCAACGTGCTTTCCTTCCCGGCACCCGCAGGTGCCCGCGGGGGACGAGCCCGGCGGGCGCTTGGCGATATCGTGCTTTGCGCGCCGGTCGTGCGGCGCGAGGCGCGCGAGCAGGGCAAGCGCCTTGCCGATCATTGGGCGCATCTGCTGGTCCACGGATCGCTGCATCTTCTCGGCCACGACCACGAGCGGGAGATCGATGCACAGCGCATGGAGCGGCGCGAGCGGCGGGTTCTCGCCAGTTTCGGGATCCCCGATCCTTACCGCATCCCTTCCTCGGTCTCGGAGCCAAGATGAGCAACCCGCGATACAGTTCGATGAGCTGGATCCGCAAACTCGGCCGTGCGCTCTCCGGCGAGGCCGAACATCGAGACGATCTCGTCCAGCTGATGCGTCAGGCGCTGCAGCGCGGGCTGATCGACGCCGATGCGCTGCAGATGCTCGAGGGCGTGCTCGGCGTGGCGGACCTTCAGGTGCGCGACATCATGGTGCCGCGCGCACAGATGGTCTCGGTGCGCCGCGACGACCCGCCGCAGAAACTGCTGCCGGTGATCGTCGAGTCGGGGCACTCGCGCTTTCCGGTGGTCGATGACGACCGCGACGACATTGTCGGCATCCTGCTCGCCAAGGACGTGCTGCGGATCTACGCGGCAGGCCGCGAGGACGAGTTCGACATCCGCGAGTGCATGCGTCCCGCGGTGGTCGTGCCGGAGTCGAAGCGGGTGAATGTGCTCCTCAAGGAATTTCGCCGCAACCGCAATCACATGGCGATCGTGGTCGATGAGTACGGTGGCGTCGCCGGCCTGGTTACCATCGAGGACGCCATAGAACAGATCGTCGGCGACATCGACGACGAATTCGATGTCGACGACGACCAGAACATCCGCAAGGAGGCTGACGGCCAGTTCGTGGTGCGCGGCGCCACGCCGATCACCGAGTTCAACGAGTACTTCAACACCGAACTGCCGGACGCCGAGTTCGACACCGTGGCCGGGCTCGTCATGCAGCAGCTCGGACACATGCCGCGGCGCGGCGAGTCGGTGATGGTCGGCGGTCTCGAGATGCGGGTGTTGCGTGCCGATCGGCGGCGCATCGATGCGCTCAAGGTCATTCCGTCGCAGGAAACGTCGCCGGCGGGCGAGCGGGGGAAGGCAGACTGAACGCGTCGCCGCCCGCTCGACGCCTTGCGTTGTTCGGCGTCGGCAGCCCGCCATGGCGGGCACACGTGGCGGCATTGCTCAGCGGCGCCGCGCTCGCGATTGCCTTCGCGCCGTTCGGTCTTTGGCCGCTGGCGATCCTGGCGCCCGCCGCGCTTTTCCTGCTCTGGGACGGAGCCTCGCCGGCGCGCGCGGCGGCGCTCGGTTTCAGTTTCGGCTGTGGCACCTTCGCTGCCGGAACCTACTGGCTCTACGTCAGCATCCACGGATTCGGGAAGGCACCGGTCTGGCTCGCGCTGCTGCTGATGTTCGGCCTGGTCGCCATCATGGCGGCGTACCACGCACTGCTCGGATACGCGGCATCGCGCCTGCTGCCGGCGCGCGGGCCGGTGCGCTGGTTGCTCGGACTGCCTGCGGGCTGGGTTCTGCTCGAGTGGGTAAGGGGTTGGTTCCTGTCAGGCTTCGGCTGGCTGTCGCTCGGCTACTCGCAGACCGACACTTGGCTTGCAGGGTGGGCGCCGGTGGGCGGCGTGTACCTGTTGTCTCTGTTGCTCGCCTGCATGGCTGGCGCGGTGGCGATGTGGCATCTCGAGGGACGGCGCAGCGCGTGGCCTGCGCTGGCGGTGTGTCTGCTGCCATGGATCGCCGGTCTGGCGCTTGAGCGCGTCGAGTGGACGCGTCCGGCGGGTGCGCCGGTCGCCGTGGCCATCGTGCAGGGTGCGATTCCCCAGGACCAGAAGTGGCTGGCCGACAATCGTGAGTACAGCCTGCGACGCTATCGCGATCTGACGCTCTCCGCGCTGGGCACGCCGTTGATCGTCTGGCCGGAAGCGGCTGCCCCCGATCTTGCCAACAATCTCGTGGCCTACCTCGCCGATCTCGCACGGGCGGCCGAGGAGCGCGGTTCGAGCCTGCTGCTCGGTCTCATCCGCGCCGAGTCCCAACCCGAGTCGCAGCGCGTCGCGTACTTCAATTCCATCCTCGCACTCGGCGAGGATGCGGTTTGGTACGACAAGCATCACCTCGTGCCATTCGGCGAGTTCTTTCCGGTGCCCGAGGCCGTGCGCAGCTGGATGCGGCTAATGAACCTGCCGTACTCCGATTTCTCGCGTGGACCACGGAGCCAGCCGCCGCTGCGCATCGCGGGGCTCAGCCTGTCGGCCAGCATCTGTTACGAGGACGCCTACGGCAGTTCGCAGCTGGCGGCGGTGCGCGAGTCCACGGCGCTGGTCAACGTCACCAACGATGCTTGGTTCGGCCGCTCCACCGCACGCCATCAGCACCTGCAGATTTCCCGTATGCGGGCGATCGAGGCACAGCGCTACTTGGTGCGGGCCGCCAATGACGGCATTTCCGCGGTAATCGGACCGCGTGGCGAGTTTGTTGCGCGCGCTCCCGACTTCGCGCAGACGGTGCTGCGGGCGCAGATCGAGCCGCGCAGCGGAGTGCCACCCTATGCGCGCTTCGGCAACTTTCTGGTGCTGCTGCTGGCCGCGGGCGGTCTGCTTGCCGCATTGTGGTCGGGCCTGCGAGCGGCGCGGGGGTAAGGGTGAGTGACGGCATGCTGAACTTTCGGGGTATCACCGGGTCTAGAACGCATCCTGACGTCGTCCACGGCCGGCCCGACAGCGGCTTGCGGACCGTCGCCAGCTTTTTCTCAGCCATGCACTGGGTCATTTCCATGTCACGACGTCCTCTCGTTCGGCGCAGTCTCGCTGCGGCGCTGTCCATCCTCGTACTTGCGGCCTGCCAACCGGACTCCTCCAGCGCGGCCAGCTCCCCGCTCGCCACGCTCGCGCAGGCGCCGGCGGCGGGTGCTGCGGTAGCGCCCGCCCCGGCGGTGACTCTGCCCAACTTCGCCTCGCTCGTGCAGCAGCACGGGCCGGCGGTGGTCAACATCTCCACCAAGGGCAAGCGCGTGCGCGCCGGTGGTCCCGGCATCTCGCCCAATGATCCCTTCTATGAATTCTTCCGCCGTTTCGGTATCCCCGGGGCGCCCGGCGGCCGCGGTGAGCAGCCGCCCGGCGAAGAGGACGAGGGTATCCGCCGTCCGGGAGGCGAGGGCTCGGGATTCATCGTCAGTAGCGACGGCTATATCCTCACCAATGCCCACGTCGTCGATGAGGCCGACGAGGTGACGGTCCGCCTCACGGATCGCCGCGAGTTCGTCGCCAAGATCATCGGCGTCGACAAGCCCACGGATGTCGCCGTGCTGAAGATCGAGGCGAAGAACCTGCCTGTGGTACGCATCGGCGATCCGTCGAGGCTGCGTCCCGGCGAGTGGGTGCTTGCCATCGGTTCGCCGTTCGGTTTCGACAACACGGCGACTGCAGGCATCGTCAGCGCGACGGCCCGCGGCCTGCCAGGCGGCGACACCAACTACGTCAACTTCATCCAGACCGACGTCGCCGTGAATCCCGGCAACTCGGGCGGACCGCTCTTCAATCTGGCCGGCGAGGTCGTGGGCATCAACTCGCAGATCTACAGCCGCTCCGGCGGCTACATGGGCATCTCGTTCGCGATTCCGATCGACGTCGCCGTGGGCGTACGCGATCAGATCATCGCCAAGGGTCGAGTCAGCCGTGGCCGTATCGGCGTTGCCATCCAGCAGGTCGACGGTACCTTGGCCGAAAGCTTCGGCCTCGACCGGCCGCGCGGCGCACTCGTGGGCAGCGTCGAGAAGGATGGGCCCGCCGACAAGGCAGGCTTGCGTCAGGGCGACATCATCCTCTCCGCCAACGGACGCGCCATTGAGCGCTCCGAGGAGTTGCCGACCGTCATCGGCGCGATCCGGCCGGGTACCGAGATCAATCTTTTGATCTGGCGCGAACGCGCCGAGCGTACGGTCCGCATCCGCGTCGGTGAGCTTGAACCTGCCGGACCGGTGGTTGCCGAGAACACCAGGGCGGAGCCGGCGGGTGCCGTCGATCGGCTGGGCCTGGTGGTCCGTGAGCTCAGCGCTGAGGAGCGCAACCGCGGCGGGTCACGCGACGAGCGCGGCGCACGCGTGGCGCTGCCGGAAGGCGTGCTTGTGGAGCGCGCCCAGGGTGCGGCGCGCGACGCGGGTGTGCAGCGCGGCGATTTCATCCTCAACGTCAATGGCCAGTCCGTGAAGACCATCAAAGAATTTCGTGAGGCGGTCGAGCAGGCGGGCAAGGCGGTGGCACTGCTCGTTCAGCGTGGCGGTTCGCAGATCTTCATCCCGGTGCGCGCCGAGTGACGGCCGCCCCGCCGGTCTTCAGTAGTTGGGCATCCGCGGCAGCGGCTGGCCGTAAGCAGCGAGCTCCGGCGGCAGGATCGGCTGGTGGGGAGGATCCCAGGTGAACGGCTTCTTGACCGTGCCGAACTCGTTGACGAGCGGCCCATTCACCGTGCGCACGAAGAGGTTGTAGCCGGTATCGGTGCCCGCCGGTCCGTGCCACATGTTCTCGCGCCACCAGCAGTAGCCGCCGCGCTGCATGCGTCCGAGATCGCCCCAGACGTAGTCGCCTTCCAGGGTGTAGAGCTCCTCGACCATAGGGTGCGTCCATTGCGGCTTGGCCATGCCGGGGGGCACGCGGTGGGGAGGCGAGCAGTAGAGGAAGGACGTCTCCCCCGAATAGGGATCAGTGCGCAGCGGCTTGATGGCAACTCCCCGCGCGAGCTGCGGGTCGACCAGCCCGGGGTCCCAGTCCATGCTCAGCGGATCGACATGGCGCACCAGCAGCTGCGGGTCGAAAACGCTGTCACCGGGCCGACCGAGCAGCGGCGCACCATAGAACATGGTGAGCAGCACGGCGCCGTGCGTGCTCGAGGCCGCGCCGCGCGGATAGCCGGCGGGCAGGAAAGCGTAGTGGTGCTGCGCATAGCGTACCCCGTCGATGACCAGGCAGCCCTCCAGCACCAGGAACTCCTCGTGGGTGGACAGGCATTCTGCGGCACTGCGGGACCAGCCGGCCGGGTAGCGCACGATGCAGGTCGAGCTGCCGTCCTCGTCGTCGATGCTGAGCAGCTTGCTGTCGACATCCGGTCGTGCATCGCCATGCAGACCCCTGCGCCAGGGGATCATCTGCGCCTGTACGAACATGATGTGCGGCCTTGCCATCCAAGTAGTGGAGCAAATCCGGCGGGGCTCTACAATCGCGAGGTGGATTCCGTCCGCCTTGCGACTGCCGGCCAATGCCCGGGCTGATGCTCGATCATGTGGGCTTCGCCGGACCCGACCTCGAGCAGATGCGCGAGGAGTGGCAGCGACTCGGCTTTCTGCCGACATCGCCGCAGGCGTTGCACACAGTCGGCAGCGGCGGGGAGCGCGCCGATCTCGGACAGCGCAGTTGCCACGTCATGCTTGAGCGCGGCTATGTGGAACTCACCGAGGTACGCAGTTCCGCTTCCGGACACCATCTCGCACCCTGGCTCGCGCGCGGGCCGGGGTTGTGCATCATTGCCCACGGTGTCGATGATCTGCGCGCATGGCGTGCGGGCTGCGATGATCCCGCCATGTCTGCCCTGATGAGCGCAACCCGTCGCATCGACTACGGGGAGCGCGCGGGGATGCGGGGCGATGCCCTGTTCCTATGGTGCATGCGCGATCCCGCGGTGACTCCCGTGGCGCTCGAATGCGTGGTCGAGCATGTCACTCCCGAACTGGTTTTCCAGGCCGGTGTGCAGCATCACCCCAATGGGGTCCATGCGCTGGACGGGCTGCAGGTGGCGGGCGGCAGGGTCGTGGCGCTGGGGCTGCAGACCCGGGATCTCGATGCGTTGCGCGCGAGCCTTGCGGGCGCAGGCACACGCTGGGTGGAGGCGCCGGCGAACGCCGCCGACGGCTGCGGCGGGCCCATCGTAGAGGTCGAGCTCGCCACCGCGCCAGGCTGCAGGCTGCGGTTTTCGGCCGCGACTGCATGAGGGTACGCGGTCGTGTACCATCGCCGCTCGCCGCGGGGCCGGGGCCCGACAGCGGCCGAAACCGACTTTCCGGCCACGGTCTCCCACATGGACGAGCGATACGAACCCGCTGACATCGAGCGCGCCGCCCAGCGGCACTGGCAGGAGGCGCGCAGCTTCGCTGCCGTGGAGCGCCCCTCGCAGGCAAAGTTCTACTGCCTGTCGATGTTCCCTTACCCGTCCGGCCGCCTGCACATGGGGCATGTGCGCAACTACACGATCGGCGATGCGCTGACGCGGTTCATGCGCATGCAGGGCCGCAACGTAATGCAGCCGATGGGATGGGACGCGTTTGGCCTGCCGGCGGAGAACGCGGCCATGGCGAACGGTGTGGCGCCGGCGAAGTGGACGCGCGACAACATCGCGTACATGAAAAAGCAGCTGCAGGCGCTCGGCTTCGCCCTCGACTGGGAGCGTGAGTTCGCGACCTGCGATCCGGCCTATTACCGCTGGAACCAGTGGCTGTTCCTGCGGATGCGCGAGAAGGGCATTGCGTACAAGCGGACCGGCGTCGTGAACTGGGATCCGGTCGATCGCACGGTGCTTGCCAACGAGCAGGTGATCGACGGCCGCGGCTGGCGCACCGGAGCGCTGGTCGAGAAGCGCGAGATCCCGATGTACTACCTCAACATCACGGCCTACGCCGATGAGCTGCTCGGCGCGCTGGCCGGGCTCGACGGCTGGCCCGAGCGCGTGCGCACCATGCAGGCCAACTGGATCGGTCGCAGCGAGGGCGCCGAGGTCGCCTTCCCGCTCGCCGACGATGCACGCGAGACGCTGGCAGCCGCGCAGGTGGAGCCGCCGCCGGCGCTCAAAGTATTCACCACCCGTGTCGATACCCTGTTCGGCGTCACCTTCATGGCGATCGCCGCCGAGCATCCGCTTGCGCTCGCCGCCGGTGCCCGCGACCCGGCGTTGCAGGCCTTCATCGACGAGTGCCGGCGCGGCAGCACCATGGAGGCGGATCTCGCCACCATGGAGAAGAAGGGTCGCCGCACGGGGCTGCACGTGCTGCATCCATTCACCGGCAAGCCGGTTGAAGTGTGGGTGGCGAACTACGTGCTGATGGGCTACGGCGAAGGCGCGGTGATGGGCGTGCCGGCGCACGATGAGCGCGACCTCGAGTTTGCGACCCGTCACGGGATCGATGTCGTCACCGTGATCCGGCCTGTGGGCGCCGACTGGCAGCAGGTGCAGGCACCCTGGCGACCTGAGTACGGCGAACACGGCATCACCGTCGATTCCGGCGAGTTCTCCGGGCTCGGGTTCCAGGCTGCGGTGGACGCCGTCACCGCCGCATTAGAGCAGCGCGGGCTCGGCCGCAAGCGCGTGCAGTTCCGGCTGCGCGACTGGGGCATTTCGCGTCAGCGTTACTGGGGTTGCCCGATACCGCTCGTCCACTGCCCCCGCTGTGGCGAGGTCGCGGTTCCGGACGAGCAGCTGCCGGTGGTGCTCCCCGAGGATCTGGTGCCCGATGGCAGCGGCAACCCGCTGGCGAAGAACGCCGCGTTTCTGGAGGTGTCCTGCCCGCAATGCGGTGGGCCGGCGCGGCGCGAAACCGACACGATGGACACCTTTGTCGATTCGTCGTGGTACTTCCTGCGCTTCGCCTGCCCGGACAACGACCAGGCGATGGTCGACGAGCGCAGCCGGTACTGGCTGCCGGTCGATCAGTACATCGGTGGCATCGAGCACGCGATTCTGCATCTGCTCTATGCCCGCTTCTGGACGAAGGTCATGCGCGACCTCGGTTTGGTTGGCATCGATGAGCCGTTTGCCAACCTGTTCACGCAGGGCATGGTGCTGAACCATATCTATTTCCATCAGCCCGCGGACGGCCGACGCACCTATTTCAACCCGGCTGACGTCGATGTCGTCGAGCAGGACGGCGAGCGGCGCTACGTTGCAACGCGTGATGACGGCAGCACGCTCGAGGTCCGCTATGACGGTCTCGGCACGATGTCCAAATCGAAGAACAACGGTGTGGATCCGCAGCGGCTCGTCGAAAAGTATGGCGCGGACACGGCGCGGCTCTTCATGATGTTCGCCGCTCCACCCGAGCAGACACTCGAGTGGTCCGACGAGGGGGTGCAGGGTTCCTTCCGTTTCCTGCGCCGCCTGTGGAAGGCGGTGTACGACCATGTCGCCGCCGGACCGGCCGCGCGCGTGGGCGGCGAGTTCGGCGTCAGCGCGCTCGAGCCTGCGCAGCGGGCGCTGCGTCGTGCCGCCCACCAGACTCTCGCCAAGGTAGCCGATGACATCGGCCGTCGCCGTACCTTCAACACGGCGGTCGCCGCAGTCATGGAGCTGTTGAATGCCGTTGGTCGCTTCGATGATCGCTCGGCGGGCGGTCGGGCGGTGGTCCAGGAAGCGCTGGAAATCGCGGTCATCACGCTCTCGCCCATGGTGCCGCACATCAGCCACGCGCTCTGGCACGCGCTCGGCCACACCGGGGCCATCGTCGATCTTCGCTGGCCCAGCCCGGACCCTGAGGCGCTCGCGCAGGATGCGATGAATCTCGTGGTTCAGGTCAACGGCAAGCTGCGTGGCCAGATTTCGGTGGCGGTGGACGCCGACGAGGCGGCCATCCGGGCGGCGGCGCTCGCCGAGGAGTCGGTACGGCGGTTCGTCGGCAACGCCGTACCAAAGAAAATCGTCATCGTGCCCCGCAAGCTCGTCAACGTGGTGGTCTGATGGGTGCGGCGCGGAGTGGCCGGAGCGACGACGCCACTTTGCACGCGCGCTGGCGTGCCGTATCGATCGCTGCGTTGTCGAGCCTGCTGCTCGCCGCCTGCGGCTTCCAGTTGCAGGGCAGGGTCCCGCTGGCCAGTGAACTGCGCAGTCTCGCAGTGAGCGCCGATGACTTGCAAAGCGATTTCCTGCAGGCCATCCGCCGCAATCTGCGGGACTCGGGGGCGCGCCTCGAGCCCGGCGCGGACAGCGAACTCAAGATCGAGCGCGACGAACTCCTCGAGCGCGTGGCCTCGGTGTCGGCCCGCAATATCCCGCGCGAATACGAACTGACCTACGTTGTGCGCTTCTCGCTGCGTGTCGGCAGTGAATGGCGGATCCGCGGCGAGGAAGTGACCGTCTCCAGAGACTTCAGTTTCGACGAGCGGATCGCACTCGCCAAGGAGCGCGAGCGCGAGCAGTTGCGCGCGACTCTGGCCGAGGAGGCTGCGGGGATGGTGCTGCAGCGGCTAGCCAGCGTGCGGTGAGGCCCCTGCGGCACTCAACGACTCCGACAAGCTTTGCGAGCCCGCCATGCGCCTCATCGACCGCCCGTTGCGCGAATCGCTGGAGCGGCTGTTCGCCACCCATGGACTGGCTATCGCCGAGGTGGCGGGCGATGCGCCGATCCCCGGCTCCTACTGGGGCGGCAGCGAGGCCGGGCTGCGGGGCGCCACCCTCTACCTGCGGGCGGACACGCCGCTGCATTCGGCGCTGCATGAGGCGGCACACTTCGTCTGCATGGACGAGGCGCGACGCCGCTGCCTCGAGCGGGATGCGGGAGGGGACGATCTCGAGGAGAACGCCGTGTGTTACCTGCAGATCCTCTGGGCCGCGGCGCTGCCGGGTGTCGGCGCTAGCGCGCTGATGGCCGACATGGACGAATGGGGTTACAGCTTCAGGCTGGGATCCGCGGCCCGGTGGTTCCACGAGGATGCCGAGGATGCACTGCGCTGGCTGCAGCAGCGGGGTCTGGTAGGCAACGCCGCGGCCGCTCAGGAGCCGGCTGCGTAACGGTCGGTGGCAGCGACGAGCTCGCTGATGATGCCGGGCTCGAAAGCCGAGTGACCGGCGTCGGGAACGATGCGCAGGTCCGCCTCGGGCCATGCGCGGTGCAGATCCCAGGCGCTCTTGAGAGGGCAGACCACGTCGTATCTGCCGTGCACGATCGTGCACGGCAGATGGCGGATCCGCGGTACATCTTCGAGCAGCTGTCCGGGCGTGCGCAGAAAACCCGCGTTGATGAAATAGTGACACTCGATGCGTGCGAAGGCCTCGGCGAAAGCATCCTCTTCGAACTTCGCGATCGAGTCCTGGTTGACCCTGAGGAAGCTGGTGGCACCCTCCCAGATCGACCAGGCCCGCGCAGCCTCCCGACGGACGCGTGCGTCGTCGCTGGTGAGACGGCGGTAGTAGGCGCGCATGATGTCGCTGCGCTCCTCGGCGGGGATCGGCTTGAGATACTCCTCGTAGAAGTCGGGGAATAGCGCTGCGGTGCCGTCGGCAGTCTCGTAGAACCAGCGGAACTCCCACGGTCGCAGCAGAAAGATGCCGCGCAGCACGAGTTCGGTGACGCGTTGCGGATGCGCCTGCGCGTAAGCGAGGGCGAGGGTGGAGCCCCAGGAGCCACCGAAGACCTGCCAGCGCTCGATACCCAGATGCTCGCGCAGCTGTTCGATGTCGGCGACGAGATGCCAGGTCGTGTTGTCGATGAGGCTTGCGTGCGGACGGCTCTTGCCGCAGCCGCGCTGGTCGAAGAGCACGATGCGGTAGCGCGCCGGATCGAAGAAACGCCGCATGCGCGCATCGGTGCCGCCACCGGGCCCGCCATGCAGGAACACCACCGGTTTGCCGGAGGGGTTGCCGCTTTCCTCCCAGTAGATCTCGTGGAGGTCCGATACGCGCAGCCAGCCGCTGCGACGGGTTTCGATGGCAGGATAGAGTTCGCGGCGCATGGTTTGCATTGGCCCGGATCGTGGAGCGTGTGGTCGCCTAAGGTCTTCCAGCGGCTGCGCTGACCATGGGTCCGAGCGGTGCACCACCCACCAGGTGCACGTGCAGGTGGTAGACCTCCTGTCCGCCATGCGCATTGCAATTGATGATGAGCCGGTAGCCGCTCTCGGCGATACCCTCGCGGCGGGCGAGGTCGCGGGCCACGGTGAACATGTGGCCGATCAGCGCTTCGTCGCCATCGGCAATGTCGTTGGCGGTCGGGATCGGCTTGTTGGGGACGATCAGCAGGTGTACAGGCGCGCGGGGATGGATGTCGCGGAACGCCGTGACCCTTGCGTCCTGATGGACGATGTCGCCCGGAATCTCGCGCGCGATGATCTTCTCGAACAGCGTGGGCATGACCGCCTCAGTACTTGTAGATCTCGACCTTCGAGGCGTCGAGCTGGTACGCGGCCGCACCGAGTCGCGTCGACTTGTTCGTGGTGCGCATGCGGCCCGTGATCCAGTAGGCCTCGTAGATCGAGTCGAGCGCGAGACCCTTGTTCATGCGTACATAGACGATCTGGTTGGGCGGCGGTGGCGGCACGTGGATGCAGGCGCCGAAGTAGGGCACCAGAAAGAATTCGGTGACCAGACCGTCCTTGCCGACGTCGAGCGGCACGATGAATCCCGGGATCTTGACGTTGTTGCCGTCGAGCGCCTTGTTGACCGAGAAGTCCATGATCTGCTGCGCGGCGAGTCCGCCCTCGCCGAGGTAGTCGTGCACCGGAGGCGGCGGCCCCGCGGCGAAACGCGCGCGGGCATCGGCGGGCAGCAACTCGTCCCAGTCGATCTCGCGGGCACCGCCAGGCTGGGCAGGTTTGGCGGGCGCAGCGGGGACCGGAGTGCCGACGGCGGGAGGGGTGATGCCCTGCGCATTGCCGGCGGCAAAAGCCAAGCACAACGCCAGGACGGCGAGGCAGGCAGAAAGCGTCCTTGAGTGGATTATCCGGCGCGCGGCCGCTGCGGTCTGTGGATGCATCGGATTTCCGGGGTTCGTGGTTTGGTTTGAAGGGGCGGACTGCAGATCAAACACGGATGGTCAGACCGTCGCTGAGCGTATTGCGGTAGGCGCGCCACGCCGGCAGTGCTCCCATGAGCAGGGCTGCCAGAATGATCGTGCCCAAGATACCGAGATCGTAGCGCGTCAGACCGCCGGGATCGAGGAAGATTCCGAACCGCCGCTCGAGCACCGGCTGCGCGGCGAAGATCAGTCCGTAGCACAGCGCCACGCCGGCGGCGACGCCGGCGCTGGCGAGCATGCCGGCTTCTGCCACCAGCAGCGTGAACACATGCCGCGGCCGTGCGCCTACGGAGCGCAGGATGGCCATCTCGCGGCGGCGTTCGTTGAGGCTCGTAAGGATCGCCGTGAGCATGCCGAGCAGTCCGGCCAGCACCACGAACGCGGCGACGATCATGAGGGCCGTATCGGCGATGCCGACCAGATTCCATAACTGGGTGAGCGCGACTCCGGGGATGATGGCCTGCAGGGGCTCCTGGCGGTATTCATTGATGGCCCGTTGCATGGTGAAGGTCATCACCTTCGACTCCATGCCGACCATGAAGGCGGTGATCGAGTCCGGGGTCAGATCGCGGCTGCGGGCCTCCTGCGCGCTCACGCGAGCGCCGGGCAGGGCCTGCATGCCGCTCTGCCAGTCGATATGGATGGCGGTGATCGCCTCGAGGCTCACGTGCACCGTGCGGTCGATCGGGGTGCCCGTACGTTCAAGCACTCCCACGACCGTGAACGGCTTGTCGTCGTGATGGGCGAAACTGACGTTGCCGAGGCCGTGGGCGATGATGATCCGCGAGCCGACCGAGTAGCCCAGCTGCTGCGCCACGTCGGCACCGATGACTGCATCGTACAGGTCGCGGAAACGCTTGCCTGCGGCGAAGCCGATCTGACGGTCGCCGGCGTAGCGGTAGTGCGCGAAATACGCGTCGGTGGTTCCCATGACACGGAAGCCGCGGTGCGAGTCGCCGAGCGATATCGGGATGGTCCAGGCAACGTCTGGATGCCGCGCGATCTTCTGGTAGCTCTCCCAGCTGACGTTGGCGGTGGCATCGCCGACACGGAACACGGAGTAGAGCAGCAGGTTGAGCTGTCCTGAGCGGGCACCGACTATCAGGTCGACACCGGAGACGGTGTTCGCGAAGCCGTCGCGCGCTGCGGTGCGCATTTTTTCCACGCCGAGCAGCAGTGCCACCGAGATGGCGATTGCGCCGATCGTCAGCAGGGCCGTAGTGCGCCGGTTGCGCAGCGAGCGCAGCGCGAGTTGCAGGGTTTTCATGCGACGGCACCGGCGGGCAGGGCTGCCCGATTGATGTCCTGCAGGGAAATGACGCGGTCGAACAGCGGGCCCAGAGAGGTGTCGTGACTGACGAACAGCAGCGTGCTGCCCTGCGTGCGGCATTCGGTCATCAATAAACGCAGGAAATCCTCGCGTGCGTCATGGTCGAGCGCAGACGTGGGTTCGTCGGCGACGATGATTCCTGGCCTGCCGAGCAGCGCGCGTGCTGCCGCCACGCGCTGCTGTTGTCCGATCGACAGCTCGACGACCGGACGAGCGAGGTATTCGGGTGAGCCGAGACCGAGCGCTGCGAGCAGACGGCGACCCTCGGCGGCCAGATCACCGCCGGCAACCCTTGCGGCCCGCGCCGTCGAGAACTGCGCCGGCAGCAGCACGTTCTCGAGCACGTCGAGGTAGGGGATGAGGTTGAACATCTGGAAGATGAAGCCCAGATGCTCGCCGCGGAAGCGGTCACGGGCACCGGCGCCCAGCGCCGTGATGTCCGTACCGAGCAGCCGCACGCTCCCGCGCGCCGGGGTCAGCACGCCGCCGAGCAGGCCGAGCAGCGTGCTCTTGCCGCTGCCGCTGGGGCCACGCAGGAAAATGCGCTCGCCGCGGGCGACGCTGAAGCGTGCGATGTCGATGATGGGCGCCTTGCCCGGCCACGCGAACACCACATCGCGGGCGTCGATGGCGGGGTCGGAACCCGCCGGTGCGGGCGTGGCTGCCGGCTGGCTAGCGTCGGTCACCGCGCTACTTTAGCGAAACGCGCAGCGTGCCGCCCGTGAGCTCCTGTTGGCGTTGTACGGTCGGCGTGATGACATTGGCTTCGGCACGCTCGACCCCCGTCAGGCGGCGCAGCGCCCAGAGTTCGACCCACTCGAGGGCCGCCGCGTTGGTGCAACGGAAGCTGTGCCGCGCGCGGTAGTCGGCATGTCCCGTGCCGAGCTGGGGCGGAGTGTATGCCACGCTTG
>JBILMF010000164.1:0-6181 GCA_044375655.1 Steroidobacteraceae bacterium | reverse complement strand
CCACCGAGGGCAGCGTGGCGCACGCGCAGGTGGCTTTCTTCGAGACCGCTCCGGAGGCGGTGACGGTCGCCCTGTCGTCCCCGCCGGCGCGTCAGCCAGCCGCAGGATCCGAGGATCCGACGCCAAAGAAATGACTGGCTGCCGGTGACCCGGGCCGACCGGGCCGCGCTGCTGCGAGGCCGGCAGTCGCCCTCGGCCCCGCGAGCCCTCTCAGCGACCTACCAGTCGCGCACCGATCAGCGTGGTCACGAGCAGCGCCAACATGCCGATTCCCCAGATGATCCACACCAGTGGTACGAGCCATCCGAGCGATTGCCCCGCTGCCGGCAGCATGGCCGAGATCGACTGCAGCACGGCGGTGAACCAGACGACGAGTTCCTGCCATCCGCTGAGGTCGATCCACGGGGCCAGCCATGGGGGTATCGGAATCTGTGCAACCCGATCGACGAGATCCGACGCCGAGCCGGACGCGAGCAGGCCGAGCGACCATTCCGTGAGTTGGGCAAAGAGCGCGGCCCCAGCCGTCCACAGCACGGCCAGCAGCAGGAAGGCACTCCAGATGATCGCTTTCATTGATTACCTCGGAAAGGGTTCCGGTCTATGACGCGTCCGCCAGCAGTAAGTTCGCCACCGATCCGCCTGGCATCGTCCGGTTCGGTGTTAATGTCCGTCGCCAGAAGTTGCAGCAGCCGCGCCGGACCACCGACTCCGGTGGGCGCGAAGGGGGAGTGACGCATGAGCGAATGGCTTGCGCCGGCGGCCGGGTGGCTGGGTCTGCTGGGACTGGTTGGTTTGCTGGGGCTGTATGGCATTCGCCATCCTGTTGATCGGGAGCGCGTGGGAGGCGATGTGCGCCTGCTCGGCCTGCTGGGGCTGCTTGGAATCGCAGGTTTCTGGGTTCCGGGTACCGGTGCGGCCGGAGCGCTGGGGGCGCTCGGCGTCTGGAACCACCAGAACGCGGCGATCCGTCGCTGGTCGCGCCTTGGCTGGCTCGGCCTGATTGGGCTGATATTCCTCTGATCCGATCGCAGCGTCGACGACGCTCTGGCGGGGTTGGTTGCGCCACGATTCGCGACTGGATGGTATCTTTTCGCGTCTGCACGCATCGATGCGGCAGATTGACCGCGCCGGTTGGCGCAGCGTACCCGGGCAGCATACCGAGGTGGTGGGATGGCGACGATCTCGAGGTTCAAGGATCGGCTCTGGAGCGAGCAACCCCGCGCCCAAGCGCTGCTGCAGGGCGTCCTCGCCGAGATTCTCGTCCGTTCTCCGTCAACTGCGCGGTTGGCGCAGCGGCTCCTCGACACGACGGCCGTACGTCTGCGCGACATCATCGACCATCTTGTGATTGCAGATGCCGGCGTGCTTGCCGAGGCCCGCGCAGCGGGCTGGGCACGCTCTGCGGCAGGCGTCTGGACTCATCCGGAGGGCATGTTTCCGGCGCTGCTCGACGGCTCGCGCAGCGAGCTATGGCTGCGGGTTGAGTCCGTCGACACCGCGGTAGCTGTGCTTGGGTCGCAGTCGCCGATCGACGGTCCGTTGCACGGTCGTTTTCGCCGAGCCGTCGTGCAAACCGAGGGGGGCGTGGTGATTGGCGTTCTGGAACGTTGCGGTTTTCCGGGCTACGAGCTGCCCGGCGACGCGCCCGCCACGATCCGTCGTGCCCGCCTCGCACTGCAGTCGTTCCGGTCGCGCCGCCGCGAGTTCGACCGCGTTGAGCAGGGCCTTGTCGCCACCGAGTCGATGGTTGACGCAGCCGTGGCGGACATCGGCGAACATTGGGCCTGTGATCTTTGGCTGCGTGCCGAGCGCGAGTACTGGATACGCCGCTGCGCTCCGGGCCGCATGCAGAAGGAGAGGCAGGACGCCGCCGGCATCGGCTTCGCCAACATCGACCACCACACCTACGACGGCTCGCGGCGGCACTTCCGCCACACGATCCGCATACTCGAGAAGCTCGGTTACGAGTTGCGCGAGATGCTCTACGCCGGTGAACTGTCGGGCTGGGGCAGCCAGGTGCTCGAACAACCGGTCATCGGTTCGACCATCTTTGCCGACGTCGATCTCGCGCCGCACGAGCTGACGGTCGACTTTGCCCATGAGGAGCTGCCCGAGCTGCCACGACATCGGCGCGCGGGTGTGCTCTGCGAGCTGCTCGGCGAGTCGATCCTCGAAGCGGGCCTCAATCACGTGGCCTGTCTGTTCGACCAGCGGCATTTCCGCGAGCAGATGGTTGCCCGACGCATAAGCATGATGGCTCCGTTCACCAGCTTCCCGTACCTCTATCAGGAGCTGACCGAGGGTGATTGGACTGCCGTCGATGCGCGACGTGTAGATGCCCTGGAGGCGGGGGGGCACATCTCCGCGACCGAGGCCGAGCGGCTACGTCTCGATGGCAGCATCCTTTCGCATCTGGAGAACATCGAGCGCAACAACGGCTACAAGGGCTTCAACCGCGAGGGGATAGACAGCGTCCTGCGCAAGCTTGATCCACGGGTCCTCCAAGGTCGTTCTGGTGATACTGGCGCGGGTTTATTGCGGCGCAGCGGCACAGCATGACTCTCGAACACTCTCGCCAGATGCCGCAGGTTGAACCGGCTGGTCTCGGCGACCTGCTCGCCGGGATCGCGGATTTGCTCGGCACGACGGGCCTGGTCACCGATCCCGCGCTCCTCGGTCGGCACCGCTGCGACTGGTCGGGCAAGAACCCGCAGATGCCGATCGCCGTGGCGCGTCCGCGATCCACGCAGGAGCTCTCGAGCATCCTGCGGATGTGCCACGCCCGCTCGCAGCCGGTGGTCGTGCAGGGTGGCTTGACGGGTCTTGTGGGCGGTGCGACGCCGCGCCCGGGGGAGCTCGCCATCTCGCTCGAGCGGATGAGTGCGATCGAACAACTCGATCCGCAGTCTGCGGTGATGATCGTCGGTGCGGGCGCCACCTTGCAGGCCGCGCAGCAGGCGGCCTCGGCCGCTGGGCTCAACGTGGCGTTGGACCTCCCGTCGCGCGGTTCCTGCACCATCGGCGGCAACATTGCCACCAACGCCGGCGGCCATCGGGTGCTGCGTTACGGCACGATGCGCAGCCAGGTACTCGGCATCGAGGCCGTGCTGGCCGACGGCACGGTTCTCAGCTCCCTCGGTTGCGTCCTCAAGGACAACGCCGGCTACGATCTCAAGCAGTTGTTCATTGGTACCGAGGGTACGCTCGGCATCGTCGCCAGGGCGTCGCTGCGGTTGTACCCGGAGCCGGTGGAGCGCATGACCGCGATGCTGGCCACGGCATCTTTCGCTCGCGGGATCGCCACGCTTGCGGCGCTGCAGCGTCGTCTGGGCCCCGCGCTCACCGCCTTCGAGGCGATGTGGGACGACTACTTCGAATCCGTGCTCGATTTCTTTGGACACCCGCGCCCCTTCGGCCGGCGGCATGCCTTCTATGCCATCGTGGAGATCGAGTTGCGCGATCCGGCGACCGATCGCGCGGGTGCCGAGGCGGCGCTCGAGGCGTTGCTATCCGACCAGCTGATCGAGGACGCCATCTTGGCCTCCTCGCAGGCCGACGCCGGAAGGCTCTGGCAAATCCGCGAGGCGGCCGGCGAGATGCATGCGCGGCGAGCGCCCTCGATGGCTTATGACATCTCGATGCCGATCGGCGAGATGGACGACTACATTGCCCGCGTCAAAAGCGGCTACGCCAGCTACTGGCCGGAGGGCCTCTGCTGCGCCTTCGGCCATCTCGGCGACGGCAACCTGCACGTCCTTGCGACGCTGCGTAACGCGGGCGATGCGGAGGCGGTCGACGCGATCGTCTACGGCGCGCTGGCGCCTGGCCGCTCGATCTCCGGCGAACACGGCGTCGGCGTCGGCAAGCGCGGCTGGCTTGGCGTGTCGCGCTCTGCCGCCGAAATCGGTGTCATGCGTGACTTGAAGAGGCTGCTCGATCCCCGCGGGATCCTGAACCCCGGACGCGTCATCTGAGCAACTACCGGGTCGTCGTTGCCCTCCCTGCCGTCGTCAGCGGATCAGCACTTTGCCCACGTGCCCGCCGCCTTCGAGATACTTGAGCGCCGCGGCGGCCTCCGCGAATCCGAATATCCGATCGACATGCGGCTTCAGACCATTGGCCGCGCTCGCGCGCAGCAGATCCTCCAGCACGCGGCGACTCCCGCTGGTGATGCCCTTGAGCGTGACGTTGTTGAGCAGTAGCGGACCGACATTCGGTGGTGCCGTGGCCGGACCGCCGAGCGCACCCAGCAGCCCTATCCGTGCGTTGGGTGCGCAGCAAGCGATCGACTGCGACAGCGTCGTCACGCCTACGGTCTCCACCACGATGTCGACACCACGGCCGCCGGTCGCGGCCCGGACTGCTTCGTGCCAGTCCGGCCGGGTGCGGTAGTTGACGGTGATGTCGGCGCCGAGTCTGCGGCAGAGCTCGAGCTTCTCGTCGCTCGAGGAGGTGATGGCGACGCGTGCGCCGCAGATACGTGCGATCTGCAGCGCGAGCACCGACACGCCGCCGGTGCCGAGAGTGAGAACGGTCTCGCCCGCCTTGATGCGGCCGAAAGGTACGAGCACCGCCCAGGCGGTGATACCCGCGGCGCCTAGCGCCGCTGCATCCTCGAAGGTCATCGCCTCGGGGATGCGCACCAGTGACGTGGCGGGCAGTACGATGCGTTCGGCCAACCAGCCGTCGCGGGTGTTGCCTGCGTCGGCGGCGAACACTGCGGGGTCGTAGTCACCGTCGGCCCACAGAACGAAGTGCGGTGCCGTGACCCGATCCCCTGCCCGCCAGCCGGCGACGCCCGGTCCCGCCTCGATGATCACGCCCGCACCGTCTCCGACCGGCACCCGCTGTGATGGCTTGGCCGGACCGTAGCGGCCCGCGAGGATGCTGAGGTCGCGGTGGTTGAGCGCGCTCGCCTTGACCTCGACGAGCACTTCGCCGACGCCTGGGCGCGGCGTGCTGCGCTCCGTCAGCGTGAGCGAGCCTGACCCCTGCTGTGCGCCTACTTGCCAGGCGCGCATGGTCGGCGACGACGCCCCGCCCTCGGGTGACACGCCGGTCTGTGACGACACCCCACCCTGCAGTGCGCCGGCTGTCTGCAGCGCCGTCCCGGCAACCAGCATGGCGCCGGCTGCCTTCATCGCGTTGCGTCGCTCGTGATCGGGCTCGGTCATGATGCTCTCCCGCCGGCCCCATGCCGGCGGGGCAATCTTAGACGCTGTTCCCCGCCTTCGACGAGGCCGAGTACCAATGCCGGCTATGGTTCACGGCGCGTACCACGAGCAGCATCACGGGCACTTCGATCAGTACGCCGACGACCGTGGCCAGCGCAGCGCCCGATTCGATGCCGAACAGGCTGATAGCCGTAGCCACCGCAAGCTCGAAGAAATTGCTCGCGCCGATCAGCGCAGACGGCCCGGCGACATCGTGCGATTCGCCGAGCTGGCGGTTGAGCCAGTAGGCGAGGGAGGCATTGAAGACCACCTGCAGCAGGATCGGCACCGCAAGCAGCGCGATCACGAGCGGCTGCGCGAGGATGGCCCTGCCCTGGAACGCGAACAGCAGCACCAGGGTCGCCAGCAGAGCGCCGAAGTCCACCCTGATGAGCATCGGGACGATCATCACCCAGATCAACAACCCCACCGGGATGTTGACTGCGGCGACCTCCATGCGTGCGATCTGCTGGAAAACGGCGGGAAAAAGTTCGCCGAGCGCGATGCCTGCGACGATGCACAACAGCACCCACAGGGTGAGGTAACGCTCAAAGATATTCACGGTGCCCGCTCCGCCGGATCAGCTCTCGCCGATTGCCGCAAGGGCCGCCGCCAATGCCGGCCGCGGGAGCGTTGCGAGCGGCAACTGCAGCAGCTGGAGCATGCGGAAGCCGATGGCCTGGCGCGTCAGCTCGAATGCCCGGCGCCTTCCCATTTCGCCCCCCTCGGCGTTCGACGGATCTGGATAGCTCCAATGGACTCGCAGCGGCGGGACCGCCGCGTTGCCCGTGAATGCCGGACAGACCTCGGCCGCGGCGCTGTCGCAAACCGTGATGACGAGCGAAAGCGGCGGCGCTTCCGCGGCGGTGAACTCGTCCCAGCTCTTGCTGCGGAACCTCGTGGTGTCGACGCCCGCGGCCTGCAGCACCTCGATGGCGAGCGGGTTGATACGACCGCTGGGTGCGCTG
>JBILMF010000033.1:0-22723 GCA_044375655.1 Steroidobacteraceae bacterium | reverse complement strand
GTCGGCGTTGACTGCGCACCGCATTCCGCGGCGTCCTTATCTCATCCGCGCAATGCACCAGTGGATGACCGACAGCGGGCTGACGCCGCACCTGCTGGTGGATGCCACCCAGGAGGCCGTCGATGTGCCACGTGCACATGTGCGGGAGGAGCGGATCGTCCTCAATGTCAGCTACGACGCCACGCGCCACCTCGATCTCGGCAACGACTGGGTAAGCTTCGAAGCGCGTTTCGGCGGCGTGTCTCGTCAATTGCGTTTGCCAACCGGCGCCGTCCAGAGCATCTACGCGCGGGAGACCGGGGAGGGTCTGATGTTCGGTCCGGAGGAGGGCGACCCGCCGGCCGGTCCGGGTCCTGCCACCGACCCGCCACCCGCGGCGGGGCCAGCGTCGGGCGAGCCCGCCGGTGCGACCACCGGGGCGCGACCCGGCAACAAGCGGCCCAGCCTCAAGGTCGTCAAGTAGTCCCGTTCGTCGAGCCGGCGACGTCTTCAGTTTGCCGCTGCGTCGAACGCGTGCTTCACCCAGTCGAGCCGCCACGACGTCCGCGCCGTTGACGCCGGATTGGCCGGTGCGGCCGTGTCCGGCGGGCAAGGCGACACGGCTATCACATCGAAGCGGAGCGGATGGCGCGCCAGGTCGCGACGCTGCTGCAGCAACTGCTGCGTGGCGTTGACGATGCGGCGCTGCTTGCGACGATCGACGCTCGCGGCGCCGCCACCGTGGCGGTCGCTCGAGCGCAGGCGCACCTCCACCACCAGCACCACACCGCGATGCATGGCAACGAGGTCGAGTTCGCCGCGCCGGCGGCGGAAGTTGCGCAGCAGGATTTCGGCACCTGCCGCCTCAAGGTGGGCGGCGGCTAGCTGCTCTGCCTCGCGGCCGAGAGCCGCGCGGTCGGGTCGTCCTGCGGCGCGGCGCGCTGGGCAGGACGCGGGCACGGCCGCTTGGGGCACGGCCGATTCGGACACGGCCGATTCGGGCACGGTGGTGTCAGGGATGCAGATACCGGGCACGGGTAGCGCCGCTCAACGGCCGTCCGCCGCGGGACCGGCAGTGGTTGGGCCGCGCGGCGGCGCGCCAGCGGGCGCGGCGTCGGGTGTTTGCTCGAGCAGACGCAGACCGGCATTGCCGATTTCCGCCCAGCGCAGGCTGCGCTCCACGCGTCCCTCGGCATCAAGGTGCAGAGCGCCGCTGGCCCCCATCAGCGGTGCCGCCGCGCTCGGCAACTGCGCGGCGCGGATGGCGGCCTGCAACAGCCATGCGTCGTGACCGAAGGCGAACAGGCGGCCGCGGCCGCGCGCATCGCCAAAGGCCGACTCGGTCGCGCGTCGCAACGCGGCGGCGATGGGGGCGTCGGTGGCGATCATCCAGTCCATGTCGGGAAAGACGATGCCGGCGAGTTCGGCGCCGGAGCGCCCGTCCCAGGCATCCGCGGTGGCGTAGACGGGCAGTTCGCCCGCACCCTGAAAGCGCAGCTGCGGACGCCACTGCCGCAGCATCGCGGCCTGGCCGGGCATGAAGACGAAGTCGATGTCGGCGCGGCGCCGCGGCTGGAAGGCGAGCGGCGTGTCGACTACGGCCTGCACGCGCCGATGTCGCGCGATGCTCGCATCGAGCCGCAGCGCAGCCTGCATCGGTGCGGCGACATCGCGTCCTGCCAGCGCTTCGGCCGCGAGGATACTGCCGCCGCCCGCCTCGAGCTCCTCGCGGAACGCGCCGAGTACCCGCGCACCCCATTCGCCGGTCGGCACGAAGGCGATCGCCCGCCGCCGTCCCTCGGCGAGCGCTCGCCGTGCCACCGCCCGCGCCTCATCCTCGGGCGAGAGGGCGAATTGCCGGAAGCCAGCGGGCGCAGGAGACTCGCCGGCCGACAGGCCGGCCGGGAGGAAGTTGAGGGCGAGGACCGGCGGCGTGCCCGCCTCGGTGGCGAACGTTGCGGCAGCCACCACTTCCTCGCGCGCCAGCGGTCCGATGATGAACACCGCGCCGCCGCGACGGGCCGCGGCGAACGCCTCGGCCAGGGTCTGCCGACCGGTGTCGTAGAAGCGCAGCGGAGTTCGGGTTGCCTCTGGTTCGGCGTAATGTGCAGCCAGCAGGCCGTCGCGCAGCTGGGCGCCGGCAGCGGCGTTGCGGCCGCTGAGCGGCAGCAGCACGGCCACATGTGCTGCGGCATCCAGCGTCGCCCCCGAAGGGATGAGCGGTGCGCCGACGGCTGACGGGCTGATGCCACCGCTGCGACCGGGGGCGCTGGTGGATGCAGCTACGGCAGGCGGCGGCGGTGGTGGCACCTGACCGGTTGCGGCAAGCGCGGCCGCCGCCGGATGGGTCGGATGGCGCTGTCGCCAGGCAGCGGTGATACGCGGATTGGCTGCGATGGGCGCGCGCGCCGCGCGCGCGGCCAGCGGGGCGGCCTCGAGCCAGCCGCGCGCGATCGCATCGCGACCGGCGAGACGCGGGTCGAGCACGCCGCCGCGATCGAGGATGGCCGTCAGCTGCTGCAGGAACTCACGCCGCAGCCGCGCCACGGCATCGGTATCGGCCGCGACCGCCTCGCGCTCGGCGAGGCTGCGGATTGCCTGCAGAGGCCGGTTGGTGGCGAGCGCGAGCCGCTGCCGCAGCGCATGGTAGGCCTCGATGCGCACCGGGCCGAGCGGGGCGCGGACCGCGCTGAGCAGTTCCCAGGCGCGAACCGGTTCGCCACGCAGCAGCGCCACTTCGGCGAGCAGCAGCGTGCGCGCGTCGGCTTGTTCGGCCTCGAGCGGCGGCAACAGGCGGGCGAGCGCCTGCTCCGCGGCGGCGGCGTCGCCGGCGCGCAGCCACTCCCCCGCGGCCGGCAGCAGCGCGGCGTTGGCGATCGCCGACTCTGCGGTGGCTGCCGCCACGGCCTCGTATTCGCGGGCCGCCGCCGGATGATCGCCGCGTGCCGACAGAGCGGCGGCACGCTCGAGACTCGCCGGCGGCCGTGTCGGTCCGCCACAGCCGGCGAGCACCAGCGCGAAGAGTGTCGAGCAGAGGAACAGCAGACGGCTCGAGCGGGTCATGCGGACTTACCCCGGGCGGCGCCGCAATGCGGGCGGCGATTGAATACCGCGGCGCGCCCGGGCACGATGCGCCGCGCGGCAGCGGGGAGCGGGATTATAGTGGCAGCGACACCCAGGGCGGGCGGACGCCTCGAGATCGTGGCGACGCCGATCGGCAATCTCGCCGATCTGTCGCCGCGGGCACGCGAGGCGCTGGCTGCCGCCGATGTAGTCGCGGCCGAAGATACGCGGCGCAGCGGCCAGCTGCTTGCCGCGCTCGGCCTGCGCAAGCCACTGGTGTCGCTGCACGCACACAATGAACGCGCCCGGGGCGACGAGTTGCTCGAGCGTCTGCGCAGCGGCGAGGTGGTGGCGCTCGTCAGCGATGCCGGTACCCCGCTGCTCTCCGATCCGGGCCTCGATCTCGTGCAGCGCGCCGCCGCCGCCGGGGTGGAGGTGCGCAGCATTCCCGGCCCGACCGCGATCGCCGCCGCGCTCAGCGTGGCCGGTATCGGCACGGCGCGTTTCTGTTTCGAGGGTTTTCTGCCGGCGCGGCCGCGCGAGCGTCAGCAGCGACTGCGCGAGCTCGCCAGCGAGCCGCGCACGCTGGTGTTTTTCGAGGCGCCGCACCGCATTGCCGCGGCGCTGCACGATTGCGCGGCGGCACTCGGCGGCACGCGGGCGGCGGCGCTGGCCCGTGAGCTGACCAAGATCCATGAGACCGTTTATCGGGGCACGCTGCAGGAGCTTGCGCAGCGGGCGGCAGCGGATGGCGACTGCGCGCGCGGCGAAATCACGCTGGTGGTCGCTGGCGCATCGCTCGAGCGTGGGTCTGCAGCCGGCGCCGACAGCAAGGCGGCGGGTGCGGTGGCCGAGTCGCGGGAGCAGATTCTCGAGCGTACGTTGCGCGCGGCGTTGCCGCACCTGCCGGCCGCTAAGGCAGCCGCGGTCGCGGCCGCGGCGAGCGGCCTCGAGCGCGAATTTGCCTATGCGCGGGCGGTGGAACTGTCGGCGGCGCGCCGCTGAAACGGCGGCCGCGGGCGGTGCCGGCGACGGCGCATTTGTGATCGGCCTCATCGGGCGGTATCGTCGGCGCCGGAGTCGGCCAGACGATCGCTGCATTTCCCGCGAAGTGTGGAGGAAAGTCCGGGCTCCTTCGGACACGGCGCCAGGTAACGCCTGGGGGGCGCGAGCCCACGGAAAGTGCAACAGAAAGATACCGCCGACGTGCGAACTCTCCTTGTGGGAGTTGGCGCAGGTAAGGGTGAAATGGTGCGGTAAGAGCGCACCGCGCGACTGGCAACAGTCGTGGCACGGCAAACCCCGCCGGGAGCAAGGCCAAATAGGGAAGTCGCAGGGCAACCTGCAGCGCCGTGTCCGAGCGTGACTTCCGGGTAGGCTGCTTGAGGCATCCGGTGACGGTTGCCCCAGAGGAATGATCGTCCACGACAGAACCCGGCTTATCGGCCGACTCCCCTTTTCCTCAGCGTTAGCGTAAGCATTCGCGGGCAACTCCCTGAAACCCTTGAATCTTTGCTCATCCTGCCCTGTTTCCAGGTGGTCAGATCACCCGTAAGTTATTGGCATTACAGAAAAAATTTCGCCAACAACCGTTGACACCCTGAGGCGCCGATTTTTATAGTGGCGGCGAGTGGAGGAAAGTGGGGTTAAATGGGTGCTACGGCACCCAAACGGTTCATGTTCCGCGGCGCCAGCAAAGTCACGCTAGATGACAAGGGTCGGATGGTGCTTCCCACCCGGCAGCGTCAACGTGCGCTCGAGCGCAGCGAGGGGCAGCTGGTCGTCACTGTCGACCGGGACCCCTGCCTGCTCATCTACCCGCTGCCCGACTGGGAGCAGATCGAGCGCAAGTTGATGAGCCTGCCGTCGCTGCACGAGCGCTCGCGGCGCCTGCAGCGCCTGATGGTGGGACACGCCACTGAGGTTGAGCTCGACGCCCAGGGCCGCTTGCTGCTGCCGCCGGAGCTGCGCGAGTTCGCCGGACTGTCCCGCCACGCCATGCTGATCGGCCAAGGCAACCGGCTCGAGCTGTGGGACGAGGCGCGCTGGATGGAGCGCCGCGACTACTGGCTGAAGAGCGAGGAGACCGCCACCGATCTTTCCACCGAACTCGACTCGCTGTCGCTTTGAGGCGGATGGAAACGTGGATGAGCACATCCCGGTACTCGTCGATGAGGTGCTGGAGGTGCTGGCGCCCGGTGCCGGCGATTTCGTGGTCGACGCGACGTTCGGCCGCGGCGGGCACAGCGCCCGGCTGCTCGAGGCGGTTGGCGCGGATGGCGCGGTGCTCGCGCTCGACCGTGATCCCGATGCCGTGGCCGCGGGGCGCCGCCGATACGCCGGCGAGCCGCGTCTCCAACTCGTGCAGGCCGAGTTTGCGGATCTGGTCGCGACGCTCGCGCGCCATGGCGGCGGACGTGGCGTACGCGGCGTGCTGCTCGATCTCGGTGTCTCCTCGCCGCAGCTCGACGAGCCGCAGCGTGGCTTCAGCTTCACCCGCGACGGCCCGCTCGACATGCGCATGGATCCCGGTCGCGGCGAGTCCGCAGCCAGCTGGCTCGCGCGGGTCGGCGAGCGGGAGCTTGCCGACGTGATCCACGAGCTCGGCGAAGAGCGCTACGCGCGGCGCATCGCCGCGGCGATCATCGCCGCGCGCGCGCAGGCGCCGCTCGAGCGCACCGCGCAACTCGCCGAGCTGGTGCAGCGCACGGTACGCACGCGCGATGGCAAGCATCCGGCGACCCGTACCTTCCAGGCGATCCGCATGTTCGTGAACGACGAGCTCGGCCAGTTGCGGGCGGCACTCGAGGGCGCGCTCGCCGTGCTGGCGCCGGGCGGCCGCCTTGCCGTGATCAGCTTCCATTCGCTCGAGGATCGCATCGTCAAGCAGTTCATTCGCGTCAAGAGCAGCGTGGATCCGGTGTTCGCCGGTCTGCCGGTGATCCCGCCGGCGGCCCGGCCGGTGATGCGCGAGGTGGGCCGCAAGCGGCGCGCCACGGCACGCGAGGTGGCGGCCAACCCGCGCGCGCGCAGCGCGGTGCTGCGCTGCGC
The DNA here is from genome assembly GCA_044375655.1 of Steroidobacteraceae bacterium. Lineage (GTDB taxonomy): Bacteria > Pseudomonadota > Gammaproteobacteria > Steroidobacterales > Steroidobacteraceae > UBA964. The sequence goes on along the minus strand of JBILMF010000033.1, from coordinate 16,630 downwards.
CGAGAAGCTCGCCGTCGGGAGTGCGCCATGAAGATGCCCGGCCGCCGCGCTCTGCTGTTCGTGCTGCCGCTGCTGTGGCTTGCCGTGCTTGCCTCGGCCGCGGGCGCGGTCTTCGTCAAGCATCGTGCCCGCGAACTGTTCGTCGAGCTCGAGACGGTCAACCGCGAGCGCGACCGGCTCGAGATCGAGTGGGGGCAACTGCAGCTCGAGCAGAGCGCGTGGTCGACGCATGCCTTCGTCGAGAACGTCGCCGTCAGCAACCTCGGCATGCGCACGCCGCCGCCGAAGCAGATCGAGATCGTCGCCCCGTGATCCGCTGGCCTTTCGGCGGTTCCTCGGCGGGTCGGCCGGCGGCAGGGCAGCGCGGCGGTGCCCGCGGCTCGCGCGCGGGGCTCACCCGCAAGGCGGAGCCGCCCGCGCCGTCCTTCCGGCTGCGCATCATGTTCGCCGCGGGCGTCATGGCCTTGGGCGCCGTGGCGCTCGGCTGGCGGGCGTTCACGCTGCAGCTGGTGGAGAGCGATTTCCTGCGCGGCCAGGGCGACGAGCGCTTCACCCGCGTCGCCAGCGTGGTGGCGCACCGCGGCAGCATCACCGATCGCGCGGGCGAGCCGCTCGCGGTGAGCACGCCTGTCGACTCGGTGTGGGTGAATCCGCGGGAACTGACGCTCGCCAACGAGCAGATCCCGAACCTCGCGCGCGCCATCGGCCGTGATCCCGAGGAGCTCACGCGCTTCATCACTGCCCGGCTCGATCGGCGATTCCTCTATGTCGCCCGCCATCTGCAGCCCTCGGTCGCCGCCAAGGTGCGCGCGCTCGACATACCCGGTGTGCATCTGACCCGCGAGTACCGCCGTTACTACCCCGCGGGGGAGGTGACCGGCCATGTGCTCGGCTTCACCGACGTCGATGATGCCGGCCAGGAAGGACTGGAACTCGCCTTCGACCACTGGCTCGCCGGCGAGAACGGCGCCAAACGCGTCATTCAGGACAACCTCGGCCGTACGGTGCAGACGGTCGAGAGCATCAGGCCCATGCGGTCCGGGCGCAGCATGCAGCTGTCGATCGACATGCGCATCCAGTACCTCGCCTACCGCGAGTTGAAGTCGGCGATGCAGTTGCATCGGGCGAGCGCAGGGTCAGTGGTGGTGATCGACGTCGGTACGGGCGAAGTGCTGGCGATGGTCAACCAGCCTGCATACAACCCGAACGACCGCGCGCAGCTGAAACCGCGAGGTTACAAAAATCGGGCGGTCACCGACCTCGTCGAGCCCGGCTCGACGATCAAGCCATTCGTGGTGGCTGCGGCCCTGGCTTCCGGGCGCTACACGCCGCAGAGCGTGATCGACACCAACCCGGGCATGGTCAAGGTCGGGATCAAGCAGATCGAGGACAAGAACAATCTCGGCGCCATCGATCTCGGCACGGCACTCGCCAAAAGCTCGAACGTCGCCATGACGCGCATCGCACTCACCCTCGGCCCCGAGGCGCTGCACTCGATGCTCGCGCGGGTGGGTTTCGGGCGCGTCACCACCAGCGGCTATCCCGGCGAGTCGGCTGGTCTGCTCACCCAGCACTCGCACTGGCGACCGATCACCACTGCCACCGTGTCGTATGGCTACGGCCTGTCGGTGACCCCGCTGCAGCTCGCACATGCCTACGCGACGCTCGGTGCGTACGGGCTGCAGCGCCCGGTTTCCTTCACCCGCGTCGACCATCCCGTGCCCGGCGAGCGCGTGCTGCCGGAGCAGGTCAGCCGCGACGTCGTACAGATGCTGCAGCACGTCGTGTCCCGCGATGGAACCGGCAAGCGTGCCTCGATACCCGGCTACAGCGTGGCCGGCAAGACGGGTACGGCATGGAAGGCGAGTGCGGGCGGCTACTCCACTAACCGCTATCTCGCGGTGTTCGCGGGTCTCGCGCCCGCGAGCAACCCGCGGCTCGCCACGGTGGTGGTGATCGACGAGCCCTCCGCTGGCCTCTACTACGGCGGCGAGGTGTCGGCGCCAGTGTACGCGGCGATCGTCGGTGGCTCGCTGCGCCTGCTCGGCGTGGCACCGGATGCGCCCCTGGACCCGCCTGTCGACCAGTTGCCGGAGACCGGGCCGCTGCCTAGCGATCTGCCGCAGAACGTCGCGGTCGTCGGGCCGGCGCCCGAGCCGACCGCCGGAGCGCTGCGCTGATGGTTCTCCGCGAACGTGAACTGGCCGAACTCTGCGCCGGGCTCGCACCGCTGCCGCCGGGCATACGAGTCGCCGACATCAGCCTCGACAGCCGCCGCGTGACTGCCGGTGGGCTGTTCCTGGCCTGCGCCGGCCGTCGCACCCACGGACTCGCCGCTCTGCCCGAGGCGCTGGCCCGCGGCGCGCGGGCTGTGCTCTGGGAGCCGGCGCCGGGAGTTGCCGAGCCCGCGGTGCCCGCAGGGGTGTTCGCCGCCGGCATCGAGGGGCTGTCGCGCGAGGCGAGCGGGATCGCCGATCGCTTCTTCGATTCGCCGTCGGCGAATCTGCAGGTGGCGGGTGTTACCGGCACCAACGGCAAGACCACGACTGCATGGCTGCTCGCCGCAGCCCTGCGCCGCTGCGGCTCGTCCGCCGCCTACATCGGCACGCTTGGCGTCGGCATGGTGCCGGATGGCGTGCAGCCCGGCGAATACACCACGGCCGACGCGGTGAGCCTGCAGCGTCAGCTCGCCGAGCTGCGCGCAGCCGGTGCGCGGTGCGTGGCCATGGAAGTCTCCTCGCACGCGCTCGACCAGCATCGTGCTGCCGCGGTGCGTTTCCGCGCCGCGGGGTTCAGCAATCTCACGCGCGACCACCTCGATTACCACGGCACGATGGACGCGTACGGGGCGGCCAAGGCGCGCCTCTTCGACATGCCGCAGCTAGAGACCTGCGTGATCAACGTCGACGACGCCTTCGGCGCCGCACTCGCGCGCCGTCACGGCGCGGCGCACAAGCTCGTGCTGTGCGCGCGCACTACGGCCGGGCTCGCGGTCGTCGGCGAGTGCCGCGAGCGGGGGTTCGCGCCGCGCGTGCTCTCGGCGAGCGGCGTGCGCAGCCTGCCGGACGGCATCGGCTGCATGCTGGAGGCCGACATCGGCGGCGAGACGCCGAGCCGGCACGCCGTGGTGCTGCCGCTGCTCGGCGAGTTCAACGTCGACAATGCGCTGCTTGCCCTCGGTCTGCTGCTCGCGCTCGAGTTGCCGCTCGAGACAGCCCTCGAGGCGCTGGCCTCGAGCGGCGCTCCGCCGGGTCGCATGGAGCCGATCGGCGCCCCCGGTCGGGCGCTTGCCATCGTCGATTACGCACATACGCCCGATGCGCTCGCCAAAGCGCTGCGGGCGGCCCGCGCGCACTGCCGTGGACGGCTGCATCTGGTGTTCGGCTGCGGTGGCGAGCGCGATGCGGGCAAGCGTCCGCAGATGGCGAGCGTGGCCGGCGCGATGGCCGACCATGTGGTGATCACCGACGACAACCCTCGCGACGAGTCGGCAACCGGGATCGTTGCCGACATCGTCGGTGGTCTGCCCCCCGGCGTGCGCGCGACCGTGATCCACGAGCGCGAAACGGCGATCCGCGAGACCCTTGCCGCAGCCGGCGAGGGCGATGTCGTGCTGGTGGCCGGCAAGGGTCACGAGGATTACCAGATCGTCGGCGGCGTGCGTCGGCTCTTCAGCGACCGCGACGTGGTCCGCGCGGCCCTCGCCGGCACCGCGTTGACGCCGCAGCCTGCAGCGCCACGACCCGCGCCGCCCGGAGTGCCGTCCTGATGCGTCGGCTCAGCGAGATCGCGGCGGACTGCGGCGGGCTGCTCCGCGGCGAGGACCGCGGCTTCACCGCGGTCGTCACCGACACCCGCAAGCTGACTGCGGGAGAGTTGTTCGTCGCGCTGCGCGGTCCGAACTTCGACGGCAACGAGTACCTCGCCGAGGCCGCGCGCCGCGGCGCTGCCGGGGCGATCGCCGAGCGCGCGGGTCCGGACGGCTTCCCGGTGATTCTGGTGGATGACGGACTCGCGGCGCTGCAGCGCGCCGCCCGCCTGTGGCGTGCCCGCTTCCCGCTGCCGCTGGTGGCGGTCGCCGGCAGCAACGGCAAGACCACCACCAAAGAAATGATCGCCGCCATCCTCGAATGTCGCGGACCGACGCTGGCCACCGCCGGCAACCTCAACAACCACATCGGCGTGCCGCTTACCCTGCTGCGCCTCGAGACCGCCCACCGGCACGCGGTGGTCGAGCTCGGCGCCAACCGCGCCGGTGACATCACGCAGCTCGCCGGCTTCGCCACGCCGCAGATCGGCATCGTCACCAACGCGGGCGCCGAACATCTCGAGGGCTTCGGCAGCCTCGAGGGTGCCGCCCGCGCCGAGGGCGAGCTGTTCGCCGCGCTCGGCCGCGACGGTACGGCGATCCTCAACGCCGACGACAGCTACGCGGGCCTGTGGCGCGACATGACTGTGGCGCGGGTGGTGACCTTCGGTCTCGGTGCCAAGGCGGACTTCAGCGCCCGCGACATCCGCAGCGCAGTCGGTGCGGGCGGCTTCCTGACGCGCTACACGCTGGTCGCGCCTCAGGGCGAGACGCCGATCGAGCTGCATCTTGCGGGCAAGCACAACGTCGGCAACTCGCTCGGCGCCGCTGCCGCGGCGGCGGCCGCCGGCGCGGATCTCGCCGATATCGCCGCCGGTCTCGCGCGGATGCGCCCGGTGGGCGGCAGGCTGCAGTGGCGCGCCGCGCGGGACGGCGCGTGGATCATCGACGACTCCTACAACGCCAATCCGAGCTCGCTGCATGCGGCCATCGACGTACTCGAGGCCACGGGCGGGCGGCGCATGCTGGTGCTCGGCGAGATGGCGGAGCTCGGCAGCTACACGCGCGAGGCGCACCTCGAGGCCGGGCGGTATGCACGTGCCCACGGCGTCGAGCGGCTCTACGCCGTCGGCGAGGCGACACGACTTGCGGTCGAAGCCTTCGGCGAGGGCGCGGCCTGGTACGCGGATACCGGCGCGCTCTCTGCGGCGCTTGTTCGCGAGCTCGCCGCCGACGTGCGTGTGCTCGTCAAGGGTTCGCGCATGAACCGTCTCGAGAGGGTCGTCGCCGCGCTCGAATGCGCGTCGGCGCCACAGGCCGCGGAGGTACCCTGAATGCTGCTCTGGTTGTCGCAACGCCTCGCCGAGACGTACTCGTTCTTCAACGTCTTCAGCTACCTCACCTTCCGCGCGATCCTCGCGGCAACCACCGCACTCGTCATCTCGCTCGCCATCGGTCCGTGGATGATCGCCCGCCTGACCCGCGAGCAGATCGGCCAGATGGTCCGCGACTACATTCCCGCGGCCCACCAGAAGAAGGTCGGCACGCCCACCATGGGCGGCCTGCTGATCATCGTGGCTATCGTCGTTGCGACCCTGCTGTGGATGGACCTCGGCAACCGCTTCGTGTGGATCGTGCTCGGCGTGACCGTGATCTTCGGTCTCATCGGCTTCTGGGACGACTACCTCAAGCTGATCAAGAAGAATCCGCGCGGTCTGATCGCCCGGTACAAGTACTTCTGGCAGTCGGTCGGTGGCCTGGCCGCCGCGCTCGCCCTGTGGTTCACCGCCAAGACTCCGGTCGACACCACGCTGTACCTGCCTTTCCTGAAGAACTTCGCACTGCCGCTCGGCTTCCTCGGCTTCGTGCTGCTCACTTACCTGATGATCGTCGGCATGAGCAACGCGGTGAACCTCACCGACGGGCTGGACGGGCTCGCGATCATGCCCACGGTGATGGTGGCGGCGGCGCTCGGCGTGTTCGCCTATGCGGCGGGCAACGCGGTGTTCGCCGAGTATCTGGCGATCCCCGCCGTGCCGCAGGCGGGCGAACTGCTGGTCCTGTGCGCGGCGATAGTCGGTGCGGGCCTCGGCTTCCTCTGGTTCAACACCTACCCGGCGCAGGTGTTCATGGGCGACATCGGTGCGCTGTCGCTGGGCGCCGCGCTCGGCACCATCGCCGTCGTTGTTCGCCAGGAACTGGTGCTGCTGGTGATGGGCGGAATCTTCGTGCTCGAGACTGCATCGGTGATCCTGCAGGTCGCCTCCTACAGGCTCACCGGCAAGCGCATCTTCCGCATGGCGCCGATCCACCACCACTTCGAGCTCAAGGGCTGGGCCGAGCCGAAGGTCATCGTGCGCTTCTGGATCATCACCTTCTTCCTCGTGCTCGCCGGTCTGGCGACGCTGAAGCTGCGATGACCGACGCAAGACCGTCCAAGGCGCTGATCGTCGGCCTGGGTCGCACCGGGGTGTCGGCGGCACGCCATCTTGCGGCCCGCGGCTGGCGGCTTGCCGTCAACGACAGCCGCAGCTCGCCGCCCGGCGGCGAACTGGTCGGGACACTGGTCGCGGCGGCCGACTGCCTGTTCGGCCGCTTCGACAGCGCGCTACTCGAGGGCGTGGACTGCGTGGTCGTCTCGCCCGGCGTTTCGCCGCGCGAGCCGCTGCTGCTCGAGGCGGTGGCCCGAGGCATCGAAGTGCTGGGCGACGTGGAACTGTTCGCGCGCGCCGTCGCTGCACCGGTGGTCGGCATCACCGGCACCAATGGCAAGAGCACGGTGACCACCCTCGTCGGCCGCATGGCGGCACGCTGCGGACGTCGGGTTGCCGTGGGCGGCAACCTCGGCACGCCGGTACTCGAGCTGCTCGAACAGCAGCAGCCGGAGCTGTATGTTCTCGAGCTGTCGAGCTTCCAGCTCGAGCTCACGTACTCGCTGCGGCTCGCCGCAGCCGCCGTGCTCAACCTTTCGGCGGACCATCTCGACCGCCACGGCAGCATGCAGGCCTACGCCGCGGCCAAGGCGCGCATCTTCCGCCACTGCGAAACTGCGGTGCTCAACCTCGACGACGAGTACGTGCAGGCGATGCCGGCAGCGTCGGCGGCAGCGGTGAGCGGCTTTTCGATCGCGGGTGCGGCCGGTGCGCAGTACACGCTGGTGGAGCACGCCGGCGAGCCGTGGCTGGCGATCCGCGGTGTGCCTGTGCTCGCCGTTGCGGCGATGCGCCTCGCGGGTCTGCACAACGCCGCCAACGCCCTCGCTGCCCTCGCGCTCGGCGAGGCCTGCCGCCTGCCGCTGCCGCCGCTGCTCGAGGAGCTGCGCGAGTTCACCGGTCTGCCGCACCGCACGCAGTGGGTGGGGGAGCGGCACGGCGTGCGCTACATCAACGATTCCAAGGGGACCAATGTTGGCGCGGCGATCGCCGCGGTGCGCGGTCTTCCCGGTTCGCTGCTGCTGATCGCAGGCGGCGACGGCAAGGGGCAGGACTTTGCGCCCCTCGGCCCTGCGCTCGCCGGCCGCGTGCGTCTTGCACTGCTGATCGGCCGCGATGCGCCGCAGCTCGCCGCCGCGCTCGCCGGACATTGCGCGACGCTGCAGTGCGCCTCGCTGGAGGAGGCGGTCGCGGAAGCGGCGCGGCGCGCGGTGCCGGGGGAGACCGTGCTGCTGTCGCCGGCCTGCGCAAGTCTCGACATGTTCCGCGATTACGCCGAGCGCGGCGCCTGCTTCGCCGCGGCGGTGGGGAGTCTGCCCGCATGAGTTCCTTCACGCTGCCGGCGAGCGGCGGAGCCCGCCCGACCACCGTGCACATCGACATGGTGACCGTACTGATCGTGTCGGCGATTGTCCTGCTCGGCCTGATCGCGGTCACCTCGGCTTCGATGTCGATCGCCAGCAAGGAGACCGGTGACGCCTTCTTCTATCTCGAGCGGCAGTTCACGCTGGTGGTCGCTGGCGCGATAGCCGCCGTCGCCGCCTTTGCGGTGCGTACCGAGTGGCTCGAGCGGCTGGCGCCACTTTTGCTGGTGCTCGCGCTGCTGCTGCTGCTCGCCGTGCTGATCCCGGGCATCGGCCATTCGGTGAACGGCGCGCGTCGCTGGATCCGTATCGCCGGCTTCAACTTCCAGGCCTCGGAGGCCACGCGGGTGATGGTGCTGGTATTCATCGCGAGTTACGCGGCGCGCCGCGAAGTGGAGCTGCGCACTTCGCTGACCGGGCTGCTGAAACCCCTCGCCGTGATAGCGCTGTGCTTCGGGCTGCTGCTGCTCGAGCCTGACTTCGGTGCCGCCACGGTGCTCGCCGTGACCGCTTTCGGGGTGCTGTTCGTGGCCGGGGCGAGGCTGCGCGACACCCTCGGGATCGCCATCATCGGCAGCGGCCTGCTGGTGGGGATCGCGATGTCCTCGGAGTACCGGCTGCGGCGCCTGATGGCCTTCCTCGATCCGTGGGGGGATCCCTTCGACAGCGGTTTCCAGCTCACGCAGAGCCTGATCGCCATCGGCCGCGGTGGCTGGACCGGCGTCGGGCTCGGCGAGAGCGTACAGAAGCTTTTCTACCTTCCTGAGGCGCACACGGACTTTCTCTTTGCCGTGCTCGCCGAGGAACTCGGCCTGCTCGGCATCATGCTGACCATCGCGCTGTTCGTGGCGCTTGCCGGGCGCGCCCTCTACATCGCCCGTCTCGCCGATGAGGCGGGGCTGAAGTTCCCGGCCTACCTCGCGGCCGGTTTCGGTATTTGGGTCGGCATCCAGGCGTTCATCAACATGGGTGTGAACATGGGGCTGCTGCCCACGAAGGGGCTGACCCTGCCGTTCATGAGCTACGGTCGCTCCAGCCTTGTCGTGACTCTCGCCTGGGTGGGCATCCTGCTGCGCGTGTACCACGAGGCAGCGCAGGCGTCGCGCGGTTCGACCGCGGCAAGCCTGCGCGGCAGCGCGGCGCGCCACCGCGAACTGGCCACGGAGGCACCAGCGAGGTGAGCGCGCCCTGCATCATGATCATGGCGGGTGGTACGGGTGGACATGTATTCCCGGCGCTGTCGCTGGCCGGCGAGCTGCGCCGCCGCGGCTGCGAGATCGTCTGGCTCGGCACACGCGCCGGCATCGAAGCGCGACTCGTGCCTGCCGCGGGCTACGCGGTCGAATGGATCGACATCGGCGGACTGCGCGGCAAGGGCTGGCGGACGCTGCTCGCGGCGCCGTGGCGGCTCGCGCGCGCGCTGCTGCAGGCGCTCGCCGCCGTGCGGCGGCATCGGCCGCGGGTGGTGGTGGGACTCGGCGGCTATGTCACCGGCCCGGGCGGCCTCGCCGCCTGGCTGAGCCGGCGGCCGCTGGTGATCCACGAACAGAACGCGGTGGCCGGTCTGACCAACCGCCTGCTGTCCCGGCTCGCGAACCGGGTGCTCGAGGCCTTCGACGGCAGCTTCGGTCACGGCAGCGCAGCCGTCACCGTGGGCAACCCGGTACGCCGCGAATTCTTTGAACTGCCGCCGCCCGCCGTGCGCCGGGCCGGCCGTGACGATCTGCTGCGCATACTCGTGGTCGGCGGCAGCCAGGGCGCGGAGCGGCTGAACCGCGTGGTGCCGGCGGCCATCGGCCTGCTGCGTGGCGGTGACGGCGCGCCCGCCGTCCGCGTACGGCATCAAAGCGGTACGCGCATGCTGGAGACGACGCAGCGTGCCTATGCCGAGGCGGGCGTCACCGCCGACGTCAGTGCCTTCATCGACGATATCGCCGGCGCCTACGCCGCCGCTGATCTCGTCATCTGCCGCGCCGGGGCGCTGACCGTATCGGAGATCGCCGCCGTTGGCGTCGCCGCCGTGCTGGTGCCGTTCGCGGCCGCCGTGGATGATCACCAGACCCGCAACGCGGGCCAACTGGTCGGCTGCGGCGCGGCGGTGCTCATCGCCGAGCGCGAGTTCGACGTCGCGCGCCTCGCGGCGGAATTGCAGCGGCTATGCGGCGATCGCGGCCTGCTGCTGTCCATGGCCGAGCGGGCGCGCGGCTTTGCGCGTCCGCAGGCGACCCGCGAACTGGCTGACGCCTGCCTCAAGGCAGGCGGACTTGCCGCCGATGGCGTGCCGGCCGGGAGTCGACCATGAACCGGACACCAGGCGCCGGTACACGCCACGAACGCGTCGGCATCGAGCGCATGCGCCGCATCGACACGATCCACTTCGTCGGCATCGGCGGCAGCGGCATGGGCGGCATCGCCGAGGTGCTGCTGAACCTCGGCTACCGGGTGCAGGGCAGCGACCTGAAGCCGAACGCGGTGACCGCGCGGCTCGCCGGGCTCGGGGCGCGCATCGCCATCGGCCATGCGGCCGGGAACGTCGACGGCGCCGACGTGGTGGTCGTCTCGAGCGCGGTCTCCACCGCCAATCCGGAAGTGGCGCAGGCGCTCGCGCAGCGCATCCCGGTGGTGCCGCGCGCCGAGATGCTCGGCGAACTGATGCGCTTCCGCGCGTCGATCGCCGTGGCCGGGACGCACGGCAAAACCACCACCACCAGCCTGGTGGCCTCGGTGCTTGCCGAGGGCGGGGAGGACCCGACCTTCGTGATCGGCGGCCGGCTGAAGAGCGCGGGAACCAACGCGCGACTGGGCGAAGGCCGCTACCTGGTAGCCGAGGCCGACGAGAGCGACGCCTCCTTCCTGCACCTGCAACCGCTGATCGCCGTGGTCACCAATATCGACAATGACCATCTCGGCACGCACGAGGGCGACTTCAACCGGCTTCGGCAGAGCTTCGTCGACTTCCTCCACAACCTGCCGTTCTACGGGCTGGCGGTGCTCTGCGCTGATGACGCGGAGGTCCGCGGCATCCTGCCGCGCGTCGGGCGGCCGGTCATCACCTACGGAATCGAGGAGGGCGCCGACGTGCGCGCCTGCAGTGTGCAGCGCCGCGGCATGCACACGGCTTTCGAGGTGCTGCGCCCCGGCCGCGACCGCGCACTGCCGATCGACCTCAACCTGCCCGGTCGCCACAACGTGCAGAACGCGCTCGCCGCGATCGCCGTGGCGAGCGAACTCGGCGTCGATGACGCGGCGATCCAGCGTGCGCTCGGGAAGTTCCAGGGCGTGGACCGGCGACTGCAGCATCTCGGTCGCGTACGCGCCGGGGATGGCAGCGCGCTGTTGATCGACGACTACGGCCATCACCCGACCGAGATCCGCGCCACGCTCGACGCCGTGCGCCAGGCCTATCCGTCGCAGCGGATCGTGCTCGCCTTCCAGCCGCACCGCTACACGCGCACCCGCGACCTGCTGGACGACTTCGCTGGCGTGCTGTCGGCCGCGGATGTGCTGCTCGTGACCGAGGTGTATGCGGCCGGCGAGGCGGCCATCCCCGGCGCCGACGGGCGCGCAATCTGCCGTGCCGTACGCAGCCGCGGCCAGATCGAGCCGGTGTTCGTGGCCCGCGTCGAGGAACTCGCCGAGAGCCTGCGCGGACTGCTGCGCGCCGACGACGTGGTGCTTGCCATGGGTGCGGGCAACATCAGCGCCGTGGCGCATGAGTTGCCCGGACGGCTTGGCGGAGTCGGGGCGTGAGCTCTGCCGTGGCCCATTCAGGCGCAGCCGGTCCCGCGGTGGCCGATCCCGCCGTGCTGCGCTCTCTCCAGGACCGCTTCGCCGGGCGGCTGGCCCTCGCCGAGCCGATGGCCCGCCACACCACCTGGCATGTCGGCGGCCCCGCGGAGATCTTCTTCGAGCCTCGTGATCGCGACGATCTCGTCGACTTCCTGCGCGCACTGCCATCGACGACGCCGCTCTGCTGGGTGGGGCTCGGCAGCAACCTGCTGGTGCGCGACGGCGGTCTGCGCGGTGCGGTGGTCGCGCTGCATGGCGCGCTCGGCGCGCTCGAACGCCGCGGCGACAGCGCCGTCTGGTGCGAGGCCGGCGTGCCCTGCGCGCGCATCGCACGCCAGTGCGTGCGCTGGGGTCTCGGTCCCGCCGAATTCTTTGCCGGCATACCGGGCACGCTGGGCGGCGCCCTCGCCATGAACGCCGGTGCCTTCGGTGGCGAAACCTGGCGCCATGTGCGCAACGTCGAGGTGATCGACCGCACCGGCTGCGTCCGTCTGCGCGATGCCGCCGAGTACCGCGTCTCCTACCGTCACGTGGAACCGCCGGCTGTCGACGAGGCGTTTCTCGCCGCGACCCTGGACTTCGAGCGGCGTGCCGATATCGCTCCCGAAGCGATCCGCGATCTTCTCGTCGAGCGCAAGCGCCGCCAACCGATCGGCGAGTGGAGCTGCGGCTCGGTGTTCACCAATCCCCCCGGCGATCACGCGGCGCGCCTCATCGAGGCTGCCGGACTCAAGGGGCTGCGCATCGGTGGTGCCGTGGTGTCGCCGAAGCACGCCAACTTCATCGTCAACGAGGGCGCGGCGAGCGCCGGCGACCTCGAGCAACTGATCGGCCACGTGCAGGACACCGTCGAGCAGCGCTTCGGCGTACGGCTGCAGACCGAGGTGCGCATCGTGGGGGAGGCTGCCTGATGCGTCTTGTCATCGATGCCGCCGCGGAGCACCGGGTTGGCGAGCCGTGCGAGTTCGGCAAGGTCGCGGTGCTGCTCGGCGGCGATTCCAGCGAGCGCGAGATCTCGTTGCTCAGCGGCCGCGCGGTGCTCGCCGCGCTGCTGCGCCGCGGTGTCGATGCGCTGGCTTTCGACCCGCGCGAGTCGCCGCTCACGGATCTGGTGGCGATGGGCGTGTCCCGCGCCTGGATCGCGCTGCACGGGCCGGGAGGCGAGGACGGCACTTTGCAGGGTGCGCTCGAGTGCCTCGGTATTCCGTACACCGGCAGCGGTGTGCTTGGCTCGGCGGTATGCATGGACAAGGTGCGTACCAAGCGGCTGGCTGCTGCGGTCGGCATCGCCACGGCCGATTTCGTGCTGCTGCGCGGCAAGACCGATTTCGAGGGCGCCGTGGAACGGCTGGGCCTACCGCTCTTCGTCAAGCCGGCCACCCAGGGATCCTCCGTCGGGATGAGCAGGGTGGAGCGCGCGGCGGACCTGCCCGCCGCGTACGCGGCTGCCGCCGCCACCGACGCAGTGGTGCTCGCCGAGGCATTCATTCCCGGCCCCGAGTACACGGTGGCGGTGCTGCAGGGACGAGCTCTGCCCTCGATCCGCGTCGCGACGCCGCGCAGCTTCTACGATTACGAAGCCAAATATTTTCGCGATGACACCGAGTACCACTGCCCTTCGGGCCTCGGCGCCGAAGCCGAGCGGCACCTCGGTGCGCTGGCGGTCGGCGCCTTCGAGGCCGCGGCCGCGAGCGGCTGGGGGCGGGTGGACTTCATGATGGACGCGACCGGCAGGCCGCTGCTGCTCGAGATCAACACCGTGCCCGGCATGACCGACCACAGTCTGGTGCCGATGGCGGCGCGGGCGAGCGGCATCGATTTCGACACTTTGGTGTGGCGGGTGCTCGAGACCAGCCTCGCACGCCGGCGCAAGGCCTGAGGGGAGGGCGGGAACGGACATGGGCGTCTTCGGCAATCGCAGGGCACGCAACCGCCGCCGCAGTGACGAGGCTGGCTGGCAGATGCCGCGGATCGACTGGCTGCGCGTCGGCTGGACCGGCGCGGGACTCGCGGCCGTCGGCGCCTTTCTTTGGCTGATCGTGGCCGCACTCGACCAGCCCATCGATCGGGTACAGGTGCAGGGCCGCTTCCAGCGGGTCTCGGCCCTCGACGTGGAGCAGGCGGTCCGCGAGCGTCTCAGCGACGCCGGTCTGGTCACCGCCGATCTCGACGGGCTGCAGCGGGCGCTCGAGTCGCTGCCGTGGATCGACACCGCCAGCGTCGCGCGCGCGTGGCCGCGGGGACTGCAGGTGCGCGTGGTCGAGCAGGTGGCAGCGGCGCGCTGGGGCGCGAACGGTCTGCTGAACGCCCGCGGGGAGCTGTTCATCAGCGAGTCGCGCTTCATGCCGCCCGAGCTGCCGCGGCTCGCAGGTCCCCCGGGCAGCGAGGGCCTCGTCGCGCAGCGCTACCTCGCGATCCAGGGCCGTCTCGTCGAGGGCGGTGCGCGTATCGCCGCGCTGCGGCTCGACCCCCGCGGCGCCTGGGAGATCGACCTCGACAACGGCGTGCGCATCCGCCTCGGTCGCCGCCAGGTCGACGAACGCTTCGAGCGCTTCGTGGCCGCGGCGCTGCGCTTGGTGGTGCAGCGCTCGGCGGAGATCTCCTACGTCGACATGCGCTACACGAACGGCTTTGCAGTCGGCTGGCGCGGCGATACCAGAGTGGCCGCCGCCGGCGCGCCCGACGACAACCCGGAAGGGTGATGGACGGAATCGACATGGCGAAAAAACCTGAACGGCAACTGATCGTCGGTCTCGACATCGGCACTTCGAAGGTGGTGGCGCTGGTGGGCGAGATCGCGCCCGACGGCAGCATCGAGATCATCGGTCTCGGATCGCAGCCCTCGCGCGGTCTCAAGCGCGGCGTGGTGGTCAACATCGAGTCGACGGTACAGTCGATACAGCGCGCGGTGGAGGAGGCCGAACTGATGGCCGGCTGCGAGATCCACTCCGTGTACGCCGGCATCGCCGGCAGCCACGTGCGCAGCCTGAACTCGCACGGGGTGGTGGCGATCCGCGACCGCGAGGTGCAGCCCGCCGACGTCGAGCATGTGATCGACGCGGCCAAGGCCGTGGCCATCCCGGCCGACCAGAAGATCCTGCACGTGCTGCCACAGGAATTCATCATCGACGGTCAGGAGGGCATCCGCGATCCGGTGGGTATGTCCGGCGTGCGGCTCGAGGCCAAGGTGCACATCGTCACCGGCGCCGAGAGCGCGGCGCAGAACATCGAGAAGTGCATACAGCGCTGCGGTCTGGACGTCGACGACATCGTGCTCGAGCAGCTCGCCTCGAGCTACGCGGTGCTCACCGAGGACGAGAAGGACCTTGGCGTCTGCATCGTCGACATCGGCGGCGGCACCACCGACATCGCCGTATTCGCGCACGGCGCGATCCGCCACACCGCGGTGATCCCGATCGCCGGCGACCAGGTCACCAACGACATCGCGGTCGGCATGCGCACCCCGACGCAGAACGCGGAGGAGATCAAGCTGCGCTACGCCTGCGCGCTCTCGCAGCTTGCCAATCCCGACGAGACCATCGAGGTGCCCAGCGTCGGCGACCGCCCCGCGCGCCGCCTCGCGCGCCAGACGCTCGCCGAGATCGTCGAGCCGCGCTACGAGGAGATGTTCAGGCTGGTCAGCGACGAGCTGCGGCGTAGCGGCTTCGAGGAGACGATCGCCGCGGGCATCGTGCTCACCGGCGGCAGCTCGAAGATGGAGGGCGCCATCGAGCTGGCCGAGGAGGTTTTCCACGTGCCGGTGCGGCTCGGCATGCCCGAAGGTGTGCGCGGCCTCGCCGACGTCACCAGCAACCCCATCCACTCGACCGGTGTCGGCCTGCTGCTCTACGGACGCGACCATCTCGTGCCACGCCGTTCGCGCGGCCGCGCCATCGCCGGCAACGCGCGCAGCATGGTCGACCGCATGCGCGCCTGGTTCCAGGGAAATTTTTGATCAACATTGCGGATTCGCACAACTTCCGACGGAGGAGCGACAGATGAAATTCGAACTCATGGACTCGTACACGCAGAGCGCGGTGATCAAGGTTCTCGGCGTGGGTGGCGGCGGCGGCAACGCCGTCTCGCAGATGGTGCAGAGCGGTGTCGAGGGCGTCGAGTTCATGTGCATCAACACCGATGCGCAGGCACTGAAGAACTCGCAGGTGAAGACCGCGCTGCAGATCGGCGCCGGCATCACCAAGGGGCTCGGCGCCGGCGCCAACCCCGACATTGGCCGGCAGGCCGCGATGGAGGATCGTGACCGCATCATCGAACTCGTCGAGGGTTGTGATCTGCTGTTCATCACCGCCGGGATGGGCGGCGGCACCGGCACCGGTGCGGCGCCGGTGGTCGCGCAACTGGCGCGCGAGCTCGGCATCCTGACCGTCGCCGTGGTCACCCGCCCCTTCAACATGGAGGGGAACAAGCGCGCCTCGGTCGCCGAGCAAGGGATGAACGAGCTTTCGCGCCACGTCGACTCCCTGATCACCATCCCGAACCAGAAGCTGCTGACCGTACTCGGTCCGAAGACGACGCTGCTCGACGCCTTCCGCAGCGCCAATGGCGTGCTGCAGGGCGCAGTGCAGGGCATCGCCGAGCTGATCACCCGTCCCGGCCTGATCAACGTCGATTTCGCCGACGTGCGTACCGTGATGAGCGAGACCGGCATGGCGATGATGGGCACCGGCCACGCGAGCGGCGCCGAGCGCGCGCGCACCGCGGCGCAGATGGCCGTTTCCTCGCCGCTGCTCGAGGATGTGAACCTCGCCGGTGCCCGCGGCATCCTCGTCAACGTCACCGCCGGACTCGACCTCGGCATCGGCGAGTTCGAGGAAGTGGGCAACGTGGTCAAGGAATTCGCCTCCGAGGACGCGACCGTGGTGGTGGGCACTGTGATCGATCCGCAGCTGAGCGACGAGGTCCGGGTCACCGTGGTGGCCACCGGGCTCGGACGGCCGCAAGCACAGGTCGTGGCACCGCCGGTGGTGCCGGCTGTCGCCACGGGCGGCCAGCGCGGGGGGGGCGCCGCGCGTGCCGGCGCCGAGGGTCTGCGCGCCGTACGCCGGCCGGTGGCGGTCAGCGGCGACTACAGCAAGCTCGACGTGCCGGCCTTCGAGCGCTTCAAGGCGGCAGCCGGAGACGGGCTGCGCCATGAGCCGGAGAGCGCGGAGGAGATCCTCGACATCCCGGCCTTCCTGCGGCGGCAGGCCGACTGAGACCCTGCGGCACCTGCCCGG
>JBILMF010000163.1:0-6222 GCA_044375655.1 Steroidobacteraceae bacterium | reverse complement strand
CGCGATGGAGCCGTCCGGGCTGCAGACCGTACCCCAGACCTTCTCGGTCCACGACGGGTCGGTGTGCAGCACGCTTGCATGGGTTTCCACAATCTGGTGGTTGAACCACTCATCGGCGGCCACCAATGGTCCGATGCTGCCGCTCATGCGAACCCCTCCCGCTCTCCGTGGGCAGCTAGCAGTGCCGCACCACCGTTGCGTACATCCATGTCGTCCTCCGGCGAGATCCAACCTCGGGACCTGAAGATGTGGGCGAGCCGCGCCATCACGAAAGCCATGCGCCAAGCCGCGTACACCTCGTAGTAGTCGAGATTGATCGCTCTCTCCCCGCTCGCGCGCTCCCACGCAGCGATCGACTCCGAGCGGGAGGGAAGACCGGCAAGCCGCGGCACGCCGTAGCCTCGCGAAAGAGAATCGTCGAGCATCAACCACCAAGCAAGATCATCGACCGGACTCGAGAGCGTCGCCTGCTCGAAATCGAGCACTCCGACGAGTTCGCCGTCGCGGAAGAGGCAATTGCCGAGTTTCGCGTCGCCCCACGAGAAGGCGAGCCTCTCTTCATCGGGCTGCTTGGCCCGCAGCCACGCCTCGGCGGCATGCAGCAGAGGATAGCGCCGGCCGGCAAGCTGCTCCGCCCAAAGAATGGCACGCGCGTAGTAATCGAGTTGCCGGGAAATTCCGGCGCCGTCGACGAGAAAACCTAGTTCGAGCCGTCGCCAGTCGAGCCGGCTCATGCGGCCCACCGCCTCGATGCCGGCGAGCCAGCACCTGCGCTGCAGGTAGGCCGGCAGATCGTGGAACCAACCCTCGAGGTGGTACAGCGGATCTTCGTTCGGGGCGAGTCCGTCGATCCGTCTCATCAGGTAAAACGGGCTGCCGAGGACAGACGGATCGTGCTCGACGCCGAGCAGCTCGGGCACGGGCAGACCGGTACCTGCGAGCGCCCGCAGTACGCGACACTGGCGCATGACATCGTGGTCCGGATAGATGGAATCGGTAGCGGGCTGCAGGCGCAGGACGAAATCCTGCTGACGGGGATACCCTGCCTCCCGCCACTGCAGGCTCCCGAGCAGCGTCACGTTGGAGTAGCCCGCCGCCGAGGGCACGAGGGACCCGATGGCGACGGCGCTCCACTCGGGATGGGCGCGTCGCAACCAATCGAGCAGGCGCGTTGCGCTCACATCCACGAGTGGCGCTCCACGGACCGCTTGACGCTCACATCCACGTGCCGCGCGGATCGGGCCACGGATCGACGGCTGCGGCCGCTTGGTCGATGCTGAATCGCCCGAAGCGGCTGGCATGGAAGGCGAGCGGCTGCGCCTGCCTGAAGCGGAGCGTGTGGATCGCACCGATGATGATGGTGTGATCGCCGCCCGGGTGCAGTGCCGCAACGCGACACTCGATGCGTGCGAGCGCGCCATCGATATCCGGCGGCGTCGGATGGCTGCGCCACCACGGGTCGACCTCGAACTTGGCGGCACCGGCGCGCGCGAAGTGCAATGCGATATCCGCCTGATGGGCCGCGAGGATGTGGATGGCAAAAGGGGCCTCCAGCGCAAAGGCGCTCAGGCTGCTGCTCTTGTTCGCGAGACACCAGAGAATGAGCGGCGGCTCGAGCGAGACCGAGGTCACCGAATTGGCAGTCACCCCCACCGGCTCGGGCCCGGGGTTGACGGCAGTCACCACCGTCACTCCGGTGGTGAACAACCCGAACACCCGACGCAGTTCGCGCGGATCCATCGGAGCGTCAGTAGACGCGGGCCGGATGCTGCTTGCGCGGCTCGCCGAGCATGTCGCGGTACGAGGGCGGCTGCTTGCCGTTGCGGTCCTTGAGCCCGTACTGCAGCGCGATCTCGGCGCCGACCAGAGTCTGACCGGAGAGCTTCGCGTTGTCGGGATCGCAGGCAACGGCGTAGAGGATGTCGCCCGAGAACTGCGGCGTCTCGACCACCTCGAGGAACGGCGCGTACTGGTCGGGCCGCTCGCGGAACGCCTTCTGCGAACGCTCCGTCAGCAGCGGGCCCATCCACAGCGAAACGCAGCAGACTCCGGTGTTCTCGAAGTCCACCGCCATATCGGCGGCAAACTTGTCGACGCCCACCTTCTGCGCGCCATAGGCCGGACCGTGCATGTAGCAGGCGGAACCGAATGACGATGAGAAGGAGATCAGTCCCTTGGCTTGCCGAACCATGATCGGCGCCGCGTAGTAGCACGCGTAGTAGGCCGACTTGAGACCCACATCCAGAATCCTGACGAGATCGACCGACCGCTTCCAGAAGGGCTCCGGCAAGATGAGATCGTCGTGGATGAAGGTGACGTTGTTGTGCAGGATGTCGATACGTCCCTGCTCGCGCTCCACCTGCCTGATCAGCGCCTCTATCGCGACAGGCTGCTCGTGGTCGCAGACTACCGCGATGCCCTGGCCGCCCGCCGCGGTGATCTCGTCCGCCGTGCGCTGCACTGTGCCACCGAGAAAATGGTCCTGCTCGCGGGTGCTGCGGCCGGTCACATACACCGTCATGCCCTTTTCGCCGAGCGCCAGGGCTATCCCCTTGCCGGCTCCGCGGCTCGCGCCGGTGACGATGGCTACCTTCGGCTTGTACTCGGACATCGCGGTACTCCTTCAATGTGGCTTCATGATGGGCGATGGCGCGTCGATGGGCGGGGACCCGAGCGTCATCACTGCGGCCGCGCGAGATCGAGGAACACGGGTTTTTCGCCGCCGCCATGCACGGCGAGCTGAGCCCCGCTGACGTAGGCCGCGAGCGGCGAGCAAAGATAAAGACAGGCGTCGGCTACGTCCTGGGGCTCGCCCATGCGCTGCAGCGGCAGCATGCGACCGATGCGCGCCACCCCCTCGGCACCCCCGTAGTGATCCAGCGAGTTGGGGGTGGCGACGAGACCCACGATCAGCGCGTTCACGCGCACGTTCTGCGGACCCCACTCCATGGCTAGCGACTCGGTGAGATTGACCAGCCCTGCCTTGGCGGCCCCGTACGCGGCGCTCCAAGGCGAGGCGCGCACCGCCGAAACGCTCGATATGTTGACGATCGAGCCGCCAGCCGCCTGCCGGTGCATGACCTGATGGGCGGCCTGACTCATGAAGAACGCAGCCGTCAGATTCAGCTGGATGATTTTCTCGATGAGCGCGGGTTCGGCTTCCGCCGAGGCAACCTCGACGCCGCCTCCGGCGTTGTTGATCAGCGCATCGAGACGACCATGCCGCGCCAACACCCGCTCCACGGTGGCCCGGCAGTCCACCGCCTTGCGCACATCGCAGACCTCGTACGCAGCGATCCGCCCGCCGTGCTGTGGCAGTTGCGCCGACGGTCGACGGGAGCAGACCACCACCGTGGCGCCCGCCTCCAGAAAGCGCGCAGCGATGCCCGCACCGATGCCACTCGTGCCACCGGTGATCAGCACGACCTTGCCGCCGAAATCCAGTGCCCCGTCCAGTTGCCTGCTATGCATGGCGAATGCGTAAAAAAATGCTATGTTATTTACGCTTACAACAATTCTAGTACCAATTCATCCATCAGTCGCGAATTTTCGACGGGGGTCGTCGACGAAACATGCAGCCGGAGGGACCACAAACCCTGCCGGGCGTCCTCGCCCGGGCGGCAGACCGGTTCGGCGAGGCCCTGGCCATCGAGGACGGCGAGCTTCGGCTGAGCTTCAGGTCACTTGCCGTGCGGGTGGAGGCGGTTGCCGCGGCATTCATCGCCACAGGTATCCGTCCCGGCGAACGCGTAGCGATCTGGGGACCGAACGCGGCGTCATGGATCGTGGCGGCCCTCGGGGCGCAGTCGGCGGGAGCGGCCATCGTACCGCTCAATACGCGACTGAAAGGGCGCGAAGCGGGCGACATCCTGCGACGTAGCGGAGCGCGAATCCTCTGCCACTCCGGCCGCTTTCTCGGCATCGACTTCCCGCAGTTGCTCCGCGACGAATGTTTGCCTGCGCTCGGCTCGTTGCTCGAACTCGACAGTCCGCAATGGGATGGCTTTCTGGCGGCCGCGACGGCGGCCGACTTGGCCGAGGTGCCGCGCCGCATCGCAGAACTCTCGGCGCGGGATCTCGCCGACGTGATGTACACCTCCGGCACGACCGGCCAGCCGAAGGGGGTGATGTCGAGCCACGGACAGAACGTGCGGGTATTCAGCGCCTGGAGCGGAATCGTCGGCCTCGGACCTCAGGACCGCTACCTGATCGTCAATCCATTCTTTCATGCCTTCGGATACAAGGCCGGCTGGCTCGCCTGCCTGCTGACCGGCGCGACCATACTGCCGATGGCGGTGTTCGATGCCGCGGAGGTCATCCGCCGCATCGCCGCCGATCGCATCACGGTGCTGCCGGGCCCACCGACCCTGTTCCAGTCGATGCTCGCGCACCCCGCGCTCGATCGCGGCAGCACGGCGACGCTGCGGCTGGCGGTGACGGGCGCGGCCAGCGTGCCGGTATCGCTGATCGAGCGCATGCGCGATGAACTCGGTTTTCGCACCATCGTGACGGGATACGGTCTGACCGAGTCGACCGGGACCGTGAGCATGTGCCGCCCCGGCGACGATCCGCAGACGATTGCCCACAGTTGTGGGACCCCGCTCCCGGGCACTGAGGCGCGTGTCGTCGATGACGCAGGACGGGAGGTCCCCCGCGGCAGTGAGGGCGAGATCCGCGTCCGCGGCTACAACGTGATGCAGGGCTACCTCGACGACCCGGCGGCCACGGCCGCGGCGATCGACGCAGAGGGCTGGCTGCACACGGGCGACATCGGCACCATGGACGACCGCGGCTACCTGCGGATCACGGATCGAAAAAAGGACATGTTCATCGTCGGCGGCTTCAATTGTTACCCGGCCGAGATCGAGTCGCTGATCAGCGGCCACCCCGCAGTCGCGCAGGTAGCGATCATCGGCATCGCAGATGAACGGCTGGGCGAAGTTGCAGCGGCCTATATCGTGCTTCGACCGGGTGCCCGGCTCGGAATCGACGAATTTATCGCCTGGTGTCGCGACAACATGGCCAACTACAAGGTCCCGCGCCGCGTGCACTTCGTCGATACGCTGCCAACCACCGCGTCGGGGAAGGTGCAGCGCTACGCACTGCGCGAACTGGCGCCCAGAACGTCGGGTGCCGCATGACGGCGCCGACGCCGTGGTTCTCGCAGGTGGAACCCGCCGCAGTGATCGACGATCCGGACGCCCACGGCTGGGATCTGGACACCGACTTCCTCGTGGTGGGCTCGGGCGCCGCCGGCTCCAGCGCTGCCGCGGAGGCTCTGGAAAACGGCCTGCGGGTGACGCTGATCGACCGTTACGCAGGCGGCGGCGCGAGCGCCGCCAGCGGCGGCGTGCTCTATGCGGGCGGCGGTACCCGCATCCAGCAGGCTGCCGGCGTCGAAGATACGCCCCAGAACATGTACGCCTACCTCGCCATGGAAACGCAGGGCTGCGTCGCCGAATCCACGCTGCAGCGCTTCTGCGAACAGAGTCCGCATACGGTCGACTGGCTGATCGACAAGGGCGTCGAGTTCAACTCGACGCTGTACGCGGAGAAGACGTCCTATCCGCAAATCGACTACTTCCTATATCACTCCGACAACTCGCTGCTTGCCGAGTATGCGGCGCGCGCGAAACCTGCGGCCCGTGGCCATCGCGGTGCCGGTCGCCTCACCCGCAAGCAGATGCTCAGCGCCGTGGGTCTCGGTGGTTCGATCGTCTGGCCACTCCACGACTGGATCCGCAGCCGTGGCGCGGACTTCATGCCCTACACCGAAGCGCGGCAACTGCTGGTCGATAGCGCAGGTCGGGTGATCGGCGTCAAGCTTCTGGAACTCGAGGCCGGACCTGCGCGCGACGAGTTCATCGCCCATCAGGCCGCAGCGCAGCGCCTCTACGCACTGATCCCGCCGATCCTGCCTGGCGCACGCTACCTGCTGAAACTCGCGGTCCGCCGCTTCAGGAAAGCCGCCGCCATCGAGGCCACGCGCCGTCGAGTCCGCTACGTGCGCGCTCGGGCGGGCGTCTGTCTCGCCGCGGGGGGCTTCGTGTTCAATCGCCGCATGCTTGCCCACCATGCACCGCGATACCTCCCTGGCTATCCGCTCGGCACTCAGGGCGACGACGGCAGCGGCATACATCTCGGACTGTCAGCCGGCGGGACCACCGCGCGCATGGACACGGTGAGCGCCTGGCGCTTCATCAACCCGCCAAAGGCGTGGGC
>JBILMF010000032.1:0-22869 GCA_044375655.1 Steroidobacteraceae bacterium | reverse complement strand
CTCGGCGAGGCACATGAGGGCTATGCCCTCTTGGTTTGAGAGGCCGAACTCCTGCAGGAAGGCATCCAGATAGGGGCGTTCGGCAGCTCGCAGGCGGGCGCCGGTGACTAGGGCGCGACCGGTCTTGAGCGCAGCCGCCCGCTCGGTGCCGCTGAGCGCGGGCAGCAGGCCATGAATGTCGGCGAGTTCGTTCCGCAGGGGCGGGGAGGAGAATGTCATGGTGGTCATTATGCGACCGGGTACAATGAGCGGCCAACCACCGTGACTCGCAGGTGCACGATGCAGGACGCGACTTCCCCACCGACGGACACCACCAACACCGCCAGCCGCAAGAGCCTGCTGCTGGCCTTCGAGAACGCCGGTTACGTCAGACCGTTCATCGCCCTCGCCCTCGATCTGGCGCTGTTCGCGGCAGGGCTCGCGCTGGTGCTCATCACCGCCGGCATCGTGCGTCTGTTCCTCATCGGCCATGACGCCTGCCACGGGTCGTTTTTCAAGAGCCAGACCCTCAACCACATCTTTGGACGCGTGGCTTTCCTGCCCTCGATGACCGCCTTCAGCCTCTGGGACGTCGGCCACAACGTGGCCCACCACGGGTTCAACAACCTCAAAGGTCGCGATCAGGTCTGGGCGCCGTTTTCAAAGGAGGAGTTCGACGCGCTGCCGCGCTACCGGCGCGTGCTTGAGCGCATCTACCGCAGCGGCGTCGGCTGGGGCCTCTACTACTTTCTCGAACTGTGGTGGAAGAAGCTCTACTTCGCCACCAAGCGGCAGATCGGCGCGAGCCGCGCGAAGTACCACTGGGACAGCGCGCTGGTCACCGTCGGCATGGGACTGTGGGTCACACTGGTCGCGGTGGTCGCCGTCGAGACCGGACAGAACTTCTGGCTGCTGCTGGCTCTCGGCGTACTGGTGCCGTTCGCTCTGTGGAATGCGGTAATGGGCTTCGTGGTGTTCGTGCACCACACCCACCCGGCGATCGCCTGGTTCCGTCAGCGTCACGAGTGGCAGCGCTACCGGGCCTATCTCACGGCCACCGTGCAGGTCCGCTTCCCGTTCGGTATCGACCGACTGATGCACAACATCATGGAGCACAACGCCCATCATCTGAACCCGCGCATTCCGATGTACTCGCTGCGTCGGGCACAGGCGGTGCTCAGCGAGAAGTTCAGCGACCAGTTTCAGGCCTATCGCATGACGTGGCAGAGCTACCGCGACTGCGTGCGTCGCTGCAAGCTGTACGACTTCACCAACCACGCGTGGCTCGACTTCCGCGGACAGGTGACCTCGCGCGTCAACCTCGCGGGCCAGTCGGGCTGAGTGCCCGCCGCCTCCGGCGCCGGGATGGCGCTGCGCGACCTGGCCGAACTCGAGTTCGGGGCAACTTTCCTTGCCGCGCTGCCGGGTGACCCGCGGCGCGACAACGTGCCGCGGGCGGTTCCGGGTGCAGCCTACACCGAGGTGGTGCCGACGCCGGTAGCCGCGCCGCGCCTGCTCGCCTGGTCCGAAGAAATCGCGGAACGCCTCGGCGTCGCGCGTCCGGCGGCGGACTCGCAAGCACTCCATATCCTGGCTGGTAACGCGCTGGCTCCCGGCATGCGCCCGTATGCTGCGCGATACGGTGGGCACCAGTTCGGCAATTGGGCAGGGCAGCTCGGCGATGGCCGGGCGCTCACCCTCGGCGAACTCGTAACCCCTGCCGGCGAGCGGCAAGAGCTGCAGTTGAAGGGAGCCGGCCCGACGCCCTACTCGCGTTACGCCGACGGCCGTGCCGTGCTGCGTTCATCGCTGCGCGAGTTCCTCTGCAGCGAGGCCATGCATGCCCTCGGCGTGCCGAGCAGCCGCGCGCTGTCGCTCGTCACCACCGGCGAGCAGGTGGTGCGCGACATGTTCTACGACGGCAATCCGCAGCCCGAGCCCGGGGCGATCGTGTGCCGGGTCGCCCCGTCGTTCATCCGCTTCGGCAACTTCGAGATCCATGCCGCCCTCGAGGAGAACGGGCTGCTGCGCAGTCTTGCCGACCACGTGATCGACACCCACTTTCCGGGACATGGGCACGACTCGCCGCGCGCCTACGCGCGCTGGTTCGAGGAGGTGTGCCGACGTACCGCCGTGATGATTGCCCACTGGATGCGTGTGGGTTTCGTGCACGGGGTGATGAACACCGACAACATGTCGATCCTTGGGCTCACCATCGACTACGGTCCGTATGGCTGGCTCGAGGGCTACGACCCGTCGTGGACTCCGAACACCACCGACGCCGCCGGCCGCCGTTATTGCTACGGGCGGCAGCCGCAGATCGGCATGTGGAACCTCTCGCGGCTCGCCGGCGCGCTCCTGCCTCTGGTGGGGGACCAGGAACTGCTGCAGGACGGGCTCGAGCGCTACCGCAGCACCTACGCCGCCACCTGGAGCGCGATGTTGGCCGCCAAGCTCGGACTCGAGGCGCTGGGCAGGGAAGGCGACGACGCCCTGGTCGAAGAATTGTTCGCGCTGCTCGCCGCGGTGGAAACGGACATGCCGATCTTCTTCCGCGGGTTGTCCGGGATGCTAGAGCAGCCGCTCGCAGACGCGCAGTTGTCGCCGCCCGCGGACGCGCACTTGCCGCCGCCCGTTGCCCAAGCGCTGTACGAGGGCGCGGTCGTCGACACGGCGCTGCGCGAACGCTGGGTGGCGTGGTTCAAGCTCTGGCACGCGCGCGGTGCGGCCAGCGGCGCCAGCGCCAGCGAGCGGCGTCGGCGGATGGACGCGGTCAACCCGCGGTACCTGCCGCGCAATTACCTCGCGCAACAGGCGATCGACGCCGCCACCGGCGGTGATCCGCAGCCGCTCGCGCAATTGCTGGCGGTGCTGCGTCGTCCCTACGACGAGCAGCCGGGTTACGAGAGCTATGCGGCGCGTCGCCCGGAGTGGGCACGGCATCGCGCTGGTTGTTCGGCACTCTCCTGCAGTTCCTGAGGCGCCCGTGTTTCCTCGAGCGGCGCAGTCCACGCACTGAACGTGCAAGCTGGTTCGTCGTTGACGTCGGGCTGATCTTCGGCGTAGCCTCTTGCCCGTTCATGAGGTGCCTGCGTCGCGATGGTCGCGACGTGGGTGAAACGGGAAGCCGGTGGGCGCACTTCAGCGCGAATCCGGCACTGCCCCCGCAACGGTAAGCGAGGCAGGGTGATCATCGGCCACTGACTCCACTGCAATGGTGGAGACGGGAAGGCGATCTCCCTCGTCACCGCGGTCCGGCGCCCACGCGCCGCAACCGGTGGCCCTCGCGAGTCCGGAGACCGGCCTCGTGACATCCAGAGTCGCGCTCGGGTGGAAGCGCGGAAGGAGTTGCGATGTCCATTATCCGGCGGCCGGGCACGGCCTTTTTTTCTGTTGTGACAAGCTGCGCCCTGGCGCTTTCCGGGGTCTCTCTCGCCGTCGGCCCCGCTGGCGCGACGGCAGCACCTGCCGAGTCCGCGGGTGGCGCGACCCGCAAGGATGACGGACTCTACGTCATCACCGCGACACGTTCGCGGCAGCGGCTGGACGAGAGCCTCTCGTCGGTGACGGTGATCGAGCGCGAAGATATCGAGCGTTCGCAGGCACGTACCCTCGATGAGTTGCTGGTTGGCGTCGAGGGTGTGGCCATCGCCCGGCAGGGCGGAGTCGGCCAGCCCACTTCCGTCTATCTGCGCGGCGGCGAGTCCGACCATGTGCTGTGGATGGTCGATGGGGTCCGTATCGGTTCGGTGACCACGGGCATTCCCGCACTGCAGGACTTGCCGCTCGATACCGTCGAGCGCATCGAGATCGTCCGCGGCCCCCGGTCCAGTCTCTACGGTGCCGACGCCATGGGGGGCGTGGTACAGATCTTCACGCGGCGGGGTGGTGCAGGCGCGCCGGTACTGCGCTTGACCACCGGCTCGAACGGCACCCGGCAGCTCGCGGCTGCGCTCGGCTTCGGCGACGAGGCGCGATGGCTCGACGTCAAGGCGGGGCACTTCGAGACCGACGGCGTGAACGCCTGCCTCGGTCTGCCGTTCCCGCCGGGCGGCGGCTGCTTCACGCTCGAGCCGGATCGCGATCCCTACCGCAACACCAGCGTCAACGTCGCCGGCGGCGTGAAGTTTGGTGGCGGCGACACGCTGCAGGCATACGCGCAGCGCGCGGAGGCGCGGGTGTCCTTCGACTCGTCCTTCCTCAACCAGTCGGACCTGGTCAACGAGGCGGCCGGACTTGAGTGGGTGACGGAACCGGTGACGGGCTGGCGCAGCACCTTGGTGGTCGGACGATCCGCGGATGAATCGACCAGCTTCCGGCGTGGCGGCAGCCTCACCAGCGTATTCAACTCCTCGCGCGACAGCCTCGGCTGGCAAAACGAACTGCGGCTCGGCAGCGGCGAGTTGATGATCGGTGCCGATTTTCTGCGCGACCGCGTCGACAGCGACATCCGCTACGATCGCCGCTCGCGCGACAACAGCGCGGTCTACGCGCAGTACGCGCGCGGATTCGGCGCACAGAGCCTCGCGCTGGCGGCGCGCATCGACGACAACGAGCAGTTCGGCAGCAACGCCACCGGCAGCCTCTCCTGGGGCTTGCGGCTCGCGACCGATACGCAGGCTTACGCGAGCGTCGGCAGCGCCTTCAAGGCGCCGTCGTTCAACGAACTCTACTACCCAGGGTTCAGCAATCCGCGACTCAACCCGGAGCGCGCCCTGACCACGGAGGCCGGGCTGCGACAGCGACGCGCCTGGGGCCGCTGGTCGGTCAGCGTCTATCGCAGCGAGATCGACGAGCTGATCGCGTTCGACGTGGCGAGCTTCAGACCGCAGAACATCGCGCGGGCGGTACTCGGCGGCATCGAGGGGTCGCTGCAGTGGCAGCGCGGTCCATGGCGCGTCGAACAGTCGCTCGGCTGGTTGTCTGCCGAGGATGCCGGGCGGGGAAGTGCCCGGGGCCGCGATCTGCCGCGGCGTCCGGCGTGGAGTGGTCGCTCCGCGCTCGCCTGGTCGGCCGCGAGGTTCGATGTCGGCGCGAGTGTGCAGTTCGCGAGCCACAGGTATGATGACCTCGCCAACACCCGGCGGCTCGGCGGGTACGCGGTGGTCGACCTGACCGGCGCTTGGCGCGTGGGCGGAGGCACCGAGTTGCAGGTCAGAGTGGCCAATGCCCTCGACAAGCGATACGAGACGGCGACGCTCTATCCGGCGCTCGGCCGGGAGTTTTTCGTGACGCTGCGCCACCGTGCGCCGCGCTGACAGGGAGTAAAACGGCAATGATCAATCAAGCAGCACGCAATACGCACAACATGGGATTGTCCCCGGCGAACCAGCGCTTCTGGTGGACAGCATTGGCACTTGCGGTGGTCATGGCCGTGACCCGCCTCGGGCACTTCGGTGAGAACGGCGGTCCGGTGGATGCCTCCTGGGCCGTGTTTTTTCTCGCGGGTCTGTGGTTGCGTGACCTGCGGTTGTTCCCGGGATTCTTTGCTCTGGCCTGGGTGATCGACCTTGCGGCCTTCGCGCTGGGCACGCCCACCAACTGCTACTCAATTGCCTACCTGTTCCTCATCCCGGCGTACGGTGCCCTGTGGTGGGCCGGGCGCTGGGCGGGTGGCGGCGGACTCGGTCGCGTGGCGCTTGCGGTACTGGGCGGTACGGCGATCACCTTCATCGTCGCCAATCTCGGCATGTTCCTTTTCGCCCCGTCACCGTCGGCGGCCTCGCTGGCGGCATTTACGACGGCGGTGGGCGGCTACTATCCGGCCTACCTGCTCACGGCAGTCATGTATGTGGCCGTCGGACTGCTGGGGGAAGCGGCCCTCGGCGTACGCCGTCGCCTGATGGCCTGACATATCCCGCGGCGGGCGGGTCCCGCTAGTCCTGCGGGACCCGCCGCCATGTCCGGTGAAGGCGTCAGTTGCCCCAAGGTAGCGTAGTCGCCACCGTAAATACGACCTTGCTCTCCGACGTGAACACGTCGTCGGGGACGTTCTTGGCCGACTCGAGGTCGCTACCGTCCACCCACTTCAGACCGAGGGCAAAATTGCCGACGGACTTCGATACGCCGATGGAGTAGTCAAAGTATTCGGTTCCGTCCCAGTAGTCGCCGCTGCTGTAACCACCGTGCAGGTTCAGGCTGAAGTCGTTCGGCAGGGGCACCGCGCCGTTCAATTCCACGTAGGTGGCGTCCTTGCCGGAGTTGCTGAAGTCCCAGGCGTACCAGAACTTGGCGGACACCGCCTTGTAGCCGAGCGTTGCGTAGGCCTCGGCGAAGTCGACCTTGTCGCCGCCCGGGTGGTAGGTGTACTGCACCGCACCCACGTCATAAGTCCAGTCGTCGCTGAAGCTGCCGCGCCACCCGGCGTAGACGTCGACCTCCATATCCGCGTCCGCGCTCTTGCCGAAGTCGACGTTGCTCGCCCAGGCGCCGGCATAGAATCCCGACTCGGTCGACAGGTCGAGACTGGCCTGCAGCGCCGGGTCGCGAGAGGTCTGGGTGATGCCACGGAAGTCGTAGTCCGAGGCGACAGTGATGGTCGAACTGACCTGGGCGTGAGCAGTCATCGCGGCTGCACCGAGCGCCAGCGCGGCGATTGCGGGAGCGGTTTTCATGAGCGAGGGTCCTCGGGGGTTGTGGTGTGTACAGGATTCGGACGAGCAAGGCCCGTGCCATGCACACTCGTTTGTTTTCGGGGCTACGCCGGCGATTTTAACGCGTTTCTCGCACCGGTTTGGTGCGGTGCCCGGCGAGGACGCCGGACAACGGTGCAGCCGCTGGTAAACTCTGTCCTCACAACGACGCGAGCAGCATACAGCCATGCCCCAGATTCAGAACTCCCCTTGGCATGACCGGGCTTGGGCGCTCCGCCCAGGGGCCTCGGCCTTCATCGACGGGCACTACGTTCCGGCGGCGAGCGGCGCCACCTTCGACAAGGCCAGCCCCGTCGATGGGCGCCTGATTGCCCAAGTCAGCGCGTGCGATGCCGTCGATATCGAGGCGGCGGTGGCCAGCGCCCGGCGGGCGTTCGAGTCCGGCAGCTGGGCCAACAGGGCTCCGGCGCAGCGCAAACGCGTGTTGCGGCGCTTCGCGGAGCTGATTCTGCAGCACAAGGAAGAGCTGGCGCTGCTTGAGACGCTCGATATGGGCAAACCCATCGGCGACGCGTTGCGCGTCGACGTGCCGTCGACCGCACGCTGCATCGAGTGGTATGCCGAGGCGATCGACAAGATCTACGGCGAGGTGGCGCCCACCGGTCCCGGGACGCTAGCCACCATCACCCGCGAGCCGCTCGGCGTGGTGGGCGCAATCGTGCCGTGGAATTTTCCGCTGATCATGAGCGCGTGGAAACTGGGTCCGGTGCTGGCGAGCGGCAATTCACTGGTGCTCAAGCCGTCGGAGAAGTCGCCGCTCAGCGCGCTGCGGCTTGCGGCGATCGCGGTGGAAGCGGGCTTGCCGGAGGGGGTGTTCAACGTGGTGCCCGGGTTCGGTGCCACGGCGGGCAAGGCGCTGGCCTCGTCCATGGGCGTCGATGCGATCGGCTTCACCGGCTCGACGGCCACCGGCAAGTTGGTGATGCAGTATGCAGCGCAGTCGAACATGAAGCGGGTGGGCCTCGAGTGCGGCGGCAAGTCCGCCAATATCGTGTTCGCCGACTGCCCTGATCTCGACGCGGCGGCACGCGCGGCCGCGGCAGCCATTTTCTTCAACCAGGGGGAGATGTGCTCGGCCGGTTCGCGGTTGCTTGTCGAGGAGTCCATCCGCGAGGCGCTGCTCGCCAAGGTGACGGCGATCGCCGGCGAGTTTCAGCCCGGCGACCCGCTCGATCCGGCGACGCGGCTCGGCGCGCTCGTCGATGAGGGGCAGATGGAGCGGGTTCTCGGCTACATCGACTCCGGCCGCAGCGAGGGCGCGCGGGTGCTGGTGGGCGGCTCACGGTCGCGTCGCGAGAGCGGCGGCTACTACGTCGAGCCGACGGTCTTCGACGGCGTTGCTCCCTCGATGCGCATCGCGCGCGAGGAAATCTTTGGCCCAGTGCTTTCCTGCATTGCTTTCCGCGAGCCCGCAGAGGCGCTGCGGATCGCCAATGACAGTGAGTACGGACTGGCCGCCGCCGTATGGAGTCGCAACCTCTCCACAGCCCACCGCATCGCCCGCGGTCTGCGTGCCGGCACCGTGTACGTCAACTGCTACGACGCCGACGACATCACAGTCCCGTTCGGCGGCTACAAGCAGTCGGGCATCGGCCGCGACAAGTCGCTGCACGCCTTCGACAAGTACACCGAGTTGAAGACGACCTGGATCGAGCTCGGGTGAGCGACGACCCGCAGGATCTTGCCGGCGGCCCGGTCGCCTTCGTCGACGTCGAGACCACGGGTGGCCATCCGGCCTGGCACCGCATCACCGAGATTGCGATCGTCGCCATGCGCGACGGCGTGATCGAGTGGGAGTGGAGCTCGCTGGTGAATCCGGGCACGCGCATCCCTTTGTCCATCCAGCGGCTCACGGGCATCGACGACGGCATGGTCGCGGCGGCGCCGCCGTTCGCGCAGCTCGCCGGGGAGATCGACTCGCGGCTCTCCGGGCGGCGCTTCGTCGCGCACAATGCGCGTTTCGACTATGGGTTCGTGCGTGCCGAGATGCGTCGCGCGGGCCGACGCTTCGCCGCGCCACTCGGCTGCACGGTGCGGTTGTCGCGCGAGCTCTACCCGGAGGCGGCGCGGCACAACCTCGATGCGCTGATCGAGCGACATGGGCTCGAGTGCAGCGCGCGCCACCGCGCACTGCCCGATGCGCAGGTGCTGGCCCAGCTGTGGCAGCGGCTGCGCGCGAGCTGGCCGGCCGCAACCCTCGACGCAGCCATCGAGCGCGTCGGCCGCCGACCCTCGTTGCCGGCGCACCTCTCGCCGGACCTGATCGATGATCTGCCGGAGGCCGCCGGTGTCTACCGGTTCTTCGGTGAGGGCGATGCGCTCATCTACATCGGCAAGGCGAACAACCTGCGCGAGCGCGTGCTGGCGCATTTCATGGGTGCGAGCCGCGACTCCAAGTCGCAGCGCCTCGCCGCGCAGACGCGGCGCATCGAGTGGACGGAGACCGCCGGGGAACTCGGCGCGCTGCTGCTCGAGTCGCGACTGGTACGCGAGCTGCAGCCCGTCTACAACCGGCGGCTGCGCGGTGGCGGCGGAACCTGCACCTGGCTGGTGGACGATGCTGGCGGACCACCGCGGCTGCATGAGCTCGACGGCCCGCTGCCGCGGGACGTGGACGCTTTCGGTCTCTACCGCAGCGCGCGGCAGGCCAAGAGCGCGCTGGTCGCGCTCGCCCGCGAGCACCGACTTTGTCTGCGGCTGCTTGGTCTGGAGGCGGGCGGAGAGGGCTCCTGTTTCGGTTACCAGGTTGGCCGTTGCGCCGGCGCCTGCGTCGGCGCGGAGCCGCGTGCGCGTCATGGGCTGCGCCTCAAGCTGCAGCTGGCGCCGCTCAAACTGCGCAGCTGGCCACATCCGGGCCCGGTGGCAATCGAGGAAAAGAGCGCGCTCGGCATGCGCCACTGGCATCTGGTCGATGGCTGGCAGTACCTGGGTACGGTGGTGTTCGGCGATGTCGATGCCGACGGGGCAGATCAGTCGGCAGACGGCGACGGCTGGCGCCTGCCGCCGACACCGACGCATTTCGACGTCGACACCTACCGCATCCTCTGCCGCTACCTGAAGCGCAACCCGCGAAACCTGCGTCCCTGGCCGCCCGCTGCAGAGCGGCGGCGGCGCAGCGCATGAGCCGGCTCTACGCCTTCGTGGCCAGCGTGCCACGCGGTTTCGGCGACCTGCTTGCCCAAGAGCTGCGCGAACTCGGTGCGCTCGACGTGCGCGAGCGCGGCAACACCGTGGCGTTCACCGGCGCGCTGGAGGTGGCCTACCGCGCCTGCCTGGAGTCGCGCGTCGCGAGTCGCGTCCTCCTTGAGGTATTGCGCTTCGAGGCGGCCGATGATGCAGCGATCTACGCGGCGCTGCGCGGCATCGACTGGCGGCAGCATGTCGACGCGCGCGGCACGCTCGCCTGCGAGTGGTCGGGGCGCCATCCGGCGATTGCCAACACGCACTTCGGCACGCTGCGACTGAAGGACGCGATCTGCGACAGTCTGCGCGACAGCGTGGGCGTGCGGCCCGACATTGCCACGAGCGAGCCTGGCGTACGTGTCCACGCGCATGCCGTAGGTACCCGGGTCACGGTGTCGATCGACCTCGCCGGCGAGGGTCTGCACCGGCGCGGCTGGCGCGGCGATACCGGCGAGGCGCCGCTGCGCGAGAACCTCGCTGCCGGAATCCTGCTGCGCGCCGGCTGGCCGCGGCTCGCCGCCGAAGGGGCCGCCTTCATCGATCCCCTCTGTGGATCCGGCACGCTGGTCATCGAGGCGGCGCGCATCGCCGCCGATATCCCCGCCAACCATCGACGCCGCTACTTCGGTTTCCTTGGTTGGCCTGGCCACGACGGCGCGCTCTGGCAGCGTCTGCTCGAGGCCGCCGAGGCACGGGCAGCGGCCGGCCTTGCCGCTTGTGTCGCACGCGGTGTGCGTTTTCTCGGTCGCGACGCCGATCGACGACTCATCCGCGATGCCCGCCTGAACGCTGCCCATGCAGGGGTCGCAGAAATCACCGCCTTCGAGCCCGGCACCCTCGCGGAGGTGGTCGCCCCCGCACCGCGCGGACTGCTGTGCACCAACCCGCCCTGGGGACTGCGGCTCGGCGATGAGGTGGCGGCCCGCGCCGTGCATCGCGAACTCGGCGGCGTGCTGCGCGAGCGGTTCGCCGGCTGGGAAGCGGCGGTCCTCACGGGTGAGGCCTCGCTCGGGCTCGAACTCGGCTTGCGCGCGCATCGCGTGCACACTTTGTGGAACGGTGCGCTTGAGTGCCGGCTGCTACGCATCGAGGTGGGTGTCGAAGCGGTGCGGGATCTGCGGCCGCGGCCTGGTACGCAGGTGGATCCCGCGCTTGCCGATACGCCCGGCGCGCGAATGTTTGCCAACCGGCTGCGCAAGAACCAGCGACAGCTCGATGCCTGGCTGCGCCGTGAGGGCATCGGTTGCTACCGGCTGTACGACGCGGACATGCCCGAGTACGCGTTCGCCATCGACGTCTATGCCTCGGCGGAGTCACCCGGCGAGCGCTGGCTGGTGGTGCAGGAGTACGCGGCACCCGCGGCGATACCCGAGGATACGGTCCGCAGGCGGCGCAGCGAGGCGCTTGCCGCGCTGGTGGCGGCGAGCGGGGTGCCCGCGGACCATCTGCACCTGCGCACACGGCGCCGGACCCGTCGGGGCGAGCAGTACACGCGGCGCGACTCGAGCGGGCAGTTCCACGTGGTTGCCGAGGGTGGGCTGCGCTTTCAGGTGAATTTCGAGGACTACCTCGACACGGGGCTATTCCTCGACCATCGACTGACGCGTGCCCGCCTGCGGGCGGCCGCGGGCGGAAAGCGGTTCCTCAACCTTTTCGCCTACACGGGTACGGCCACCGTCTATGCCGTGGCGGGCGGGGCGCGTGCCAGCACTACCGTCGACCTGTCGGCCACTTACCTCGAGTGGGCGCAGAAGAATCTTGCGCTCAACGGACTGGCGGGACCGCGACACGAGTTCGTCCGCGCCGACGTCCGCGAGTGGCTCGCGGAGGCGACGCTGCGCGGCGAGCGCTACGAGCTGATTTTCTGCGATCCGCCGACCTTCTCGAACAGCAAGCGCATGGAGGGCGTATTTGACGTGCAGCGCGATCATCCGCTGCTGATCGAGGCCTGCATGGCGCTGCTCGCTCCGGGCGGCCTGCTGGTGTTCTCCACCAACGCACAACGTTTCCGGCTCGACCCGGCGATCGCCTCCCGCCACGCGGTCAGCGACCTCAGCCGGGCGACGATCCCGACGGATTTCCTGCGCAATACCGATATCCACCGCTGCTACGAGCTGCGCTAGGCTGCCGCCGTACGCCCAGTTCATGGCCGGCGCATGGTCGCCGTGACAGGCAGGTTGGCGGTCGGTGGCCGAAGATGCGTATCGTGCGGCAAATCATGACTTCGAAATTCTTTGGTTTTGCGGTGCTGCTCGTTGCTGCCCTGCTGCTTCCCGCCTGCTCGCGCAGCAGCGAGCCACCGCCGGCCGCCTCCTCGCTCACCGTGACTCTTGCGGCGGCCGACCGGCGGCCGGTCGATCGCGAGATCGTTGCCTCGGGTTCGGTGGCGGCTTGGCAGGAGATGTCTCTAGGCGTCGAACTCGCGGGTATCCGCGTCGCCAATGTCTTCGTCGAGCCGGGTGATCGGGTGCAGGCGGGTCAGGCACTGGTCGAACTCGACCGGCGGACACTCGAGGTGCAGGCGCGACAGGCCGAGGCCAGTCTCGATCAGGCCCGCGCCAATGCTGAGCTCGCCGCCTCGCAGGAGCGCCGCGGTACGAGCTTGCTCGAGCGCAATCTCATCTCCACCAATGATTTCGAGGTTCTGCGTGCGAATCGGGCCCGGGCCGCCGCGCAGCTCGTGACGGCCGAGGCGGAGCGCGATGCGGCGCGCCTGCGGCTCGGCTTTGCGACGCTGCGCGCACCTGATGCCGGAGTCATTTCGGCACGGCAGGTGCAGCCCGGGCAGATCGTCAACGGCGGCGGCGAGTTGCTGCGGCTGATCCGCCGCGGTCGCCTGGAGTGGCGGGCTGAGGTCGCGGAGACCGACCTGCCGCGCCTGCGGCCGGGAGCGGGCGTGGAGTTGCGGGGACCTTCCGGCGAGACCGTGGCCGGCGTTGTCCGTGCAGTGTCGCCCGCAATCGATCCGCAGACCCGCACCGCACTCATCTATGCCGACCTGCCGCAACCGGGAGCGCTGCGTGCGGGGATGTTCGCCGAGGGTCGGCTCAAAGTCGGCAAGGCCGAGGTGATCGTGGTGCCGCGGCAATCGGTGGTGTTCCGCGACGGCTATCCCTACGTGTTCGTGATGGGCGAGGGCGGGAAGGTGCTGCAGCGGCGCATCGCCACCGGGCCTTCCCATGGGGAGTTCATCGAGGTCAGAGAGGGACTGAAGGCGGGCGAGCGCGTGGTGGCCCGCGGCGCCGGGTTCCTCAGCGACGGTGACGTCGTCAAGGTCGTCGCCGGCACGGCGTCATGAACCTTTCGCGCTGGGGCATCAAGTACCCGCTGCCCTCGGTCCTGCTGTTCGTGGTGCTGGTCGTTGCCGGGCTTTGGGGCCTGCGCCAGCTGCCCATTTCGCAGTTGCCCGACATCGCGCTGCCGACCATCCAGGTCACGGTCAATCTGCCCGGGGCACCGCCCTCGACCATCGAGACCGACGTCACGCGCAAGGTGGAGGATTCGGTCGCTAGCATCGCCGATATCCGCCGCATCAACTCCTCGGTGAGCGAGGGCACGTCGGTGACGCGGATCGAGTTCGAGATTGGCCGCGATCTCGACCGTGCGCTCGATGAGGTGCGCGATGCGGTCGCCCGCGTGCGGCGCGACCTGCCGCAGGATATCGATGAGCCGGTGACGCAGCGCGTCAATCTGGTGGGCGGCACGCTGATGGCCTATGCGGTCGAGTCCAACCGTCTGGCGCCCGACGAGTTGTCCTGGTTCGTGGACGACAAGGTCACCAAGGCCATCTTCAACGTCCCTGGCGTCGGTTCGGTCAGCCGTGTGGGCGGCGTCGATCGCGAGGTACGCGTCGACCTGCGTGCCGAGGCCCTGCAGGCGCTCGGCGTCACCGCGGGCAGCGTGTCGGCGCAGCTCGCGCGGCTGCAGGTCGAGCGGCCGGGCGGCCGTACCGAGACCGGCGGCGCCGAGCAGTCGGTGCGCACGGTCGCGGTGGTGCGCACTGCGCAGGACCTCGCCGACTATCCGATCTACCTGCCGGATGGCCGCAGCGTGCGACTATCGGCGATCGCCACGGTCACCGACGGTGCGGCCGAACCGCGCTCCGCGGCACTGCTCGACGGACGCTATGTGGTCGGGTTCTCGACGCGGCGTACCTCCGGCTCAAGCGAGGTCGCGGTGGGTGACGGCATCCGCGAGCGCATCGCAGAGCTGCAGGCCGAGCATCCCGAGGTGCGCTTCACCGAGGTGCAATCGACGGTCGAGACGGCCAAGGCCTCGTACGACTCGTCGATGATCATGCTGCTCGAGGGGGCGCTGTTGTCGGTGCTGGTCGTGTGGTTCTTCCTGCGCGAGTGGCGCGCCACGCTGATTTCGGCGATTGCGCTGCCGCTGTCAGTGATTCCGACCTTCGCGGTCATGCACTGGCTCGATTTCTCGCTGAATCTGCTGACCCTGCTGGCGCTTGCGGTGGTCATCGGCGTGCTGGTCGACGACGCCATCGTTGAGGTCGAAAATGTCGCGCGGCATCGCGCGATGGGCAAGCCGCCGATGCAGGCGGCGATCGATGCCGCCGACGAGATCGGCATCGCCGTGATCGCCACCTCGGTGACGCTGGCGGCGGTGTTCATCCCGGTGGCCTTCATGCCGGGCGTCACCGGCAAGTTCTTCCGCGAGTTCGGCTGGACGGCCGCGGCCGCGGTGCTCTTCTCGCTGCTGGTTGCCCGCCTGCTCACCCCTATGCTCGCCGGCCACTTCATGCGCGGCGAGCCGAAGACAGCGGTCGACTCGCCGCTGATGCAGCGCTACCTGCGCTGGGTGGAGCTCGCGCTGCACTATCGCGGCCGCGCTCTCGGTCTCGCGTTCGCCACCTTCGTACTGTCGCTCGGGCTGATTCCCCTCATCCCGAAGACCTTCGTACCGACCACCGACCAGTCGCGCGCCCAGTTGCAGGTCGAGTTGCCACCGGGTGCCCGCCTCGTCGACTCCCTGCAGGTCGCCGACGAAGTGCGCGCACGCCTGCGCGAGCAGATCCCCGAGATCGTCAGCACCTTCACGACAGTGGGCGGCGAGGGTGGCGACAGCATGAGCGCGGGACTGACCTTTCCCGAGGTGCGTAAGGTCGGCATCACGCTGCAGTTTGCGGCCGATCGCGAACGCAGCAGCGCGCAGATCGAGGACAGCGTGCGACGGACGCTCGCCGACCTGCCGGGCGTGCGCGTCGGTTTCGCGGCCGGCGGTCCGGGTGATCGGCTGACGCTCGCCATCGGCGGCCGCGACTCCGAGCAGCTCGGGATCGCGGCGCGCGAGCTCGCCGCCGCGCTGCGCACCGTGCCGGGAATCGGTACGGTGACGACGACCGCGGCCCTGCTGCGACCCGAGATCGTCATCCGGCCCGATCCTGCACGCGCCGCCGATCTGGGTGTCTCGACGGTGGACATCGCCGATGCAGCGCGCATCGCCACCAGCGGCGACATCCGCCAGCGGCTTGCCAAGCTCAACCTCGCGGAGCGGCAGGTGCCGATCCGCGTGCAACTCGCCGGCGCGTCACTTACCGATCCGGCGGTGCTGCGGCAGCTGCGTGTGCCCGGCAAGGCGGGTCCGGTACCGCTCGCGGCCGTCGCCGACATCACCGAGGGCAGCGGGCCCGCGCGCATCGATCGCTTGAACCGCGAGCGCACGGTGACCGTCTCTGCGGAGCTCAACGGTCTGCCGCTCGGCGACGTGATGGCCAGAGTCAACCAGATGCCGGCAATGCAGAACCTGCCCGCCGGCGTGCGCATCCTGCCGGCCGGCGATTCCGAGGCCTTCGTCGAGTTGTTCCTCGGCTTCGTGCTCGCGCTGCTCGCGGGCATCGTCTCGGTCTATCTCGTGCTCGTACTGCTGTTCCACAGCGGCACGCAGCCGCTGGTGATCCTCGCCGCAGTACCGCTATGCGGTGGTGGGGCTTTCGGCCTGCTGCTGCTCACGGGTACGGCGCTGTCGCTGCCGTCGCTGATCGGCCTGCTGCTGCTCAACGGCATCGCCGTCAAGAACTCGATCCTCATCGTCGACTACGCGATCCTCGGCGAGCAGGCGGGCATGCCGCGCGAGCAGGCGCTCATCGATGCCTGCCGCAAGCGCGCTCGTCCCGTGATCATGACCACGCTCGCCATGGGCGCCGGCATGCTGCCGATCGCGCTTGGTCTGGGCGCGGACGGCAGCTTCCGTACGCCGCTGGGCGTGTCGGTGATCGGTGGCCTCATCACCTCGACGCTGCTGTCGCTGGTGGTGGTGCCGGCTGCCTACTCGCTGGTGGCCGAGATCACCGAAAAGCGTCTGCGACCGCTGCTGCGCCGTTTCCTGCCGCGGGAGGCGCCGGGCTGAGCGCTGCTCCGAGGACTGTGCATGCCCTCAAAGCAGGTCGCGCAGCCGGTACCAGAGCATCGCCAGCACGAGCGCCGGGCGCCGCAGGGCGCCGCCGCCGGGGAAGTCCCGGTGGCGGATACGCGTGAAGACGTCGAAGCGCTCGCTGGTGCCGGCCATGGCCTCGGCGAGCAGCTTGCCGGCGATGCCCGTCAGCGCAATGCCATGGCCGCTGAATCCCTGCAGGAAGTAGACGCCCGGTTCGAGCCGGCCGAAGTGCGGAGCACGGTTGAGGGTGATATCGACCAGACCGCCCCAGGAATAGTCGATCGCGGTGTCGGCCAGTTGCGGGAATACTTTGAGCATGCGCGCACGGGTGGCGCGCCGCGTACCGAGCGGGTCGAGGCCCGAGTAGCTCACCCGGCCGCCGAACAGCAGCCGATGATCCGTGGACAGGCGGAAGTAGTCGATGACCCAGTTGATGTCGGTGACGGCGGCGCGGTTGCGGATCAGCGTCGCGGCCCGCTCGGCGCCCAGCGGGCTGGTGGCCACGATGTACGTGCCCACACCGATGATCTTGCGGGCCAGCGCGGGCGCCAGCGGTCCCAGCCAGGCGTTGCCGCAGAGCGCCAGCGCGCTGCAGCGCACCGTGCCGCCCGCAGTGCGCACGAGCAGCGTGTCGCCGTGGGCGGTGGACTGCGCAGCCGCCGCAGCGCCCTGCACCCGGGCGATGCGCGAATAGTCGAGCGCCCGCGAGCCCTCGAAGAGACGCGCCCCGGCACGCTCGGCGGCCGCCGCGAGGCCAAGGGTGTACTTGAGCGGATGCAGGTGCCCGCCAGCGTCGTCGTACGTGCCGGCGATGTAGCGTTCGGAGGCGATCAGCGAGCGCACCTCGTCGCGCTCGACCATGCGCAGCGAGGTGTGGCCGTAGTGGCCGTTGACGGTCTCGACCTCCTCGCGCAACTCGCGCTCCTGACGCGGCTTGATGGCCACATGCATCTGGCCGCTGACATAGTCGCAGTCGATGGCGTGCTCGCGGATCAGCGAACGCTGCAGATCGAGCGCCTCGACGCTCATGTCCCAGATGCGGCGCGCGTCGGCCGCACCGAGCAGTTCCTCGAGCTTCGTCTGGCCGCAGGCCACGCCGGTGATGGCCTGCGCGCCGCTGCGGCCGGAGGCGCCCCAGCCGATCAGTTCCGCCTCGAGCAGCACCACCCGATATCCGCGCTGCGCCAGATGCAACGCGGTCGAGCAGCCGGCGATGCCGCCGCCGACCACGCAGACATCGGCGTCGACCGTGCCGGCGAGCGGCGACCGTGACGGCAGCGCACCTGCGCTTGCCGCATACCAGGAATCGACGTGCGCGCCGCTCATATTGCCCCGAGGTACCACTGCATCTCGAGCGGCGTGACGTAGGAGTTGAACTCCTCGAGTTCAGCCTGCTTGACCGTGGCGTAGTGGTCGCGGAACGGCCGACCGAGGTAGGCGGCGGCGAACTCGCTGCGGCGGAATCGCTCTATCGCGCTCGGCCAGTGGGTGGGCAGGGCGTCGCCCGGCTCGCGGTAGGCATTGCCACGGACCGGCGGCGTCGGTTCCAGCCCCTCGGCGAGGCCGTGGTGGATGCCGGCCAGAATCCAGGCGACGACGAGATAGGGATTGGCGTCGGCACCGGCCAGTCGATGCTCGATGCGGCGGTTACGTTCGTCGCTCACCGGCAGGCGCAGCGCGCTGCCGCGGTTATTGACCGACCAGCAGGGAATCATGGGGACGTAGGCTTCGGGCCGGAAGCGGCGGTAGGAGTTCGGGCCGGGTGCGCAGATCGCCATGCCATCGGCGAGCGTGCGCAGCAGCCCACCCAGCGCATGGCGCAGCGCCGTGCTGGCGACGCCATGCTGGGGCGCCTCGGGCGGGGCCAACGCGGGATCGGGGCAGGCGAAGAGGTTCTCGCCGCCCGCATCCAGCAGGCTGACATGGACATGCAGTCCCGAGCCGGCCATGTCGCGGTAGGGCTTGGCCATGAAGGTCGCGTCCCAGCCCTGTTCGCGGGCCACGCTGCGCACCACACGCTTGAAGCGTAGCGCCTCGTCGCAGGCTTGCAGCGCATCGGCCCGATGTTCGAGGTTGACTTCGAACTGGCCCGGGCCGTACTCGGCGAGCGCGCTCGTGGCGGGCAACCCCTGAAGTCGTGCGACTTCGTCGATCCGAGATAAAACTCTCGAATACTCGTCAAGATCAGTCATCGAATTGATCTGAGTTCTGAACTCTCGTCTGCCGCTCAGGGGCAGGGGCGGCGGCTGCGGCAGCCCGTCGGCCTGACGGGCCCGATCGACGAAGTAGAACTCGTACTCGATGGCCACCACCGGCGTCAGGTTCAGGCGGTGGAAGCGATCGAGTACCTTGGCGAGCACATGGCGGGGGTCGGCGAAGAACGGCCGACCATCGCGCTCGTACATCGACACCTGCAGCTGGGCGATGCCGCCCTCCTGCCACGGTACTGGCACCAGCGATCCCGGCAGTGGCCGGCACGGCCGGTCGGCGTCGCCTTCGTCGAAACCGAGCCCGGTCGCCTGGATGGTGCCGCCGAGGACGTCGAGCGCGAACATGGAACCGGGTAGCAGCATGCCCTCGGAGTAGATGCGGGCAAGACCGGCGCGATCGATGCGCTTGCCGCGCTCGACGGTGTTCAGGTCGTTCAGGAAGACATCGACGTGGCGTGTCCCGGGATGGCGGTCGAGAAACAGTTCGAGTTCAGCTGATGCCGTCATGATGCCCCGCAGCGGGTGCGCGGCTCGGTGACCGCCCAAAGCACGGGAGCATACGGGTTGGATCATCCGGTCGGCAATATAGATTCAATTAAAACAACGGCTTAGATACTAATCTTTGCGCTCTGTATGGGCATACAGCGGCCGACTATGGTCTAATCCTTCCGGCCTCGGCGAGCTTGTCGAGGCCGAGCCCCTCATGTTGCTGCGTCCCGTCATCGGAATTCCCGCCGACCGTCGAATGGTCGGTCCGCATCCCTTCCACATGGTCGGGGAGAAGTATGCGCATGCGGTGGCGCGCGCTGCCGGCGGTCTGCCGCTGCTGATCCCGGTGCTGCCCGAGCCGCTGGCCGCCGAGGAGGTGCTGACTGGACTCGACGGGCTGCTTTTTCCGGGCAGCCCGTCCAACGTCGAACCGCATCATTACGAGGAAGGGCCGAGCGAGCCCGGGACGTTGCATGATCCGGAGCGCGATGCCACCACGCTGCCGCTGATCCGCGCGGCAATCGACAGCGGCGTGCCGGTGCTCGGCATCTGTCGCGGCTTCCAGGAGATCAACGTCGCGCTCGGCGGCGCGCTTTGGCAGCGGGTACACGAGGTGCCAGGCCTGCTCGATCACCGCGAGGACAAAGAGGCGCCGCTCGATCGGCAGTATGGTCCGGCGCATGAGGTGCTGCTCGAGCCCGGGCTGATGCGTGAGTGGGCTGATGGCGCCACGAGCATCGCCGTCAACTCGCTGCACGGGCAGGGGGTTAAGCGGCTTGCGCCGACCTTGCAGGTGCAGGCTACCGCGCCTGACGGACTGATCGAGGCCTTCTGCCTGCCGGACGCGCCGGCCTTCATGTGGGCCGTGCAGTGGCATCCGGAGTGGCGGGTGATGGCTAACGAGTTTTCGGTGGCGATGTTCGCCGCCTTCGGCGAGGCCGCGAGCGCGCGCGCCCGCAAGAGGAAAGTGTCATGACAGATCCAATTTCCCAGTTCATCCGCGAACACAACATCCAGGAGATCGAGGCCATCGTCCCGGACATGGCGGGTATCGCCCGCGGCAAAGTCATGCCGGCCCCGAAGTTCCAGGGCGATCAGGGCATGCGTCTGCCCGAGAGCATCTTCCTGCAAACGGTCACCGGCGATTACCCCGACGATCCGGGTGCGGCGATGAGTCCGGCGGAGATCGACATCATTCTCAAGCCCGACCCCCGCACCATCCGCCGCGTGCCCTGGGCAGCCGAACCGACCGCACAGGTGATCCACGACTGTTTCTACGCGGACGGGCGACGGGTGAAGATGGCGCCGCGCGAGGTGCTCAAGCACGTGCTCGACCTGTATGCGCAGCGGGGCTGGGAGCCGGTGGTGGCGCCCGAGCTCGAGTTCTACCTCGTCGAGCCGAACATCGATGCCGATTATCCGCTGAAACCGCCGATCGGCCGCTCGGGCCGAGCCGAGCCGGGCCGGCAGTCCTACAGCATTGCCGCCGTCAATGAATTCGATCCGCTGTTCGACGACGTGTACCAGTTCTGCGAGGACCAG
Source organism: Steroidobacteraceae bacterium (assembly GCA_044375655.1). GTDB lineage: Bacteria > Pseudomonadota > Gammaproteobacteria > Steroidobacterales > Steroidobacteraceae > UBA964. Next base: position 2,423 of record JBILMF010000032.1, on the reverse strand, counting down.
GACATCGCCATCGACACCCTCATCCACGAGGACGGTCCGGCGCAGATGGAGATCAACCTGCTGCACGGTAACGCCCTCGACCTCGCGGACCAGGCCTTCATGTTCAAGCGCACCGCCCGCGAGGCTGCACTGCGCCACAAGATGTACGCCACCTTCATGGCGAAGCCGCACGCGAAGGAACCAGGCAGCGCGATGCACATCCATCAGAGCATCGTCGACCGCAAGAGCGGCAAGAACGTGTTCTCCAACGCCGACGGCACGCCGACGCAGTTGTTCTTCGCGCATATCGCCGGGCTGCAGCGCTACCTGCCGGCGGCAATGGCGCTGCTCGCGCCGAACGTCAATTCCTACCGGCGGATCACCCGTTTCCAGGTGGCGCCGATCAACGTGCAGTGGGGCTACGACAACCGCACCGCCGGGCTGCGTGTGCCGGGGTCGGACCCGCAGGCGCGCCGCGTCGAGAACCGGCTCTCCGGCGCGGACGCCAACCCGTACCTCGCCAGCGCCGCGTCGCTCGCCTGCGGCTACCTCGGCATGGTGCAGGGGCTCTCGCCCACGGAGCCGATCGCCGGCAGCGCTCACGACCTGCCGTTCTCGTTGCCGCGCAGTCTCGATGAGGCGATTCGGCTGCTGCGCGAGTGTGATCCGCTGATCGAAATCCTCGGCGAGAGCTTCGTGTCGGCGTTCACGCTGGTGAAGGAGGCGGAGTACGAGGTGTTCCTGCAGGTGATCAGTTCCTGGGAGCGCGAGCACCTGTTGCTCAACGTCTGAGCCGCGGCTCGAGGTCCGCCCCGATGTCCCACATCCCGACCCGCAGCACCGCGCAGTGGCAGGCGCTCGACGCCGCCCACTACCTGCATCCCTTCACCGATACCCGGGCGTTGGCGGCCCGCGGCACGCGGGTGATCACCCGTGCCGAGGGGGTCTACCTCGTGGACAGCGACGGTCGACGCATCCTCGACGGCATGTCGGGACTGTGGTGCGTGGCGCTCGGCTACGGACGCGAGGAGCTGGTGGAGGCGGCATCGCGGCAGATGCGCGAACTGCCCTACTACAACAGCTTCTTCCAGTGTGCCAACCCGCCGGCGATCGAGCTGGCAGCGCGGCTCGCCGAACTCACGCCGCCACAGTTTCAGCATGTGTTTTTCACCGGTTCCGGCAGTGAGGCGAACGACACCTTCGTGCGTCTGGTGCGCCGCTACTGGGAACTGCGCGGCGAGCCCGCGCGGCGGGTGATCATCAGTCGCTGGAATGGCTACCATGGCAGCACCATGGCCGGCGCCTCTCTCGGTGGCATGAAGGCGATGCACGCGCAGGGCGGGCTGCCGATCCCCGACATCGTGCATATCGGTCAGCCGTACTGGTTCGAGTGCGGCGGCGAGCTCGACCCCGAGGAGTTCGGTCTGCGCGCGGCGCGCGAACTCGAAGCGAAGATTCTCGAGATCGGCCCGGAGCGCGTTGCTGCGTTCATCGGCGAGCCGGTGCAGGGGGCAGGGGGCGTGATCATCCCGCCGGCGACCTACTGGCCCGAGGTACAGCGGATCATCAACCGCTACGGGATCCTGTTCGGGTCAGACGAGGTGATCTGCGGCTTCGGCCGCACCGGGCGCTGGTTCGGCTGCGAATACTTTGGCACGCGGCCGGACTTCCTGACCCTCGCCAAGGCGGTGACCTCCGGCTACCAGCCGCTCGGCGCGCTGATGGTCGCCGACCGGGTGGCCGAAGTGCTGATCGGACAGGGCGGCGAGTTCGCCCATGGGTACACCTATTCGGGTCACCCGGTGGCGGCTGCGGTGGCCCTCGCCAACCTCGAGATCCTGCAGCGCGAGCGGGTGATCGAGAAGGTACGCGAGGATCTTGCCCCCTACTGGTCGGCCCGTTGGCAGGAGCTCGGCGCGCATCCGCTGGTGGGCGAGGCCCGCTCGCTCGGTCTCTTCGGCGCCCTCGAACTCGTACCCCGCAAGCCCTCGCGGGAGTTCTTTCCGCAACGGGGTACCGTGGGCACGCGCGGGCGCGACCTTGCGATCCGCAACGGCCTCGTGATGCGGGCGGTCTGGGACACGCTGATCGTCGCGCCACCGCTCGTCATCACCCGTCCGCAGATCGACGAACTCGTGTCCAAAGCGGTGCAGACCCTGGATGAACTGCACCAGGAAGTGCGCCGCGACGGGCTCGTCTGAGGTACGGCCGGCCGGCGGTCTTTCCCGCGCCGCGGCGCTGCGCTATAAACGGGGCTTCGTCGCCGCAGCCCGCGGCATTCCCGGAGTCCGCCGCCCAATGAAACACGCTGTCCGTCCGCTCCTCGCCGCGATGTCGGCGGTTACCCTGCTCGCCGCCTGTGGCGGCAACAACGAAGAGGCCGCCGAATCCAAGGTCCTCAACGTCTACACCTGGTCGGACTACATCGACGAGAGCGTGCTGGC
>JBILMF010000190.1:0-4688 GCA_044375655.1 Steroidobacteraceae bacterium | reverse complement strand
TCGCCTTCGGCGGCAGCCGCAAGCTGCGCGCCGACGACACACTCGATGACGTGCTTTCGGCACCGGACCGTGACAGCCTTCTCGAGTGGCTGGTGACGCGCCCGCTCGCAGTGCGCGATGGCGGCGAACTCATGGTGCATGCCGGTGTCGTGCCGCAGTGGCGGCCCGAGGATGTCACGGCACTGGCCGCGGAAGTCGAATCGGCGCTGCGCGCCGATCCGGCGAGGCTGTTCGCCACGATGTATGGCAACCGCCCGGATCGCTGGAGCGCACAGCTTGCGGGTGCCGACCGCCAGCGCTTCGTGATCAACGTGCTTACGCGTCTGCGCTATTGCCGCACGGACGGCAAGATCGACCTGCGGATGAAGGGCGCCCCGGGCTCGCAGCAAGCGGGCTGGGTGCCATGGTTCGAGGTCCCGGAACGGCGCACCCGCGGCCTGCGGCTGGTGACGGGTCACTGGTCCACGCTCGGCTTCGTGGACCGGGAGGGGTTGCTCGCCCTCGACACGGGTTGTGTCTGGGGCGGAGCCTTGACTGCCGCCTCGCTCGACGGGCCGGAGCGTTGGGCGCAGGCCTGCGGGGGCTATCAGACGCCGGATTGAGCGGCCGCCGCTAGAATGGCCGCACGGAACCGCAAGGATGACAGCATGAACACCATCAGACAGCAGGACTTGATCGACAGCGTTGCCGACGCCCTGCAGTACATCTCCTACTACCACCCGATGGACTACATCGAGTCCCTCGGCCGCGCCTATGAAATCGAGGAGTCAGCGGCGGCGAAGGACGCGATCGCGCAGATTCTCACGAACTCGCGGATGTGCGCGGAAGGCCACCGTCCGATCTGCCAAGACACGGGCATTGTGGTGGCCTTCGTGAAGGTGGGCATGGACGTGCGCTGGGACGCGACGCTGTCCCTGCAGCAGATGATCGACGAGGGCGTGCGACGCGCCTATCTCGATCCGGAGAACAAGCTGCGCGCCTCGATCGTCAGCGATCCGGCCTTCTCGCGCCGCAACACGCGCGACAACACGCCGGCCGTGGTGCATGTCGAGATCGTCCCGGGCGGCAACGTGGACATCACCGTGTCGGCCAAGGGCGGCGGCTCCGAGAACAAGGCGAAGTTCGTGATGCTCAACCCCAGCGACTCGATCGTCGACTGGGTGCTGAAGACAGTCCCCACCATGGGAGCGGGCTGGTGTCCGCCCGGAATGCTCGGCATCGGCATCGGCGGTTCGGCGGAAAAGGCCATGGTGCTTGCCAAGGAATCATTGATGGAGCCCATCGACATGGCCGAGCTCAAGGCGCGCGGTGCGCGCACTCCCATCGAGGAGTTGCGCATCGAGCTGCACGACAAAGTCAACGCACTCGGCATTGGCGCACAGGGTCTTGGCGGGCTGACCACGGTACTCGATGTGAAGATCCTCGACTTCCCGACGCACGCCGCCTCGAAGCCCGTCGCCATGATCCCGAACTGCGCAGCCACCAGGCATGTGCATTTCACGCTGGATGGCTCAGGCCCCGCGAAGCTCGAACCGCCCGACCTCGGCCGCTGGCCCAAGGTCGACTGGCAGCCTGCGCCCGAGGCCCGTCGGGTAGATCTCGACCAGCTCACTCCGCAGGAAGTCGAGAGTTGGCGGCCCGGAGAACGGTTGCTGCTCAGCGGCCGGATGCTCACCGGCCGCGACGCTGCGCACAAGCGCATCGCCGATCTGTTCGCGAGTGGCGAGGGATTGCCGGCCGGCGTCGATTTCCGCAACCGCGTGATCTACTACGTCGGTCCGGTCGACCCGGTGCGCGACGAGGTGGTGGGACCGGCCGGACCCACCACGGCGACGCGCATGGACAAGTTCACCGAGATGATGCTCGCCAACACGGGTCTCATCGCCATGATCGGCAAGGCGGAGCGCGGTCCCGTCGGCATCGAGGCCATACGCCGCCACAAGGCGGCCTACCTGATGGCCGTGGGCGGTGCCGCCTATCTCGTTTCCAAGGCCATCAAGGGAGCGCGCGTCGTGGCCTTCGCCGATCTCGGCATGGAGGCGATCTACGAATTCGAGGTCCGGGATATGCCGGTCACGGTTGCCGTGGATGCAGAGGGCACCTCTGTGCACCAGAGCGGACCCGCCGAGTGGAGCGCAAGGATCGCTGCCGGAGCAATCAGGACACGCACCCGCTGAGGCGGCGACGCCGCGCGCCCGCGCGGCGTCGTGTCGCGTGATAGCACGACGTCCCGGCGGGTTACTCGCGCGCCGGTTCGATCGCCCGCAGCACCTCGTCGAGCGCGTAAAAGTGGAAGCTGCGATCGGTCGACATGGCGACCAGCAAACCGCCGGGAAAGCCAGGCAGCGCGGTGCCGGTGAGGTCAATGCCGTCGGTCTCCAGCGCCGCGTAGCGCACGCGGCCGACGAGCGCATGTCGATGCGGCGCGTCGGCGGGACCGTCGAGCTCGAACACTCGCAGTTCCCCCGCCTGCTGGTCGGAGACGAACAGCAGCGGCCGCTCGTTGCCGCGCCGGAACACGGCACTGCCCTCGTGATCGCGGGCGAAGCCCGTCAGCCCGAAGCGCGCGAGTTCGTCGTCGGCGCTCTCGACTGCCGGATCGGCATGGTACTTGCGAATTCCCCAGGTCTCATCGCTCGCGAAGACCACGCCACGCGAAGCATCGACCGACAGCGCCTCGATCTCCTTGCGACCGCTCCACTCGCCGAAAGCGCGGGCCTTGAGGCCGCGCAGCGTACCGGTGCCGTCATCGACCAGCCGGTACTGGTGCAGGTAGCCCTGTTGCGGCGCGTGGCGACTGGACCGGCTGACGATGGCGAACAGAGCGCCGTCTGTCGGCCGGGTGTAGGTGGCGATGCCCATGACGTCCCGCGCCCGCTCGCCCTCGAACACCGCAATGCCGCCGCCATCGACCGGCCGCATATCCGGGAGGGAGAAGACACGCAAACGATTGGCAAAGCGCTCGCTGACAATGGCGACGTCGACCTTGCGGCCGCCGAGCGGCACGTCATACGCAACATCGACATTGTTCGGGCGCAGCAGGCCGCGCACCACGCGATCGGCGTGCAGCTTGCCGTCGAGCCCGAAGACATAGAGCGCGCCGTCCGCGTCCTTGTCGGTACCGAGCACGAGGCTGTTGGCAGGATTGGCGCGGTCGATCCAGATAGCCGGATCGTCCGAGTCGTAGCGAACGCGATCGGTGACGACCCGCGGCTGCAGCGGCGGCGTGTTGCTGGCCGCGGCGCCCGTCGCCCCGACCGGCGCATACAGCACGCCCGCGATGAGTGCCGCCGTCGCGCACAGCATCGCGCGCCGGACCGGGATAGCTGCTGGACGGAGAGTCTTCACAGTTTGAGTCTTCCTCCCAAAAACACACTGTACCCGAACTGCTCGTACTCGTAGACCCGGCTGCGCTTGCCGTAGTAGCGGATGCCCGGCGAGTTGGTGAGGTTCTTCGCCTCGATGAACGCCTCGAACGCCTTGGTGAACTGCCAGCTCGCCGTCAGGTCGACCTGATCACGCCCGGCCCAGTAGAGGTCTAGGGCGCCGTCCTCGGCATTGATCTCGTTGAGGTAGTCGCTGCGATCGGTGAAGCTGATGCGCACGCTGAGCGGGCCGCGCTCATAGAACAGCGCGAAATTGGTTACCGTCTCGGACTGTCCGGGCAGCGGGAAGCTCGAACGGCCGCCATAGGTTCGGCCAAGATCGATCGAGGCATCCACGTAGGTGAAGTTCGCAAACACCCCAAAGCCGCCCAGCCATCCCGGCAGTGACGTGAACTGCTGCTGCCACGCAAGTTCGATGCCGCCCATCTCGCCGTCGGCATTCTCCGGCGTGATGATCGCCGCCGGCGTACCGAGGTAGCTGCCGGCGCTGCGCAAGGTGTAGTTGTAGTCCCGCAGATCCTTGTAGAAGGCGCCCGCTGACAGCAGGCCCATCGGCTGGAAATAGTACTCCAGCGACACGTCGAGGTTGTTCGAGAGCGTCGGCTCGAGCAACGGATTGCCCTGCTGGACGACCAGCAACGACCCCTCCTGCGTCTCGAGTGCGCGCGGCACGATGTCGGTGAAGTTCGGTCGGGTCATGCCGCGCGTGGCCGCCGCGCGCCCGATCAGCGAATCCGCGAACTCGTAGCGCAGCGTGAGGCCGGGAAAGACACCGGTGTAACTGCGCTCGTCGGTGCGCGTGCTGATGGCACCCGTTGCGGCGTTGAAGACCGGGGCGGAGCCTTCGGTGCGCGTGCGCTCCAGGCGTACGCCGGCGAGTATGCCGAGGCGCTCGAAGTCCAGGTCCCACTGCGCATAGCCAGCCAGAACGTCCTCGTCGGCGCGATAGTCGGCCGTTGCCGATTGCTCTGCGCGGATCGGCGAGGAGCCCTTCGCGGCATCGAAGTAGGCGTCGGCGAGTCCCGGCGCGACCTTGAAGCCGAGGTCATAGCCATAGTTGCGACTCGCCTCGGTAGTCAGGAAGCCCGCGAGCGGCCCCGAGGGCGCGGCGCCGGCAGCCCGATCGCGAAAGCGGTTCTCGTCGGCCTTCCGCTCGCCAGCCTTGAACTTGCCGCCGAAACGCAAGCTGCCCTTGCCCGTGCCGAACTCGACCGGCAGGCTGATGTTGCCAGCCACTGCCAACGTGTCCTCGCTGGTCTGCGAGGTACGGAACGCGTTCTCACGGAAGGAAAAATTCGCAGG
>JBILMF010000031.1:0-23129 GCA_044375655.1 Steroidobacteraceae bacterium | reverse complement strand
TTCGGCGATCGACCCGGTGACCACCACTGCCGGAAGATGGGGATCGAGCGCCTTGTGCGCCCGCTTCATCGCCCCCTCGGTTCCGTGCTGGCCGAGTTCCTCCTCGGCGAGCCCGGTCACCACCACCGGCAGTTCGTGCGGCGGCAGTGCGTCCGTGTAATGCAGCACGGAGGTGACAGGAAGGTTCTCGCAACCCACCGGTCCGTCGATGATCACCTGCAGGCCCTTGATGGCAGTGAACACGTACACCGCCCCCCAGTAGCCCCCAGCGCGATCATGGTCGAGCACCAGCATCAGCCCATCTCCTCCGCTTTGCGGGCTTTGGCCTGCTTCTCCAGCTTGCGGCGCCAAGCGTCGCGGAATCCGGGATGAGCGGCCGGCGTGTCCGTCCAGACACCTGCGGCGTCTCCGGAGCCGGTATCTCCAAAGAATTCCTTCATCTCGTTGAAGCGCGCCTTGCCGGCGATCGCCGTATTGATGAGCTGGGCGAGCGCGCCCGCGCCTGCAGGTCCCATCAGCGGACGCGACGAAATCAGGTTGGTGAAATAGAGCGCGGGGGTCGACGCTTCCTTCGCTTTCTGCACCACCGGAGTGGTACCGATCGCGAGATCGGGCGCGAACTCCGCGAAGGCCGCCAAGTCCTGCTCCAGAGACGCGCGGAACTGCACGCGCACGCCATGCGCCTCAAGCCACTCGCGGTCCGCATCCGAGAAGCGCGTCCGCGGGCAAGCCGTGCCGACGTAGCGCAGGTCGGCTCCGCTCTCGACCAGCAGCCGTCCGACCAGCAGTTCCGAGCCCTCGTAACCGGAGAGCGTGATGCGCCCCTTGATCGGCGATGCCGACAGGGCGCCGCGGATCGCCGGGAGAATGCGGTTCTTCGCCGCCTCGATGCGCTCGCGCGGCACGTTGCAGGCGTCGCCAATGGCCTCCAGCCACGCCGCGGTACCGTCGTGGCCCACCGGCGCGGAGCCGATGATGGGCCGGCCTGCCGCCTCGAACTCGCGGCAGGCGCTGGTGTAGAAGGGATGGATCGCGGCCACGACGGCGCAATCGAGGGCAGCGTACAACTCGCGCCACTCGCGCGTAGGCACCACCTGACCAGCGGCGAGACCCATCGGCTCGAGCATCATGCCTATGCCCACCGGATCGGCGGGGAAGACCTCGCCGAGCAGAGTCACCGTCGGCTTGCCCGAACGCGGCGCACGCGGTGCCTGCACGGGCCCTGCCTCCGCCTCGTTGCGCGCGTAGCGCAGCATGGCGCCGGCCAGTACGTCCTTGGCCTCGGCGTGGGTTGGCACACCGAAGCCCGGCACGTCGATGCCGATGATGCGTACGCCGTTGATCTCCTTGGGCAGCAATTGCAGCGGCACTCCGGAGGCGGTTGGCACGCAGAGGTTGGTGATCACGATGGCGTCGTACTGCGCAGGGTCGGCGAGACCGTAGACGGCGTCGCGGATGTCCTCGAACAGCTTGCCCGTGACCAGAGTCTCGGAGTTGAAAGGTACGTAGCCGACCGTGCGCCGCGCACCATAGAAATGCGAGGTGAAGGTAAGCCCATAGACGCAGCACGCCGAGCCCGAGAGGATCGTCGCCGTGCGCCGCATGCGCAGACCGACACGCAGGCTGCCGAAGGCCGGACACATGCTCTGCGGCTGGTCGTGGGGACCCGCCGGATAGTCGCGGGCATAGCCCTCGAGGATGCCAGCCTTGCCTGCAGCTTCGGCCGCAGCGCGCAGGGTCTGCTTGCCACCATGGCAGCCGCCACCCGCCGCCGCGCCCGGTACAACCGTGGCGCCCGGCGCGACCGTGGCTCCCGGCGCAGACGTAGCCGCGTCGTAGACGACTTCGGCGCTGTTCCCGGGGCTGCTGTCGAGACCGTCGTTCATCGGCTCATACCGCGTCGTAGATCACTTCCAGCGAGGGTTTGCGCAACTCGGCGGCACCGCACATGTCCTCGAAGGTGGCCGGCTCCAGTTTGTAGCCTCGACCCACCGCCTCACCCTTGAAGAGGCCAAGCAGCTGGTCCTGGGTGAGCGGCCGCGGCCGCTGCGGCGGCGCCTCGGCGACGTTGCGCCCCAGCTCGTCGAACAGGCCCGCCCATTCGGAGCCGGGGCGGCCGATGATTTCGTAGTTGGCACTCTTGCGCCGGATATCCTCGTGCGCCGGAATTGCAGCCAACACCGGGATGCCGGCTGCAGCGGCGAAGGCCTGCGCCTCGCCCGTGCCGTCGTCCTTGTTGATCACCAGGCCCGCGACGCCGACGTTACCGCCGAGCTTGCGGAAGTACTCGACAGCCGAGCAGACGTTGTTGGCGACGTATAGCGACTGCAGGTCGTTGCTGCCGACGACGATCACCTTCTGGCACATGTCGCGGGCGATCGGCAGGCCGAAGCCGCCGCAGACCACGTCGCCGAGGAAATCGAGCAGCACGTAGTCGAAGCCCCAGTCGTGGAAGCCGAGTTTCTCGAGCGTCTCGAAGCCGTGGATGATCCCGCGGCCGCCGCAGCCGCGACCCACTTCGGGACCGCCGAGCTCCATGGCGAACACGCCGTCGCGCTTGAAGCAGACGTCGCCGATCGCCACCTGCTCGCCGGCGAGCTTCTTTCGCGAGGAGGTCTCGATGATGGTCGGGCAGGCGCGGCCGCCGAACAGCAGCGAAGTGGTGTCGCTCTTCGGGTCGCAGCCGATGAGCAGCACCTTCTTGCCCTGCTGCGCCATCATGTAACTGAGGTTCGCGAGCGTGAAACTCTTGCCGATGCCGCCCTTGCCGTAGATCGCGATGATCTGCGTCTGCTTGGTGACCGCAGCGGCCTGCGGAACGGGCGGCTCGATCGCCGCCTCCGCGCGCAGGCTGCGCTTCAGTTTCTCGACCGGAATCGACACGGTGTCGCCTGGGGGGGTCATGCAGCCTGCCTCCAATCGAGAATCATCTTCAAACAGCCGGAGTCGTCGAACGCCTGCCGGTACGCAGCCTCCGCGGCGACGGCGTCGCGGCGGTGGGTGATCAGTCCATCAAGTGAGAGTCGGCCGTCCTCGAGCAGGCGGATGACCGCCGCGAGATCGCTGTCCTTCCATTCCGCAGCCACGCGCAGCCGCGCTTCCCGCATGAAGGCCGGCGGGAAGTTGAACGCGAGCGGCTCCGTGTAGAACCCCGCCAGCACCACTTCACCGCCCGGCGCGAGCCGGCTGATCAGCGGATCGAGGATCGCCGGATCACCACTGACGTCGCATACGGAGCGGTAGTCGCGACGAGCGTCGTCCCCGGGGACGCAGACGCGGTATCCCACGGCGCCCGTCGCACGCGCGGCGTCGCATTCCCAAACGGTAGGCGCCGCGGCGCCGCAGGCGATGGCGATGCGCGCCAGCAGGCGTCCAAGCACGCCATGACCAACGATGAGTTCGGGCGGCGTGTCGCCTGCCGCAAGCAATGCATGGTGCGCGGTGGCTGCGAGTGCGAGCAGCACCGCGCGCTCCCCTAGCGACTCGTCGACCGGCGTTACCCGGGTCGCGGGAACCACGAGTTGGGAGGCCGCGCCGCCGAAGAGACCGCGAACTTCGCCGTAGCAGCGCGCGCCCGGAACGAACACGCGCTCGCCGACGCGTCGCGCGCCCGCGTTACGACCGACTGCCACCACTCGGCCCACGGATTCGTATCCTGGCACCAGCGGATAGCCCATTCCCGGGAACGGCGGCATCTTCCCGGACCACAGCAGCCGCTCGGTGCCGGTGCTGATGCCGCTCCACTCGGTGGCGACCACGAGGTCGCCGTCGGCCGGCGACTGCAAGGCAAGCCGATCGAGCGACAGCCGCTCCGGCCCCCCAATCACCACCGCAAGTGTGTCCAGTCCACGAGGCATGCAGGTCTCCGACCTGACTTTCCAACTGTCAGTCTACGCTTACGCCTATAAGTGTCAATCAAAACCGACACTTTTTTCGGCGATCAGCACACTGGTCTGCAGCGGGATCCGGGTGGCGAGCCGTCGCACATGGCCGAAGCCCGCTTCCCGCAGCATTTCGGCCAGTTCCGCCCCGCTGCGCGGCCGGCCGCTGCCCATCGCCCAGAGGTAGATGCCGAAGTACGCATCGCCCATGCGTTCGGCTCCGGTGGTGCCGGCAAACGGCTCTGCGACCAGCACGCGGCCACCAGGCGGCAGCGCCGCATGGGCAGCGCGCAGCAGGGTCCGCACGCGCGGGTCATCGTGGTCGTGCAGCACGCGCACGAAGCTGATCAGGTCGGCACCCCGGGGCAGCGGATCGCGGGAGAAGTCGCCGCCGTGGAGCCGCACTCGCGAATCGAGCCCGGCCTCCGCGAAGCGCGTCCGGGCTTGCTCCACCACGCCCGGCAGATCGAAGAGCATGAGTTGCACAGTCGGCAGGCGCCGCGCGAGCGCCCGCAGGAAGGTGCCATCGCCGCCGCCGACGTCGAGCACGCAGCGGCAACGACGGAGGTCGCAGGCATCAAGGATCTCGTCGGCGACCAGGCCCTGCGAAGCCGACATCAGCCGCGTATAGGCAGCCGTGCGCTCGGCCGGCACCGCGCCCGGCTCGCCGGCGCTGGCGTAAGGCCAGTAGCGCGCGAGTGCGGTCGCGCCACGCGGTGCCCGCAGCATCGCCAGCGGGTCGACGAGATCGGCGTAGAGCACCGCATGGTGCTCGATCATCGCCAGCACCCCGGGGTTGCCGAGCAGCGCCGCACCGCGGCGACCGAGCGCCCAGCCATCCGCCCCCCGCAGCGTGCAGCGATCGAGCAGCTGCAGCGCCGCTGCGGCGCGCAGCAGCGTCGCGGCGGCCTCCGCCGGCATGTCCACAGCGGCCAACAGTTCCGTCTCGCGCAGCGCCCCGGCGCGCAGGCGCTCGAGCAGGCCGAGCCGCACACAAGCGAGGGTGATCTGCGAGTAGGTGAAGCCGGCGACGATGTCAAACAGTTCGCGTGCCTCGCGGCGCGCCTGCAGACGGGTGAGCGGAAACGCGGCGGCGGCACGCTGGAAGCGTGCGCTCATGAGCAGGCGGTTGCGCCACTCGCGCCACATGGCGGCGGCGCGCTCCTCAGGCGGCGCGTTGCAGCAGCGCGGGCGGCAGCAGGCGCTGGGCTTCCAGATCGACGAGTTCACGCAGGAACTCGGCGCCTCGGCAATCGGGGATCGCGGCCGCAGCCTCGGCGATCAGCTGTTCGAAGTGACGCACGGCGCCGCGCACGCCAAGTTCCGCCACCGCGGTCGGTCGGCCGAGTTCGGCATCACGTCCGGACGGCTTGCCGAGTTCCTCGCCGGTGGCCAGCGCATCGCGCACATCGTCGGCGATCTGGTACGCCTCGCCCAGCCGCTCGCCGAGGACGCGCCAGGGTCCGGGGTCGGCGCCCGCCGAGAGCGCGCCGCCGACCGTTGCAGCGATGAACAGGGCACCGGTCTTCTGTCGCCGATACTCCTCCAGCGGCGTGGTGGCCTCGCATTCCCAGGCTTGTCCCGCCACCAGTCCGCCCGGCGCGCCAACCGCGCGCGCGAGTGCGAGCACTATGCCGGACAGCCGGTCGGGAGCCATGCTGAAGGCTCGCGCCACGTTCTGGAAAGCAAGCACGATGAGCGCGTCGCCCACCAGCAGCGCGATGCGTTCGTCGAAGGCGCGGTGCACCGACGGTCGGTTGCGGCGCGTCGCCGCATCATCGAAGCAAGGCAGATCGTCATGGACCAGCGACGCACAATGCAGCAGCTCGATCGACGCTGCGGTCGCCACCGCGAGCGGCGACTGCGGCTCGCCGCAGCCCGCGGCAATCGCCAGACAGAGCCGCGGCCGTACCCTCGCGCCACCCGGGAACACCGCGTAGCGGATCGCCGCTGCGAGACGCGGCGGACAGCCGAGGGCATCACAGGAGGCGACCGCCGTCTCGAGCGCCTCTTCAATTCCCGATGCACCTTCCATCAGCGCCTCCGCCGGCCCGGATGGGTATCGGGCCTGGACTGGAAAATGTCAACTTTGATTGTCACACTAGGTCGTCATGGAATATAGACACGCTCCGGTGGTGAGTCAAACCGGGCCGGATTTCGCCGTGTCTCTGGTGCCGGACGGCTATGCGTGGTGGTACGTCGATGCGCTGAGCCGATGTGGCCGGCACGGATTCACGCTCATCGCCATGCTCGGCTGCGTGTTCTCGCCTTGGTACGCCGCGGCCCGGCGGCGCGGCCCGACCGACCCGCTGCAGCACCCGGCACTCAACATCGCGCTGTACGGCGATGGCGGCCGCCGCTGGGCTCTGACCGAACGGGGTGCAGGCGATGTCCGCCGCGACGCCTCGCAGCTTGCCATCGGGCCCAGTTCACTGCAGTGGGACGGCACGCGCCTCGAGGTCATGGTCAATGAAATGACATCGCCGTGGCCGGGACGCCTGCGCGGACGGATTTGGCTGCATCCGCCGCGGCTGCTGTCGCGGCCCTACCCGCTTGATGCCCACGGCCGGCATCTGTGGGTTCCGGTGGCGCCCTACTGCGACGTCGAGGTTGAGTTCACCCAGCCAGCGCTGCGCTGGCGGGGTACGGCCTACTTCGATGCCAACACCGGAACCGCCCCGCTCGAGGCGGATTTCGACTCGTGGAACTGGTCGCGGGCCAGCGCGCCCGACGCCAGCCGCATCTTCTACGACACCCGCTGGCGCGGCGCGCAAGGCGCGCAAACCGGCCGCTCTTGGTCGCTGCACATTGACTCGCAGGGTCGCAGCGAGGAACTGCCGCCGCCGCCGCCGCGCGCCCTGGCGCCGACGCGCTGGGGGATCGAACGCACGACGCGCTGCGATTCGGACGCTGCCCCACACCTGCTGGAAACTCTGGAGAGCGGTCCGTTCTACGCCCGATCGCTGCTCACGACCCGTGCGGAGGGTCGCGACTGGACCGCATTCCATGAAAGTGTCTCGCTGCGCCGCTTCGCGGCGCGCTGGGTGCAGGCGCTGCTGCCGGTGCGCCTGCCGCGGCGGCCGCTGCGCCGCTAGCCCGCCGCCTGCGGACCGCTATCGAGGCGCTCGAGCCGCTCGAACACGCCGAGCACGCGGGCGAGCTCGCGCTCGAACAGCGTGCCACCGGCCAGCGGATCGCCGCCAACGCCTCGGCTGCAGTCGTGACGTTCGATGGCGTCGAGCAGGTACTGCGCCTCGGGCAGCGCGGCGTGCACCGACTGCCCGTTGCGTCGCGTCGCGGCGATCAGCGCCTCGGCGAGCAGGAACAGCTTGCGGCGCGCGGGGACGACGGCTCTCGCCGACACCGAATCGCCGCCCCGGCGGGCCACCTCGCCGCCGATGGCCGCGTACATGAGGCGTGCAGCGTGGATCGCCGGCCGGCATTCGACCGGCAATTCGTCGACGCCGGCTGCGGCACGCCCGTAGAGCAACGAGGCCTCGGCCAGCAAGCGGTCGACGACGCTCCCGAGTCGCGGATCGAAGTGCGGCGCCTGCAGCCATGCGTCCGGATCGAGGCCCGCCTCGCGCATCCAGTCGCGCGGCAGGTAGAGGCGTCCCATGCGCGCGTCCTCGCCGACATCGCGCGCGATATTTGACAGTTGCATCGCCACGCCGAGGTCGGCGGCGCGGGCAAGCGCGCCGGCACCCCGCACACCCATCAGCAGCGACATCATCACGCCGACGGTACCCGCGACGCGCACGCCATAGGCACGCACGCTGCCGATATCCGGGTAATCGCGCGCAGCTGCATCCCAAGCGAAACCCTCGAGGAGCGCCGCCGGCAGCACCTGCGGGATCTCGAACTGCGCGACTACCGCCGCCAGAGCGCGGTCAGCAGCATTGTCGAGCGGCTCACCGCGGTAGGCGAGATCGAGACGCCGCTGCAGTCCGGCGAGCGCACGGCCCGGCTCGTCGCTGCGGTCGATGGCGTCGTCGGCCTCCCGACAGAACGCGTACAGCGCCAAAGCGCAACTGCGGATGCGCCGCGGCAGCAGCAGCGATGCGGCGTGGAAAGTGCGCGAACCGACGCGGATGGCGGCACGGCAAGCGGCAATGTCGGCCGGGTCGGCGACCAGATCGCGTCCGGTTACCCGCAGCCGTGGCTGCTCGATACCGTTCGGCGGCGACTGCGCGTGGACTGCGTCGATCAGGTTCATGGTTCGTTGTGGTGGCGATCGCGAGCCGCTGTCCGTCGGCAGCGGATCCGCGGACTCGCCGCACTCTACGACTTCGGGGACGCAGCCTGCAACCGCGGATCCGATGCCCGAACGTCCCATGCGAAGTCGAGCATCGCCACCTCGCCGAACGTCATGCGATGGCGCGCGGACAACGCGATGATGTTCCACGCCGTGTAGGGCATGGCGATGAACGGCCACGGGTCGCGAGCCTCCCAGGTCACCTCGCGCGCGTTCAACAGACAATGCAGGTTGCGGCGGAAGCGCGCAGTGAACATGGATTTCTGCGTCTCCGTAAGGCAGGGATAGAACTGCTGCGCAAGCCGGCCCGGGCGCAACGCGGGTGGCGCTGCGGTATCAGGATCGAGCAGCGCGGCGGCAAGTCCCCGCGGCTCGACGAAGTGGATGCCGCTGGTGGCGCGCGGGTTGCACTCGAGGCCGTGTACCACGCCTGCGCGGTCGATCATCAGGTCGAAGGATATGAAGCCATCGAAAACCGTGTGCGCGACGAAACGGCGGATCCAGTCGTCGACAGCCGGCGGCACGTCTATGCGCTCGAAGCACACCGCGACCGTGCCTTGCATCACGGCGCCGCGATACAGCACGGTGAGCCGCACCTGCCCGCGCCGCACGATGCTGAAGCTGCTGACGAGTTCACCGTGCACGAAGCGTTGCACGATCGAGCGCTCGTCCACCGCCGGCAGCGGCTCGCCCCGCCGCAGGAATCGCACGCCGCGTCCTGAACAGGCCGAAACGGGCTTGAGCACGCAGTCATGCGCCGCGGCAAGCGCCGCGGCCGCGGGCGAGTCGCTGGCATGGGTCTGCGGTGCAGACACGCCCGCCGCGAGGCAGGTGTCGACGAAGCGGCCCTTGTCATGCACCGCAAGGATGTCCGCCTGCGGCATCGATGCCAGACGGCAGCCGGCTGGCAACGAGCCATGCAGAGCCGAGACATGCACGATCTCCTCAGAGACCGGCACCACGATATCGACGGTCTGCTCGCGCACGATCGCCCGCAAGCCGTCGAGGTAGGCCTGCGGATCGACGGTGGGAGCCGTGACCACGAAGCTGCGCTCGACCGCCTGCGAAACGCCGCCGAGATGACGCGCGAACGGCTCGGCGATGAGCACGCGCACGCCGGCGGCGTGCAGAGCCCGCGCCACTTCGAGAGCTTTCGGCAGGCGTCCGAGCGTGAGCAGCGCAGTCGTCATGCACCGCCCGCGCGGCCGCCACCGAAGGCGGCATTCGAGCAGCGTGCAACGCTCGCGAAGAGCTCGCGCTGCGGCCGGATGGTGAGACGGGCGACCGGACGCACGCGGTGTGCGTCGCGCACCCGCAAGTCGTAGCGTCGCGCGAGGCGGGCGAGAATCAGGGTTGCCTCGAGCGTCGCAAAGCCGGCACCGACGCAGGTTCGCGGTCCGAGGCCGAACGGCAGATAGGTGCCCTGCACCAGCTCGTGCTCGCGCTCGGCGGAGAAGCGGTCGGGATCGAAGGCGTGGGGGTTGCGCCAGTAGTCACGGTGGCGATGGATGGTCCACGGCGCAATCATGATCATGGTTCCGCGCTTCACGCGGTGGCGGCCGATCGTGGCGGCCTCGACGGCGACCCGGGGGATGAAGGGGATGGGCGGATAGAGACGCATGCTCTCCTTGAAGACGTTGCGCACCAGGCTCATTCGCCGTACCTGCTCGAGCTCCAGAGGGCCGTCACCGGCAATCTCCCGGACCTCCGCGCGTACCCGCGCGAGCAGCTGCGGCTGCATGGAGAGCACGAAGAACGCCCAGGTGAGGGCGCTCGCCGTGGTCTCGTGGCCGGCGAGGAACATCACGCCGAGCTGGTCGAGCAGCTCCTTGCGACTGAATCCGGCGCCGGTATCGACGTCGCGGGCCTCGATGATCTCGGCGGCGATGTCGTCCCAAGAGCGGCCAGACTGCGGCAGATGCGTGTCGACCAGATCGCCCAGGTGGCGGCGGATGCGCTCGCAGGCGGCCAGCACCGATTCGTGCTGCGGGATCTCGGTGAACGGCGGATCGAAGATCAGCCGCCGCAGTTCAACCTGCGCGCAGGTGCGCTCGAAAACGGTGAAGGCCTCGAAGACGTCGATCGCCGTCTGCGACGCGAGCGAGGTCGAGAACACGGTGCGGCAGATGATGTCGGCGGTCAGGTGGCTCATGGCGAGGTCCAGCGAGAAGCTGCCGCCATCCGCAGCCAGCGCATCGAGCCGGCTCTCGTAATCGTCGAGAGCGGCACTCATCGAGGCGAATGCCTTGTTGAGGCGCATGTGCGAGAACGACGGTTCGATCATCCGCCGCTGCCGCCGCCAGACGCTGCCGCTCGAGACGAAGATGGAGTTGCCCACCAGGGGCTCGAGCGCACCCACCATCAGATCGCTCTTCGGGAACACCTCGAGCGGGTCGGTGAGCACCTCGCGCAGCAGCTCGGGCGCATTCACGATCAGGATGGAGCGGCGCGAATAGCCGAGCCAGCCGGTCTGCACGCGATAGGCTTTCGAGGGCAGCAGGCTCAGCAGATCGCCGTCGCCGCGCATCGCAACCCGCAGCAGCGAGACGATCGCTGCGAGAGAGGTTGGTCTCGGCGGTTCGTACATGCGGCCACCCTAACGCCAGCCGCCACTCTTTGACAATCGCGCGCGCGACGGTGCAGCATCGCCTGCATGCCCGTGCACAGTCCATCGACCATCCTGCAGGTCTTCGATGGCTTCGTGATCCTGCACATCATCACCGGCAGCCTCGGTCTCGTCGCCTTCTGGATCCCGGTGCTCGCCCGCAAGGGCAGCCCGCTGCACCGACAGTGGGGCCGTGTTTTCACCTGGAGCATGCTGGTCACCGGCGCGGCGGCGATCGGCATCAGCACTGCCACGCTGATCGACCCCGCGGCGACCCATCCGCACCTGCCCGATGCGCCCTGGGTCGGCGGCATCTTCGGCTGGATGATGCAGGGGCTTGCCCTGCTGACGATCAACCTCGCGTGGTACGGACACAGCTGTCTCGTCAACCGGCATGAGCACCGACGCAATCTCGAGTGGCGCAATTCGGGCTTGCAGGTAGCGCTGCTGCTCGCCTCCCTCAATTGCGCGTGGCAGGCAGTCCGCATCGGACAGCCGCTCATGCTCGGCATGCCCGCAATAGGTATCGCTACCGTGGCCAGCAACCTCTGGTTCATGTTCAAGCGCGAGCCTGGCCAACTCGACTGGCTCAAGGAGCACATAAAGGCCCTGGTGGGAGCCGGCATCTCCGTGTACACGGCGTTCTTCGCCTTCGGCGCAGTGCGCACCATTCCGACGCTCGCGCTGCACCCGGTGCTCTGGGCCATCCCGCTCGCCGTCGGTCTCGCGCTGATCATCTACCACCGCCTGCAGGTGGATCGCGGCCGGACGCACGCCGGTCGCGGTGCGGCGGCCGGCTAAAGGCCGCGTCGCGACCGCGCTGCCCGCTGCCACCACGTGTCTCGAAGGAAGCCGTCACCGCACATTGCCATCGTCGGCGCCGGGATGGGCGGCCTGAGCGCAGCCGCCGATCTCGCCCATCGCGGCTTCCGCGTCAGCGTTTTCGACAAGGAAGCGACACCCGGCGGCAAGCTGCGGCAGGTGTGCGTCGGCGATGCGGCCATCGATGCCGGCCCCACCGTGTTCACCATGCACTGGGTATTCGACGGGCTGTTCCGCGATGCCGGCACGCGCCTCGAGGATCATCTGCAGCTGGTGCGCGCCGATGTACTCGCCCGGCATGCTTGGCCCGATGGTAGCAGGCTGGATCTGCATGCCGATCGCACGCGCTCGGCGGCCGCCATCCGCGAGTTCGCCGATCGCCGGGAGGCAGCCGGGTTCGACGAGTTCTGCGTCCGCAGCGGGCGCGTGCATGCGGCCCTGCGTGACAGTTTCATGAGCCGCCCGCGGCCGACGCAGGCAGGGTTGATCGCCACCCTGGCAGGTCGGGGCCTGGCCAGCGACGGGCTGCGCGCGATGCTCGGCACGCCCCCATGGCGCAGCCTGTGGAATGCGCTCGGCGGGCATTTCCGTGATCCGCGGCTGCGCCAGCTGTTCGGCCGCTACGCTACCTACGTCGGCTCCTCGCCGCTCGCCGCTCCCGCGACGCTGATGCTGATCGCACACGTCGAGCAGGCTGGCGTGTGGCTGGTGCGCGGCGGAATGCGGCGGGTGGCCGATGCCCTGCAGGCGCTCGGCGAGCGCGGCGGCGCGACCTACCGCTACGCCGCGGCGGTGACGGAGATCCGCGTGCGTGACGGTCGCTGCTGCGGTCTGCAGCTCGCTGACGGCGAGTTCATCGAGGCCGATGCCGTGGTCTTCAACGGCGATGTCGCCGCGCTTGCCGCGGGCCTGCTGGGCGAGGCCATGCAGCCGGCGGGCGTGCCGCTGCCGCGTGCCGCACGCGCCCTTTCAGCCGTGACCTGGTGCCTGCATGCACCGGCGCGCGGCTTCGAGCTCGAGCACCACAACGTATTCTTTGGTGACCGCTACCCCGAGGAGTTCCGCAGCATCTTCGGCGCGCGCGCAATCAAGCCGCAGCCCACGGTGTACCTGTGTGCCCAGGATCGTGGCGCCGCGGCCGGCGACGGCGCCATCGACGACGGCACTGCGTGGGGCGCCGCGGGCAAGGACACTGACGCGCAGCGCATGCTGCTGCTCGTCAACGCGCCGGCGGATGGCGATCTCGGCGGCGTCGACGACGCCACTCTTGCGCGACTCGAGCACGACGTGGCCACCCTGCTCGGGCAATGCGGGCTGCAGTTCGAGCGGCGCGCTGATGATTGCGTGGTAACGCGGCCGCAGGATTTTGCCCGTCTGTTTCCGGCGACTGGCGGCTCGTTGTACGGGCGCGCGAACCACGGTGCGTTCGCGAGCTTCGCGCGGCCGGGCGCGGCCACGCCGATACCCGGACTCTACCTCGCCGGTGGCTCCGTGCACCCCGGGCCCGGCATCCCCATGGCGGCACTCTCCGGCCGCATCTGCGCGGCGCGGCTCGCCGCCGACTTCGCCTGAATTCCCGGGGCGGCGTGCCGCCCCCCGGCGCGTGCACCCGCCCCCGTCGCGTACACAAGATCGCATCGCATGCGCCCGGCCGCGTCCAAGGCGTCCCCGGTCGATCGGCCCGATAGGCGCCTCAGCCGCCCGGCGGCGGCACGATCTTGTCGAGGATGCGCGCGGAGGACACGACGCCAGGCAGTCCGGCACCAGGGTGGGTGCCGGCACCCACCAGATACAGGCCGCGCACCTCCTCGCTGGCGTTGTGCGGGCGGAACCATGCACTCTGGAAGAGCTGCGGCTCCATCGCGAAGGCCGCGCCATTCACCGAAGACAGGCGGTCACGGAAATCGAGCGGCGTGAGCATGTGCGAACTGGCGATGGAACTGCCGAGACCCGGCATCACGGTCTGTTCAAGACGGCGCTCGACGGCGGCGCGGTAGGGTTCCGCCTGCGCCTGCCAGTCGGTGCCGCTCTGCAGATGCGGCACCGGCGAGAGCACGTAGAAGGCGTCGCAACCTGGCGGTGCCAGCGAGGGATCGCTGGCGCTCGGCCGATGCAGGTAGAGGCTGAAGTCCTCCGCCAGCACCTTGCGGCGGAAGATGTCGTCGAGCAGCCCGCGATAGCGCGGTCCGAGCACCATGGTGTGATGGTAGACGTCCTCGAAGCGGCGGTTGGTGCCGAAGTACCAGACGAAGAGGCTCATCGAGTAGCTCGCCCGCGCGATCTTCGCGTTGGTCCAGCGACGGCGCGGGTGTCGCGCGAGCAGGCGGCTGTAGGTCCAGGCGGCATCGGCGTTCGAGACGACGATATCCGCGGCGATCTCCTCGCCGCTCGCGAGACGCACGCCGCAGGCGGCGCCGTCCGCGACGAGGATCTCAGCCACCTCCGCGTTGCAGCGTACCTCGCCCCCGGTGTGCCCAACGAGTTTGACGATGCCTTGCATGAGCGCGCCCATGCCGCCTTCAGCGTAGTGCACGCCGTAGGTGCGCTCGAGATGCGCGATCAGGCAGTAGTAGGCCGTGGTGGTAAAGGGATTGCCGCCGATCAGCAGCGGGTGAAAGCTGAAGAGGATGCGCAGCTTGTCGCTGCGGAAGAAACGGCTGACCTCGCGGTAGACCGAGCGATAGCCGCCTAGCCGCAGCAGGTCGGGTGCCGCCCGCAGCAGCGTGCCGATCTGGTGGAAGGGCTGCTCCGCCTGGCCCTTGAACGCCACCTCGAATATCTCGCGACTGACGGCGAGAAAGCGATCGAAGCCCTCGACGTCGCGCGGCTCGATGCGCGCGATCTGCGCCCGCATCAGCTCAAGGTCGGCGCTGTAGCGGAACACGTCCCCGTCATCGAAGCGCACCTCGTAGAACGGGTCGAGCGGCCGCAGCGTGACGTCATCGGCCATGTTGCGGCCGCAGAACTGCCAGAGGTCGGCGAACAGATATGGCGCGGTGATGATGGTCGGCCCGGCGTCGAAGGTATAGCCGTCCTTGCGGTACACGTAGGCGCGGCCGCCGGGCGCATCGAGCTTTTCGAGCACCGTGACCCGATACCCGCGGGCACCCAGGCGCGCAGCCGCGGCGAGGCCGCCGAATCCGCTGCCGATGACGATGGCGCGGTTGCCGCGCCCGGCCGACGTGTTCATCGCAAGGCTCCTGTCTGTCGCGCCACGCTGCGCCGCACGCGACGCACGGCGAGGTAGACGAGCGCCGCGATCAGCGGAATGCTGATCGCCGTGAAAATGCCGGGATCGACCGGCCAGCCGGATTCGGCAAGACCTTCGGCGAGGTACTTGACGAGGCCCACGATGTAGTAGGTCACGGCCGCCACCGACAGACCCTCCACCGTCGCCTGCAGGCGCAGTTGCGCCGCGGCCCGCTGGTTCATGGACTCGAGCAGCTGCTGGTTCTGCAGTTCGCGCGTAATGCCGATACGCGTGGAAAGCAGCTGCGTGGCGCGGGTCACGCGCTGTGACAACGACTCGAGCCGTGCGCTTGCCGCGCTGCAGGTGTTCATGGCCGGGGCGAGTCGGCGTTCCATGAACTCCTGCCAGGTCTGCAGCGATCCGAGCCGCTGCTCGCGCAGTTGCGCCAGCCGGCGCTGTACGATCTCGTGATAAGCCTCGGCCGCGCCGAAGCGGTAATGGTGGTCGGCCTCGTAGCGTTCGATTTCGGCCTGCAGACTGGTGAGCCGGTCGAGCAGCACCGGCTCGCTGGCGGCGTCGGCCCGCACCAGTTCGTTGGCGATGCCGGAGAGCTCGCGTTCGTCGCGCGACAGCAGCGGTGACAGCTCGCGGGCCACCGGAAAGGCGAGCAATGCCAGCATGCGGTACAGATCGACCTCGAGCAGGGCCTGTGCAGCACGTCCCGCCTGCGCCGACGTGAGGCCGCGGTCGACGAGCAGCAGACGGCTGTAGCCGCCCTCGTCGATGCGGAAGTCGGTCAACGCCACCGCCAGTTCGTCGGCGATAGTCGACCCGACCAGAGGCCGCTCGCCGAAAGCGCTGGCGGAGAGCCGCTGCAGATCGAGCGCGTCGCAGCCGGTTGCGGTGACGATCTCGGCGTGCCCGGCGAAGATCAGCCTGCCCGGCAGACTGCGCACCCAGTCCTCGGGCACGGCGTCGATCGCCGGGCGACTGAACGGCGCGCCCTCGGCGCCGTCGACCACGAACACGTAGCGGCTGAACTCCGTGTGCCTCTCCCAGCGCAGACGGAAAGCGCCGAAGTCGGCGGCAAGGTAACCGGCCGGCTGCGCGGCGACTTCAACCGCGCAGCGCTCGCCGAGCACGCGCAGCGACTGCCACTCGCGCGCCCGGTCGTCGCCGTTGCATAGCATGGCGATGCAGGTGACGCGGCATGGCGGATCGAGCGGCAACGGCGGCCGCGCATGCACCTCATCGTGCAGTTCCTCACGCAGCGGATGGGTGGCGGGCAGCAGCAAGCGGGCGAACCTCGGCGGGAGCGGACACTAACGGACCGTCTCCCGACAAAATACCGTGTCGCCCGTCCGGATGGAATCGGTCAGGAACGCAGCGGCAGGCCGCGCAGGAGCGCCCGTTCGCGTATCAGTCCGGCAATCCGCTGCGGGCATTCCTCGTGGGCAAGATGGCCGAGGTCCGGGTACTGCACGAGTTCCGCCGCAGGCAGCAGCCGCCGCACCCTCGCGGCCTCACCCGGCAGGATCATGCGGTCACGCGCACCCACCACCAGCGTGAGGGGCACGCCTAGCCGCGGCAGTTCGCGCTCCAGCGGCCGCAGGTCCCAGACCGCCATCATGGTCAGCGCTGCGCCGGCGTGCACCGGAAAACGCGATAGCCGGCCGTAGAGTTCCATGCCGCGGGCATCGAGGCTAGAGCCGGTGGCAGCCAGCATGCGTTCGACCTCGCGCGGCGACTCGAGACGCCGCGCGAACAGGCGCGACACCCATTCGCTGCTCGCGATGGCACGCACGAACGGTGTGACGGCCGGATGTTTGAACCCCGACAGCGGCAGCAGCGCGCCATTGAGGCTGACGAGCTCCGCCGGCGCCAGCACGCCGTCGAGACAGGCGCGGCAAAGAATTGCGGCACCCGCCGAGTGGCCGACGGCGATCGCCGGCGAGAAGTCGAGCGCGCGCAGCAGGCTGCCGAGTCCGCCCGCCATCGAAGTCAGCGAGAGCCCCGCGTGCTCCCGCGGTCTTGTCGTGAAGCCGTGCCCGGGCAGGTCAGGCGCCAGCACGCGAAAATGGGTGGCGAGTTGCGGCAACAAATCGCGGAAGGAGTGCGTCGACGCACCCGTGCCGTGGACCAGCAGGCAATCCGGTCCCTCGCCGGCAAGCTGCACATGCCAGCGCAGTCCCGCCGCCTCCACGAAACGACTGTGCTGGCGATTCGGCCAGTCGGCGCCGTCGCGCTCCCAGTCGGGTGCCTGCCGCTGCGATCCGTCCACCTTCGATTACCTGCTGAACCGGCTGTCCGCTGCAGTTACGATGCGCCGATGATACGCCGCCTGCTGACCGGTCTCGTCGCCACGCTCGCCGTCCTTGGTCTGCTGTACCTGCTCGGACCGGTGCATGAACTCGACCTGCGCACACGCGACACCCCGCTGCCCGACGCACCGGCAGCCCTCGAGCGCTGGCTGGCCGACGGCGAGCGCCGTCTTGGTGACGTCGTCCCGGGCACCGAGAAACTGATCCGCTGGGCGCATGCGGACCGGCGCCGCACTCCGCTCGCGATCATCTACCTGCACGGCTATACCGCGACGCGCCAGGAGGTCGATCCGCTGTGCGACGAACTGGCCGCTGCGCTCGGCGCCAACATCTACTACACGCGTCTCTCCGGCCACGGTCGCCACCCTTCGGCGATGGGCGCGGTGACCGGCAACGACTGGCTGCAGGACGCCCGCGACGCGCTGGCCATTGGCAATGCGATCGGCGAGCGGGTGGTGGTGGTGGGTACCTCAACCGGCGGCACGCTCGCGCTGTGGCTCGCCATGCAGCCTGCAGCCGGGACGATCGCCGCGCAGGTGCTGATCTCGCCCAACTTCGGGCCGCGCGAGCGCTCGGCGGAACTGCTTGCTGGTCCTTGGGGCGCACAGTTGCTCGACCTGCTGGTCGGCGATGAATACCGCTGGGAGCCGCACAACGCGGAGCATGCCCGCTATTGGACCTACCGCTATCCGGCGCGCGCGCTGCTGCCGATGATGGCGCTGGTGCGCGAGGTGCGCGACTCGTCGCTCGGCGACATCCGCACGCCGACGCTCGTGCTCTACTCGCCGGACGACCGGGTGGTCGATCCCGCAGAGATCCTGCGCGCCCACCAGCGGCTCGGAGCCCCGATCAAGCCGCTGCAGGCACTCGACGGCGGTGGTGATCCCTCACATCATGTGCTGGCCGGACGCGTGCTCGCCCCCGCCGGCACGGCTCGCGTGCGCGAGCGCATCCTCGATTTCATTGCGGCGCTGCCGCCGACGGCGGCCCTCACTCCGCCGGGTCAGCCTCCGACAGTGCCCTGAGTGACTCGCCGTAGTGTTGCGCGCGCCGCCGGTAGTTGGCGGCGGCACGGCGTATGGCGTCGAGATCACGCTCCGTCACCTCGCGCACGATCCGTCCAGGCGACCCCATCACCACGCTGCCGTCGGGGATTTCCCTGTCCGGCGGGACGAGCGCACCGGCGGCGATGATGCAATGCCGACCGATGACGCAGCGGTCGAGCACCACCGCGCCGTTGGCGATCAAAGATTCATCGCCGACCGTGCAGCTGTGCAGCAGGGCCATGTGACCCACCGTCACGCCGGCGCCGACCCGGGTCGGCGCACCCTCGTCGGTGTGGATCACCGAACCGTCCTGGATGTTGGTGCCCTCGCCGACGTCGATCCAGTCGCTGTCACCGCGCAGCACCACGCGGAACCATACGCTGGCGCCGGCGGCAAGGCGCACGCTGCCGATCAGATCGGCCGAGGGGGCAACCCACGCATCCGCGGCGAGCTCGGGCCGCCGCCCGCCGATCGCATAGCGCATCAGGGCGTCGGCGTCGTGTCGCGTGCGGCCTTGCGGTCGGCCTTCATGCGGTTGACGTCGACCGGCCTGATCTCCTGGATCGGGCAGCTGTCACGGCCGGCAATCACCCTCTCGAAACGGCTGATGCTGCGTCCGGTCTGCGTGACCTGGATCGAGTTGGCAAAGTTCAGGTCGGGGCAGTTGTCCCAGACCTTGAGCAGCCAGGCTTCGTTGATGCCCGTCCAGATGACGAGCTGATTGCGCGATACCGGCGTCCAGCTGTCAATGCCGCGCATCGCCGTGATTTGTTGCACCGGTTCGCCGGCGTAGTCGACGTACTTGAGCCCCGGTTCGTCCCGCCGTGCGAGGCCGCTGCTGCAGCCCGCGACGAGAACTCCCGCCAAAATCATTCCCAGCAGTCTGTTCATCGGTACGGTCTCCTGTGGCATGCCGACGGAGTCTACCGGCGGTGGCTTCTGGCACAATGCGTAGTATCACCAATGACGTCCGGCCGACCGTTCGAGGGGGCAGCGCTTGAAAGACCTCGTCAACATCTTCCTGCAGCCCGCGAGCGTGCTCTCGCGCCAGCAGGAACGGCCCGACTGGCTCACGCCGGGAGCCCTCGTGGTGGGCTTCACGATGCTGGTGACCTACCTCTACTTCGACCGCGTGGACGCCGGCTGGCTCACGGAGCAGGGGCTGCTGCGCTCCGGGCGGGAGTCCTCCGCGGCCGAACTGGCGGCGGTCCGCGAAAACACCTCCGCGGGCGTCATCAAGTGGAGCGCCATGATCGGCAGCGCGGTGGGCCTCGCCGTGTCGCTGCTCGTTTACGCCGTCTACTTCCTTCTGGCAGGAAAGGTGACCGGGGTTGCCGTCAGCCTGCGGCAGGGTCTGGCGCTCGCGACCTGGTCGCAGATGCCGCTGCTCATCAACTCGCTGCTGATGCTGGTCGGCGTCCTCGGCATGACGCCGCAGACCAGCCTCGAGTCGCTCTCATTGACCAGCCTCGATGCGCTGCTGCTGCATCTGCCGGTCGATCACCCGTGGTACTCGTTCGCGAACTCGTTCAGTCTGCTGTCGCTCTGGACCGTGTTCCTCGCGGCACTGGGCTGGAAGCTGTGGAGCCGGGCCGCCAACTGGACGGCAGCGGTCTGCGTCGGCGCCCTGCCGACCGTCGTCATCTATGGAGCCATGGCCGTCAGCGCCATGTTGAAATGACATGAAACTCGACAAACGTTGGATCGGCGCCGCGGTGGTGGTGCTGGCGATTGCCGTCCCACTCACCGTAAAGCGCTTCTCGGGCGCAGGCGCGACGGAGGTGGACTTCGCCACGGTCGCCGCGCAGGAGGTGCGACCGAGCATCCTCGCCTCCGGCACCCTCGCCTACCGCACCGAGGTCAACCTCACCGCCGAGGTCACGGCCAAGGTGGCCAGCATCCTCGTACAGGAGGGCGACAATGTGCAGCAGGGACAGCTGCTGCTGCGGCTCGACCCGGAGACCTACAACAACATCATCGCCCGCGAGGAAGCCGGGGTGCGACAGAACCGCATCAGCATCGAACGGCAGCGGGCCGTGGTCGCTCTGCGCAAGCAGCAGTACGAACGCAGTCAGAAGCTCGCAGCCGCCAACCTGATCGACAAGAACCGGCTCGACGAGGACCGCAACCAGTACATCGTCGCCGAAGCCGACCTCAACAGCTCCGAGGAGGCCCTGCAGCGGGCCACGGCCGTGCTCGGCGATGCCCGCGAGCAGCGCGCCAAGACCGAGATCCGCGCGCCGATCACCGGCCGCATCGTCGCGCTGCCGATCAAGGTCGGCGAGGTGGCGATCCCCTCGACCGCTTCGCTGGCGGGTGCGCAGCTCATGAAGATCGCCGACGTCTCCGCGATCCTCGCGGAGGTCAAGGTCGACGAGGCGGATGTCGCGAAGATCGGCATCGGCCAGCGTGCCGACGTATTCGCCGCCGCCTATCCGGATACGGCACTTCGCGGCCGAGTCGAGAAGATCGCGCTCACGCCCACCGTGGACGGACAGGGGCGCTCGTACATGGTGACCATCGCCATCGAGGCTCCGCCGGAACTGCTGCTGCGCTCGGGGATGAGCGCGCGAGCCGTGATCTTCCTAGGCGACGGCACGCGACGGCTGGCCGTACCCGTGGAGGCCGTAGTCACCGAGACACCGGACAAGAACATCGTCAAACGCTACGTATGGCGCGAAAACAAGGGCGTCGCCGCGAAGACCGAAGTGACCACCGGACTCTCCGACGACCGCTGGGAGGTGATCGAATCGGGCCTCACCGCCGGCGCCCGCATCGTCGTCGGACCAAGCAAGACGCTGCGTCGGCTGCGCGACGGCGAGCGCATCAGCGAGCGCAAGGCCGACGCGGCGCAAGCGCCGGATGCCGAGGAAGACGGCGGATGATCGAGCTGCAGGGTATCGTCAAGCGCTATGTGCTCGGTGAGGAGACCGTGCTCGCGCTCGCCGGCATCGACCTCTTTGTCGGTCGCAACGAATACGTCGCACTAACCGGCCCTTCAGGGTCGGGCAAGTCGACGCTGATGAACATCATCGGCTGCCTCGACTCGCCGAGCGAGGGCCGCTACATACTCAACGGCCGCGACACCTCCTCGCTCAACGAGGACGAACTGGCTGCAGTGCGCAACCGCGAGATCGGCTTCGTCTTCCAGAGCTTCCACCTGCTGCCGCGGCAATCGGCGCTGCAGAACGTCATGCAGCCGCTCGTCTACCGGCGCATGTCGCCGGCCGAGCGTCGCGAGCGGGCGACCGAATCGCTGCGCAAGGTCGGCCTCGGTGACCGTCTCGAGCATCGCCCGAACCAGCTATCGGGCGGCCAGCGGCAGCGGGTCGCCGTCGCGCGCGCCCTGGTCGGCGAGCCGTCGATCCTCCTCGCCGATGAACCCACCGGCAACCTCGACTCGCGGACCTCGGCCGAGATCATGGCGCTGTTCGACGCCCTGCACGCCCAAGGACAGACGGTGGTCGTCGTGACCCACGAGCCGGACATCGCAGCGCACTGCCACCGCACGATCCGCGTGCTCGACGGGCGCATCGTCGAAGACCACCGCAATCCGGCCCGGGCCGCCTGAGGAAGCCGCGCATGAACGTGCTCGCCGAAGCTTTCCGCGCCGCGCTCGCCAGCCTCAACGCGCACCGGTTGCGCAGTTTCCTGACCACGCTCGGCATCCTCATCGGCACCATGGCGGTGATCGCCGTGGTGTCCGTGCTGCAGGGCTTTTCCGACTCCATCAGCAGCCAGTTCTCCGATCTCGGCAGCAACACGCTGACGCTGGAGGCGGTGAACGACCAGCAGAACTTCCGCAGCGGCCAGATCAACCGCATCTCCTTCGAGGACGTTTCGGCGCTGCGCTTCAAGGTGAGCGGCATCGAGCGGGTGGCACCGGTCATCAGCGCACCGCTCGGTGCCACGCTCTACAAGGGCCGAAGCGCCCAGCCGCAAGTCCTCGGAGCCACCGAAGAAGCGCAAGACGTGCTCGGCGTCGACACCTCGGTCGGCCGCTTCCTCACCGCAAGCGATGAACGGAACGGCCGGCGCGTGGTAGTCATCGGCGTCGACGTGCGCGACGAGTTGCGCATGCCGCGCGACCCGCTGGGGGAATACCTGCTGATCGGCCGCGAGTGGTTCCGTGTCGTCGGCCTGCTCGAGAAGCGCGGCGAGATCTTCGGCTTCAGCCAGGACAACCGTGTCTTCATCCCGTTCAGCGTGGCTCGCTCGCTCACCGGCACGTTCGAACGCGGCTTCATGGAAGTGTCGTTCACCGTCACCAACCTCACCGAGGTTGAGCAGGTCCGCGAGCGGGCGACCCGCACTATCCGCGCCACGCGCGGCATCGCGCCTGGCAAGGAGGACGACTTCGAGATCAAGGCGGCCGACTCCTTCGTCAAGCAGTTCAACCGCATCACCGCCACGGCCACCGCGGTGCTCGCCGGCATCGTCGGCATATCGCTGCTGGTGGGCGGCATCGGCATCATGAACATCATGCTGGTGTCCGTGACCGAGCGTACCCGCGAGATAGGCATCCTGAAGGCCCTGGGGGCGACGCGTCGCGACATTCTCGTGCAGTTCCTGCTCGAGGCCGCGCTGCTGTCGCTGCTCGGCGGACTCATCGGCATCGTGCTCGGCCTGCTGGCGGGCATGGGCATCGCCGCGCTGATCCCGAACTTCCCGCCGGCGCACGTGCCGGTGTGGATCATGCTGGCGGCGGCCGGTTTCTCGGCCATCGTCGGCGTGGTGTTCGGCATCGCCCCGGCATCGAAGGCAGCCGCACTCGACCCCATCGAGGCCCTGCGCTACGAGTAGCCGCAGGGACGGCGCTCAGCCCCTGAACTCGGCGATCCCCGCTACCGCCTTCGCTGCTCCGGTTGCGATGCAGCCCACCATGGCACCGCTGAGAAGATCGATCTTCGCCACCTCGCCGGTGAAGAAATTGCTGACGAATGCGTGACGGCCGTCGGCGGCGAGTTCGATGGTCGCCCAGCCGAAGCCCGCAAGCGGCAGTTGCGTCA
>JBILMF010000030.1:0-23250 GCA_044375655.1 Steroidobacteraceae bacterium | reverse complement strand
GTCGGCAAGGAAGCGCACAACCTGCCACCGGCTCGCGGTTTCGATCGCTCGCTCGTTCAGGGCGACAGCGGTTCGGACAACTGGGAGCCGGCGCAGCGCTATCTGGCGCTGACCGATCGCGTCCACTGGTTCGAGGATGGAGCGCCCACGCAGATGCCCGCGCGCTTCTATTCTTCGACCTTCTACGCCGACAAAGCCATCGAATACCTGCGGCAGGACTGGCAGCCCCGCAGCGCCGCGGCAGCGCCCGCCGCACGGCCGCCGTTCCTGCTTTACCTCGCCTTTCAGGCAAACCATATCCCGCTGCAGGCTCCCGCCCCGTTCATCGCGCGGCAGCGCGGCCGCTACGACGCGGGATGGGAGGTGATACGCGCGCAGCGCCATCGCCGCAGTATCGAACTCGGGCTCTTGCCGGCGGACACCGCCCTCGCCGAATGGCCGGGACTCGAGGACTGGGACGCACTCGATGCGCAGCGTCGCGCCTACGATGCGCGGCGCATGGAAATCTACGCAGCCATGGCCGAGGCGATGGACCATGAGATCGGCAGGCTGCGCGCCACCATCCGCGAGCTCGGCGAGGACGAGCGCACCGTGTTCATCTTTCTTTCGGACAACGGCGGCGAGCCCTCGGATCCGTACGAATATCTGACGGGCAGGCTGTGGTTGCACACACAGTACACGCGGGCCCTCGACCAGCTGGGCGCCCGCGGCGCCTACACCACCATCGGTCGCAACTGGGCCAGTGTCGCCGTGGCGCCGCTCGCCACCCACAAGTTCTATGCGGGCGAAGGCGGGCTGCGCGTGCCGCTGATCGTCCGTGGCCCCGCGCTGCTGCCGGCAGACGCAGCGGGAGGTCGAATACACCGCGGCTTCGCCCACGTCACCGACATCGCGCCGACGCTGCTGCAGATCGGCGGTGTGGATCCCGCGGCGATGCCCGCCGGCGCACCGTCGCTCGATGGCCGCAGCCTGCTGCCGGTGCTGCGGGGAACAGCAAGCGAGGTACGTGCGCCCGCGGAGACGGTCGGCTACGAACTCGCGGGCAATGCGGCGCTGTTCGCCGGTGATCTGAAGCTGGTGCGCAACCTGCCGCCGGTGGGCGATGGACGCTGGCAACTCTTCGATATCGCGCGTGATCCGGGCGAGACCCGCGACCTGCGCGCAGCGCGGCCTGCCGATTACCAGCGCCTGCTCGCGGCCTACGAGCGTTACGAACGCGAGGCAGGCGTGCTGCCCCTGCCCGCGGGCTACCATCCGCAGCAGCAGGTGACACGCAACGCGCTGCGCCGCGTGATTCTCCCCGGACTGCTGTGGCCAGCGACCGGCACCCTGCTCGGAGCCTTGCTGCTGTACGTCCTGTGGCGGTGGCGGCGCAGGCGCACGCGGCCGCGGGGCTGACCTCCGTCGTGGTGACTGCGGCGCGAGCCCGCCGAACTTCACGAAACTTTTCTTGAACGCGGCAACCGGGATCGGGTCGAATCCGCGTTTCAAAGATCATGCAGGAACCCTACATGTCCCGTGCCACCCTCGCCTGTGCACTGACGCTCGCCGCGGTCGGAACACATGCTACCGTCGCGGCAACCCCGTCAGCGGCAACTGCGTCAGCGGTAACCCCGTCGGCGGCAGCCCAGGCGACGCCCGTGGCCGTGTCGGCGGATGAGCCGGAGCTCGAGGAGGTGGTGGTGACCGGGCGTCGCGAGGTCGGCGCCGTGATCGGCGACATCGCCCCGGAGTTCCAGCTGTCGGCGCAGGAGATCCGCGCACTCGGCGTCGGTTCGGTCACCGAGTTGCTGGCCGCGCTCGGGCCACAGCTCGGCAGCAGCCGCGGGCGCGGTGGCCGCCCGGTGGTACTGCTGAATGGCGTCCGCATCTCGAGCTTCGCCGAAGTGCGCGACTTGCCCACCGAGGCCATCCTGCGCACCGACGTGCTGCCCGAGGAAGTCGCCCTCAAGTACGGTTATCGCGCCGACCAGCGCGTGGTCAATATCGTGCTGCGGCCGCGCTTCCGCGCCTTCACCGGCGAGCTGGCCGCTCGCGGCACCACCGCGGGCGGCCGTGAGGGCGCAGATCTTGCCGGCAACTGGCTGCGCATTCAGCGTGAGGGACGCTGGCAGGTCGACCTCAAGGCGCGACGCGATCAGGAATTGCTCGAAAGCGAGCGCACCGTTCTCGGCGCAGACGGTCGCATCAACGTCGATGCAGCCGAGCGCACGCTCGCGCCCCTGATCGAACAGGCGACCGCGAACCTCGTGTACGCGACGCCGTTCGCTACCGGCCAGGCCGGCACGGTCAACCTTTCGATCGACGATACGCGGCGCGAGTCGCGGCTCGGTCAGCGGCCGGGTGCGGGCGGCCCCGTTACGCTGCGACGGACCGTAGACGCCCTCGATGTCCACTTCGGCGGCATCGTCCAAGGCTCGCTGGCAGGATGGCGCTGGTCGGCCACGCTCAACGCGGACCGCAGCGACGCGCGTATCAGCACCACCGGCGATCTGCTCGGCAGCCGCTCGCGCAGCGAGTCCGTGGACATGGATCTCGTGGCCAGCGGCACGCCGTTGACGCTGCCCGCCGGGCCGCTGGCCCTCACCGTGAAATCGGCGCTGGGTGCGCGCGCCATCGACGGCAGCTCGCGGCGCGGGCCCAGCCTGCTGCTCAACGAACTCGACCGCAGTCAGCGCGACCTGCAGCTGAACCTCGATGTGCCGCTGTGGCGCGGCGAGAGCGGCGAGCGGGGGCGCAACGCGCTGGGCCTGAACGTCAACCACGCGCTGGAGCACCTCAGCGACGTCGGCACGTTGCGCACCTCCGGAGTCGGCCTCAACTGGTCGCTGACGCGCAGCTTCCGGCTGCTCGCCTCGTACACCGACGAGCAGGGAGCGCCTTCGATGCAGCAGCTCGGTGCAGCGGTGATCGCCACGCCGCTCGTCCGCAGCTTCGATTTCGTGCGCGGCGAGACCGTCGAAATCACGCGTATAGACGGTGGCAATCCGCAGCTCGCTCCGGACCGTCGCGAAGTACTCAAGATCAGTATCGGCTCGCGGCCATTGGCGGATCTCGATCTCGACCTGAACGCCGACTTCGTGCGCACGCGCTCGCGCGACCTGATCAGCGACCTGCCGGCCGCAACCGCCGAACTCGAAAGGGCCTTCGCCGCGCGTTTCCAGCGCGACGCCGATGGGCGCCTGCTTTCGATCGACGCACGGCCGGTGAATCTCGCCGCGCGCGACCGCGACGAACTGCGACTCGGCGTCAACCTTAGCTTGCCTTGGGGTCCGCAGCCGGAACCGCCGACGCTGCCGGGCCGCGGGGCACGCCCCAGCGCCGGCGCACCGGGCGGCAACGCGGCCGCCGGCGACGCTGTCGCGCCCGGCGCCAATGGCCGGCCTGTCGGCGGCGCAATGCCCGCCGACGACGCCGCGCGACGCGCCAGCATGGCGCAGGTCGGCGAGCGCTTCACGGCGTTCGCGCGGCGCGGCAGCCTGCAGTTTTCGCTGCTCTACACGGAGCGGCTCGCCGACCAGTTGCGGATCGCGCCGGGCCTGCCCTCCCTCGACCTGCTCGACGGCGACACGCTCGCCGAGAGTGCCGGCAATCCGCGCCGCGAACTCGAGTTGCAGTTCGGCGGCAATCGGGACGGATACGGCGGCCGACTCGTCGCGCAGTGGCGCAGTGGCAGCCGGATCAGCACGCGCACTCCGGGCGTCGGCTCGGGAGAACTCGACTTCGCGGCTCTCACCACCGTCAACCTGCGCCTGTTCGCGGATCTTGGCTTGCTGCCCGTGGCACGTGATTACCCGTTCCTGCGCGGCGCCCGCATCACCGTCGCCGTCGGCAACCTCTTCGATTCGCACCCCGAGGTGCGCGATGCCGCGGGCCGCGTACCGATCAACTACCAGCCCGATTTGCTCGAGCCGCAGGGACGGAACATCCGCCTCGTGTTCCGCAAGGTTTTCCTGCCGAGCTTCACGCCGGCCGGGGGTCGCGCCGGCTGAAGCAGGCTGCGATAATGGCGGGGTTTTCCTCTGCCCCGCAGGCCCGGCCATGCTTGAGACTCTTCTGAGTGTCCCGCCCGATCCCATCCTCGGCGTCACCGCCGCATTCCTCAAGGACGAGTCGGCGGACAAGGTCGACCTCGGCGTCGGCGTCTACAAGGATGAGGTCGGCAAGACACCCGTGATGCGCGCGGTGCGGCGCGCCGAGCAGGAAGTGCTCGCCGCGCAATCGACCAAGACCTACGTTTCGCCGACCGGCAACCAGGGCTTCAACTCGCAGGTCGCGGCGCTCACCCTAGGGCCCGATCTCGGCGGACGCAAGGCCGACGTCGCGCTCGCACAAACTCCCGGCGGCAGCGGCGCGCTGCGCCTCGGTGCAGCGCTGTTGACAGCCGCGCGGCCGGGCTCGGCCATCCACGTCAGCGACCCCACTTGGGCCAACCACATCCCGCTGCTTGGCAGCGCAGGTCTGCGAATCGAGACCTACCCCTACTACGACGCCGGTAACAACAGGTTGCTGTTCGACCGCATGCTGGGGGCGCTCGACGCGCTGCCCGCAGGCGAAATCGTGCTGCTGCACGCCTGCTGCCACAACCCGACGGGCCAGGACCTCGATGCGGCGCAGTGGGCAGCGATCGCCGACGTGGTGGCGCGGCGGCGTCTCCTGCCGTTCATGGACATGGCCTACCACGGCCTCGGCGAAGATCTGGAGCGCGACGCGGCGCCGATCCGCCTGCTCGCCGCCGCGGTACCCGAGATGCTGGTCGCGGTCTCCTGCTCAAAGAATTTCGGCCTCTACCGCGAGCGCACGGGCATGCTTGCCGTGCTTGCCGCCGGCAGCGAGCCCGCCGCCATCGTCACCGGCCAGCTGTCGCGGCTCGCCCGCACCATGTGGTCGATGCCGCCCGATCACGGGGCGGCCATCGTCGATCGCGTGCTGTCGCAGCCGGAGCTGCGCAGCGACTGGGCGACCGAACTGCAGCACATGGCAAACCGCATCAACGCGCTGCGCGGGCTGCTCGCGGAACGGCTTGGCGCGGCGACCCAGCGCGACTTCGGCTGGATCAGGCAGCAGCGCGGGATGTTCTCGCGGCTGCCGCTGTCAACGGCACAAGTGGCAGCCGCACGCGACGATCACCATATCTACATGGCACCTGACGGCCGCATCAACATCGCCGGCATCAGCCCCGCGAACATCGAGCGCGTAGCCTCCGGGCTCGCCGCGGTGCTGCGCAGGTGAACGCAGCCGTGGACGCAACGGCAGCGCGCGGCCCGGCGACCACTGGCGCTTCGGGCCTCGGCGAGGACGCGCTGCAGGCCTGGTGGATGCCCTTCACCCACAACCGCCACTTCAAGGCGCATCCGCGCCTGATCGTCTCCGCCGACGGTGCGTACTACACCCTAGCCGACGGCCGCCGTGTATTCGACGGACTTTCCGGTCTTTGGTGCTGCCCGCTCGGCCACTCGCCCCGTCGCGTGGTCGAGGCCGTGCAGCGGCAGATCACCACACTCGATTTCAGCCCGAGTTTCCAGATGGGCCATCCGGCGGCATTTGCGCTCGCCGCACGCATCGCGGCACTCGCCGGTCGCCCGGGCGACAAGGTGTTCTTCGTCAACTCCGGCTCGGAGGCCGTAGACACCGCACTCAAGATCGCCGTGGCCTACCATCGGGCCCGGGGCGAGGCCTCGCGTACGCGCATCATCGGGCGCGAGCGGGCGTACCACGGCGTCGGCATGGGCGGCATCTCGGTCGGCGGCATCCCGACCAACCGCAAGATGTTCGCGCCGCTGATGATCCCGGGAGTGGACCACCTGCCCCACACCTTCGACCCCGCACACATGGGGTACTCGCGCGGCCAGCCCGAATGGGGCGCGCATCTTGCCGACGAACTCGAGCGTATCGTGGCACTGCACGACGCCAGCAACATCGCCGCGGTCATCGTCGAACCCATGCAGGGTTCAACCGGCGTGATCGTACCGCCGCGGGGTTATCTGCAGCGCCTGCGTGACATCTGCACGCGGCACGGCATCCTGCTGATCTTTGACGAGGTGATCACCGGCTTCGGCCGTCTCGGCACGCCGTTCGGCGCCGATTTCTTCGGCGTACGACCCGACCTGATCACCTTCGCCAAGGCGGTCAACAACGGGGCTGTGCCACTCGGCGGCGTGCTCGCCTCGGCGGCGGTCTACGACACCTTCATGAACGGCCCTGAGCACGTTATCGAGTTCTTCCACGGCTACACGTACTCCGCGCATCCACTCGGCGTCGCCGCCGCCCACGCGACGCTCGACGAGTTCGAGCAGAGCGGGCTGTTTGCGCGTGCGGCGGCGCTGGCTCCGGTACTTGAGGATGCCGTGCACTCGCTGCGCGGCGAACCCTTGGTTGCCGATGTCCGCAACCTCGGGCTTGCGGCCGCGATCGATGTGGTCCCGGTGCCAGGCAAGCCGGCGCTGCGCGCCTTCCACGTATTCGAGCAGGCCGTGCAGCGCGGCTTGCTGCCGCGCTTCACCGGCGAGACGCTCGCACTTGCGCCGCCGTTCATCTCCAGCGAACACGAAGTGCGCCACGCGGTCGAAATGCTGCGCGAGGCGCTGCGGGCTGCGGCCAGACTGGGTTGAGCCCTGATCTCGACGGCCTCAGCCGGCGAGTAGCACCTTCTCGGCGTGCTCAAGGTCCTCGGGGCGTCCCGCGAGTACCAGTTCGTCTCCCTGCTGCAGCCGCAGGGCACCGTCAGGGTTGCGTCCGACGATGCCGTGGCGCAGCACGCTGTCGGCGCGGGCCGCGAAGCCGCGCTGCTGCACCTCATCGAGGGTGCGTCCTACGGCCCACGCGCCGGGCGGCAGCACGATGGTCTTCAATTCTTCGAGGCGGTCGGCATCGTCATCGGGCAGCGCATCACCGGCGCGCAGCAGGCCGCGCAGCGACGCGTAACGGTCGTTGCGTATCTGCCCGATGGTGCGTACCACCCGTGATACCGGCTGCTTGAGCAGCAGGAGGACATGCGAGGCGAGCATCAGGCTCGCCTCGAAGGTCTCGGGAACCACCTCAGTCGCTCCGGCCGCCATCAGGTCATCGAGCCGCGAATCATCGGCGGTACGTACCAGCACCGGGACCTCGCCCCGCAACGCGCGCACGGAGCGCAGGATACCGACGGCGATTGCCGGATCGGAGAACGTGATGACCACCGTGCTCGCGCTGGCGAGGCCGACCTGCCGCAGCAGGTCGGTATCGGACGCATCGCCATAGATGACCGGCAAGCCGGCGGCGCGCGCTGCCCGCACCCGTGCGGGGTCGAGATCCATGGCGATGAATTCGAGTCCGTGGGATTCCAGCACGCGCGCCAGGTTCTGGCCGACGCGGCCGAAGCCGCAGAGGATCACGTGCTCGCGCTGCGCGAGCTCACCGGCGACACGAACCTCGGGGGTCGACTGCGGCGATCCCGCTGGGCCCTGCTCGCGCAGCAGCCAGCGCGCGATGCGGCGATTCTGGCGCAGCAGCAACGGTGCGGTGACCATGCTGAGGACGATCGCCACCAGCAGCGGCTGGCTAACCTCGGGATCGACGACCTCGCCCTGCATCAGGATGGTGAGAATGGCGATGCCGAACTCCCCGCCGACCGAGAGCACCACACCGGTGCGCACCGCCTTGAAGGCGGGCAGTCCGTAGAGGCGCGCGACCAGCGCCATCAGCGCGAACTTCAGCACAGTCATGACTAGCAGGATGAGCACGATCAACGGCAGTTCAGCCCGCAGCACGCCGAGGTCGAGCATCATGCCGACCGAGATGAAGAAGAGGCCGAGCAGGATGTCGCGAAAGGGACGGATCACCGCCTCCACCTGATGGCGGTACTCCGTCTCCGCAAGCATTACGCCGGCGAGGAACGCGCCCGTCGCCATCGACACACCGGCGGCGTGCGAGATCCAGGCCGAACCGAGTGCCACCAGCAGAACCGCCAGCGTGAACAGCTCACGCAGGCGGCTGTGCGCGATCTCGTGCAGCAACGGTCGCAGAGCGTAGCGGCCGAGCACGAGGACGAGGCCGACGGCGACGGTGCCCAGAGCCACCGCAGTACCGATGCGCGGCAGCGAGAAGTCGAGGTTGCCGGCAGCCAGCGCGCCGGCAAGCACCAGAAAAGGCACGAACGCGAGATCCTGGAACAGCAGCACGCTGAAGGACACGCGGCCGTGGGTACGGTTGATCTCGGACTGCTCGGTAAGCTGCTGCACGATGATCGCCGTCGAACTCACGGCGATCGCACCGCCAAGCGCGATGGCCGCCAGCGGCGACACGCCGAGCGCAAAGAAGATCAGCGAGCCGGCACCGGCGGTAAGCACCATCTGGCCGCTGCCCACGCCGAACACCTCGCGGCGCATCGCCACCATCCGGGGCCAGGAAAACTCGAGTCCGAGCGTGAACAGCAGGAAAACGACACCGAGCTCGGCCAGCAGGCGCGTGGTCGATGACTCCTCCATGACTCCCAGCGCGTAGGGACCGAAGATGGTGCCGACCAGAAGATACCCGAGTATCGCGGGCAGACCGGCACGCCGCGCCACCGCCACCACCAGCACGGCGGCAGCGAGCAACAGCAGAACTTGGGCTAGCGGGTCGGCGATCATGGCCCGCGCACTCTACGTGAAGCCGACGGTATCCGTCCCGGGCGCGAGACTCAGGCGACGCAACTCACCCCGGTGCCACCAAGCCCGCAGTACCCGTCCGGGTTCTTGGCGAGATACTGCTGGTGGTAGTCCTCGGCGTAAAAGAATTCGGGAGCCGGGCGGATCTCGGTGGTGATGGCGCCGAAACCGCGCGCCGCCAGACTCGCCTGGTAGCGCTCGCGGCTCGCCTCGGCTGTCGAGAGCTGCGCTGCATCCGCGCAGTAGATCGCCGAACGGTACTGGGTGCCGACGTCGTTGCCCTGCCGCATGCCCTGCGTGGGGTCGTGGCGCTCCCAGAAGGCCCGCAGCAGTTCCACGTAGGACACACGCTGCGGATCGAAGACGACCCTGACGACCTCGGTGTGGCCCGTACGGCCGCTGCAGACCTCCTCGTAGGTCGGGTTCGGCGTGTGCCCGCCGGCGTAGCCCACCGCGGTCGACAGCACGCCGGGAATCTTCCAGAACAGCCGTTCGGCGCCCCAAAAACAGCCCATGCCGAACTGCGCCTCGACGCTGCCCGTCGGGAACGGCGGCTTGAGCAGCGCTCCGTTGACGAAATGCCGTTCCGGGACGGCAAGCGGCTGGTTGCGGCCGGGCAGAGCCTCGGCGGCGCTGACGAGATCGGTCTTGCGGCGGAGCAGTTGCATGGCGGCGATTCTGCGGGGGGCGCCGCGGCGCTTCAAGCGGCCGCGTTGCGCCCACTCGCGCGGCTGCCGTACCCTTTGCGCCCATGACAGCCTGCCATGCCCACAATCTGCGCCGCCCCGATGCGGTCGCACCGAAACTCCACGGGGTGCGCGTGTCGCTGCGTCCCGGCGACCCCTTCCGCAAGCTGCTCGGCGCCGACTGGAGCCGCACGCACTGGTTCGAAACCGCCGAACAGCGCGACGCGGCGCTCGCCGAGATGAGCCGCAAGCATGAGTATTCCCGGCCGGGCGACCGGCCGGCACTGGTTTACGAGAAAATCACCCAGTTGGCGCGGGGCGCCGCGGTCTAGAACGTGCGCCCGAGGAACAGATAGAACGCGGCGTCGCCGCCTTCGCCGAATCCGGAGCCGAGGTACACCGGACCGAGCAGGGTGTCGAAGCCGAAGAACACGCTGCCCTGCTTGAGCGCGGAGTCGAAGCCCATCTGCTTGCGCTCCTCCCAGACATTGCCCGCCTCCAGGGACAGGCCAACATACGCGGGCACGTTGAGGAAGCCCTCACCGCCGCGGCCGATCTGTCGGTAGTACATCAGCCGGGTGATCGCGTAGTGCCGGCCGCTGATCGAGTCGGGCGCGATACCTGAGAGGTTCAGGAAGCCGCCGAGCGGAAACAGCGACCGGATACTGGCCGAATCGGCGCCGACCTGCGTGCCGAATGACGTCCACAGCACGCCCGTGTTGCGTCCTCGCGAGCGAGCGAGCAGCCAGTCGAAAGCCACGAGATCCGCGCGCTGGGCGGAGCCGAGCGACGGCGACTCCGCACGCCATTCGGCGGTGAAGGACTGGCCCCGTCGGGGGAAATTGCGGTTGTCGAGCACGTCGTAGGAGAAGCGGCCGTAGTACTCGCGGACGTCGAAGTCCTCCGCGGCCGGCAGTGCGGGATCACCGATCCGCAGTCGCGAGCGGCCGGTGACGCGGCGCACGCCGGTGCGCAGTTCGCCCCAGTTGTCGAACTCGTGGCCGACGTCGAGGCCGTACTCGGTGGTGCGCAGGCGGTACTCACCGCGCCGCTCTCCGGCATCGAGCAACGGGACATTGCGCAGCTCGAAGCGGGCCTCCGGGCGCAGGAACCAGCGCGCGTCGCTGCCGAACGGAATGTACGCCTCGGTGGCGATCTTGGGATCGGAGCCGATCTGCAGGTCCCATACCCACTCGGCGGCCAGCGGCCCGATGTCGGCGAGGACGAAGCGTGCGGCGGCGTTGTAGCTGGAATTGCCGCTGAAGTCGTCCTCCAGGTTGAGCCCGAAACGCACGTAGTTCGGACCCCATGAGTTGCGCTTCGCCCGCAGTTCGAGGACGTCGCCGCGCTCGGCTGCACGCAGCCGGTAGTCGACGCTCTCGAAATTGCCGCGGCCGAACAGGGTGCTGAGTCCGGCATCGAGGCCCTCGGCGCTGCCAGCATCGGTGATGCCCGCGCGCAGCAGTCGCTCGTAGCGTGTGGAGTCTGCGGCGACGCGGATCTCCTCCACCTGAGGCGCCGCCCCACGCGCCGCCGCCCGGGCGGCCACGTATTGCACGTAGTCCGCCTCCGGCAGCCGCAGTGCGGCGAGCCGCTCGGCCGCCTCGCGTGCCGCAGCCTCCCCGAGCTGCATGGCCCGCGGCACGATCTCGAAGTCGAAGCTCGAGGCTTCCCCAAGCTGCGGCGAGAGCAGCACGTCCGTCGGTTGCAGGGTGCGCAGCTGCGCCTCGCTGCCACGACGGATCAGGATGGACAGCATCTGGTTGGAAATGGTGGCCACCGAGTCGAGGCTGTCGCGCTTGCGTAGCGGGAAGCCGACATCGACCACGATGAGGACATCGACGCCCATGCTGCGTGCGGCATCGACTGGCAGGTTGTTGGCGAGTCCGCCATCCACCAGCAGTCGACCATCGATTTCCACCGGCGCGAACACTCCGGGCGCAGCGAGGCTCGCCCGCATCGCCGCCGCCAGATCGCCGCGGGCGAGTTCGACCGGCTCGCCCGTCTCGAGGTCGGTGGCCATGGCACGGAAGCGCGTCGGCAACAGGTCGAAGTCATCGGTGCGGGCCACCGGCAGGGTGACCCGCCGCAGCATCTGCGAGAGCCGCTGGCCGGAGACTAGCCCTTGGGGCAGACGGAAACTGCCACTCTTGAGTCCGAGCGGCAGGTTGACGAGGAAATTCTGGTCTTCGGTCTTGCGGCGGAAACTCAGCCGATCCCTGGGACCCGGCTCGCGGAATGCCTGTCGCCATTCGGTCGAGCCCATCAGCTCGGCGATCTCGCCCGCCGACATGCCGCTCGCGTAAAGACCACCGACCAGCGCTCCCATACTGGTGCCGGCGATGGCATCG
Organism: Steroidobacteraceae bacterium; assembly: GCA_044375655.1. Lineage (GTDB taxonomy): Bacteria > Pseudomonadota > Gammaproteobacteria > Steroidobacterales > Steroidobacteraceae > UBA964. Next base: position 11,586 of record JBILMF010000030.1, on the reverse strand, counting down.
ATCGGGATGCGCTCGGCCTCGAGCACCTTCAGGACGCCGATATGGGCGGCACCGCGGGCACCGCCGCCCGACAGCACCACACCGACGCGCGGCCGCTCGGCGGCCAACGCCGCGCCGCTGGCGAGGGTCAGCATCAGGAGCAGCAGTAGCCGGAGCAAACGCACGGGCGAGAGGATAGCAAGCGATAATGCCGGCATGCTCTATCCAGCCGCCGTTGCCCTGCTCGCGGCGGCGGCCCAACCAACGGCGCCGCCCCTCGAGGAGGTGGTGGTCACCGCCAGGCGCCGCGAGGAACGCCTTGCCGAGGTGGCCGCCAGCATCACGCGCCTCGCACCGGGGGTGACCGGTCGCCTGGAGATCACGCATGCGGCAGATGCGCTGAACCGAGTCCCGGGCGTCCTGCAGCAGCGCGGCAGCGGGCAGGAGAGCCTGCTCGCCATACGCTCACCGGTGCTCACGGGCGCAGGGGCCTGTGGTGCCTTTCTGCTGCTCGAGGACGGCTTCACGCTGCGTCCGACCGGCTTCTGCAACATCAACGAACTGTTCGAGAGCAATACCTCGCAGGCAGCGGCAATCGAGGTGATGCGCGGACCCGGGGGCGGGGTGTACGGCGCCAACGCGGTGCATGGCGTGATCAACGTGCTGACGCCCGCGGTCGTCGATCTCGCCGGCTGGCGGGTCGGGCTCACGGGTGGCGACGACGGCTTCGCCGCACTCACCGTTGCCGCCGGCGGCGAAGGGCTCGGGGCGCAGGCACTGCTGCGCCGCGACGACGGGTTCCGCGACGACTCCGCAGTTGCCGAGTACAAGCTCAACTTGTTGCATGATCGACCGCTGCGCGGCGGCCAGCTGCGCTGGCGGTTCGCCGCGACGCAGCTCGATCAGGACACCGCGGGCTTCATCCGCGGGTTCGACAGTTACCGCGATCCGCTGCTGCGCCGCAGCAACCCCAACCCCGAGGCCTTCCGCGACGCAAGCAGCCAGCGCCTGTCGGCAGCGTGGACGCGCAACTCCTGCCCCGACTGCGACGACGAGATCCGCGGCATCGTGCGCAATTCTTCGATGACCTTCCTGCAGCACTTCCTGCTTGGCAAACCTCTCGAGCGCAACGGCCAGCACAGCGTCGCCCTCGCCCTTGCGCGCAGCCGACCGCTGTCCGCGGAGAGTCTGGTGTGGAGGCTCGGCATCGATGCAGAGTGGGCGGACACCTCGCTGCAGCAGTCGCAGACGGGAGCAACGCTCGAGGGCAGCGCCGCGGCACGCGCGATCCGTCCGTCCGGCCGGCATTACGACTACGCGGTGAATGTCGCCGCGTTCGGTGCCAGCGCCGCACTTGAGCGGCGGCGCGATGCTTGGTCATGGCGGCTGTCGCTGCGTGCCGATCAGGTCGCCTACGAGTACGACAACCGTATGCGCGACGGCAACACGGCGGAAGATGGCAGTCTCTGTCCCGGTGGCTGCCTGTACAACCGGCCAGCCGACCGGCGCGACGACTACTCGCACCTCACGCCCCGCTTCGAACTCGTGCGCCGCCTCGGCAACGGCGATCGCCTCTACGCCGTACTGGCGGAGGGTTTTCGTCCCCCGGAGATCACCGAGCTCTACCGGTTGCAGCGCAACCAGAGCCCGACGGGTCTGCGCGCCGAGACCCTGCGCAGCGCCGAGATCGGCTGGCGGTTCGGTCTCGAGACGCCCCTGCGAGGCAGTCTCGCCCTCTATCGTGCCCGCAAGAGCGACGTGATTCTGCGCGACGCCAACGGCTTCAGCCTGACCGGCGGCCGTACCCGCCACGAGGGTTTCGAGTACGAGTTGGTCTGGGCCCTGCCCGCGGCGCGGGACAGGGACGGCGGCCTGTGGGAAGTGTCGGCCGGCGGCAGCCTGGCACGGCACCGCTACGACTTCTCGCGCGTTATCGAGGGCGGCGAGACCATCATCGCCGGGCGCGACATCGACACGGCTCCGCGCGCGCTGCACCGGCTGTCGCTCGCCTGGCGGCTGCAGACCGCGGTGGCGCTGGAACTCGAGGCGCGATACGCGGGCAGCCACTTCGCCGATGCGGCCAACGAGCGTCGGCATCCCTCGCAGACCACCCTGGCACTGCGTGGCCGCTGGCAGACGAACGGACGGCTCGCACTGACACTTGAGGTGGACAACCTCGCCGACCGTCTGCACGCAGATCGGGCGGACTTCGCGCAGGGCGACTGGCGCTATTTCCCTGCCCGACGGCGCACCGGCTGGCTCGGCTTCGACTGGCGCTCCCGCTGAGCGCCGCGCGGGATCTGCTGCGTGATGCAATGGATGTTGCCGCCGCCGAGAAGGATTTCCCGCGCCGGCACGCCAACCACGCGACGTCCGGGGAACAGCCCGGCAATGATGTCGAGCGCCTGCGTGTCGCGTAGCGGGTCGAGCAGCGGCACGACCACGCCGCCGTTGGCGATGTAGAAGTTCACGTAACTGGCGGCCAGACGCTCGCCGGCGCGGCGCGGCTTGGTCCCCGCGCGCGGCGCCAGCCCCGCCGCCTCGACCGCGCTCATGCGCAGCGGTCCCGGCATGGGGATGCGGTGCACCGTGAAGCGCCGACCTCTTGCGTCACGCGCGTCGTGCAATCGAGTCCACGCATCCTGCGAGATCGCATACTGCGGATCGCGGGGATCGTCGCACCACAGCAGCGCAACCTCGGCCGGCGCCACGAAACAGGCGAGATTGTCGATATGGCCATCGGTCTCGTCGTTGAACACGCCGCGTCCCAGCCACACGATCCGCTCACTTCCAGTGTAGGCACGCAGCAGCGTCTCGATCTGGCGCCTCCCGAGCTGCGGGTTGCGATTGCGGTTGAGCAGACATTCTTCGGTGACCAGCAGCGTCCCCTCGCCGTCGCTGTGCAGCGCTCCGCCCTCGCAGACGATCGGCGCGCGATAACGCGCGAGACCCTCGACGGCGAGCACCCGGCGCGCCACCAGTTCGTCGCGGTCCCATGGAAAATAGAGTCCGCCGTCGAGGCCGCCCCAGGCGTTGAAGTGCCAGTCGACGCCGCGCACGGCGCCGCGACCATCCACCACGCAGGTCGGGCCGACGTCGCGCATCCAGGCGTCATTGCTGTCCAGTCGCAGCACCCGGATGCGCGGCTCGAGCGCCCGGCGAGCGGCCGCGAACTGCGCCGGCTCCACGCCCACCGTCACCGGCTCGAAGCGCGCGATCGCGTGGGCCACGGCTGCAAATGCCCGCTGCGCCGGCAGCGCGCCCTCGCGCCAGTTGTCCGGCCGCGTCGGCCAGAGCATCCAGCAACCGCGGTGCGGCTCGAACTCGCCGGGCATGCGAAAGCCGTCGGCAGCGGGGGTGGAGGCAAGCGCATCGCTCATGCCACCCATTGTAGAACCTGTCCGCGCGCCGGGCGCAGCCCCAATGCCGGTCGGTTGTCAGGCTCCCGCCCGGGGCCGAAGGAGCCCGCGTGGTAGAATTCGCGAACGCTGCGGCGGGGGTTTTCGAAGAATCGCCGGGCGTCTCAGCAAGGAGTTCACACCACATGACGACGGCTGCAAAAGTCACCCTGACGCCTCCCGCCGGGGGCGCGAAGATCACCATCAAGGACGGAAAACTCGCCGTCCCCGCCAACCCGATCATCCCCTACATCGAGGGCGATGGCACGGGGCCGGACATCTGGCGTGCCAGCGTCCGCGTCATCGACGCGGCGGTTGCCAAGGCCTACGGCGGCCAGCGACGCATCCACTGGATGGAGGTCTACGCCGGCGAGAAGTCGAACAAGCTGTTCAACACCTGGCTGCCCGACGAAACCGTTGCCGCCTGCCGCGAGTTCCTGGTGTCCATCAAGGGTCCGCTCACCACGCCGGTGGGCGGCGGCATTCGCTCCCTCAACGTGGCGCTGCGCCAGCTGCTCGATCTCTACGTCTGCCTGCGTCCCGTACGCTGGTTCAAGGGCGTGCCCTCACCCGTCAAGGCACCCGAGAAGGTCGACATGGTGATCTTCCGCGAGAACACGGAGGACATCTACGCCGGCATCGAGTTCGAACTCGGCTCCGAGGAGAACCGCAAGTTCAAGGAACTGTTCAAGGCCAACTTCCCCAAGGCCTACGCCAAGATCCGCTTCCCGGAGACCTCGGGCATCGGCATCAAGCCAGTGTCGCTCGAGGGTACGGAGCGTTTGTTCCGTGCAGCGGTCGAGTACGCGATCATCAACAAGCGCAAGAGCGTGACCATCGTCCACAAGGGCAACATCCAGAAGTTCACCGAAGGCGCGTTCCGCAACTGGTCCTATGCCCTCGCCGAGCGTGAGTTCCCGGAGCAGACCTACGGCTGGGAGCAGTGGGAGCGGACCAAGGCCGAGCAGGGCGAGAAAGCGGCCAACGCCGAGATGGACGCGGCCCGGAAGGCCGGCAAGGTCATCATCAAGGACGCCATCGCCGACATCACCCTGCAGCAGGTGCTGACGCGACCGGACGAGTTTGACGTGCTCGCCACCTGCAACCTCAACGGCGACTACCTCTCCGACGCGCTGGCCGCGCAGGTCGGAGGTATCGGCATCGCGCCGGGTGCGAACATCAACTACGTCACGGGACATGCCGTGTTCGAAGCCACCCACGGCACCGCGCCGAAGTACGCCAACCTCGACAAGGTCAATCCCGGCTCGGTGCTGCTCTCGGGCGAAATGATGCTGCGCTACATGGGCTGGACCGAGGCGGCGGACGCGATCATCACCGCGATGGACCGCACCATCGGCCAGAAGACCGTGACCTACGATTTCGCGCGCCTCATGGACGGCGCGAAAGAGGTCAAGTGCAGCGAATTCGCCGACGCGCTGATCGCCAATCTTTGAGCCCATGACGGCGACCGCCGGGCCACAGGCCGACCTCGGGGCCCGGCGGATCGCCGAGGCGTTCGCCGCCTACAACGGCGAGTTCCGCGCCATCACCCGGCGGGCGCCCCAGCGCTTCGACGCCCGGGACTGGCATGGCAGCCAGCAGGATGCCGTCGAGCGCATCGAACTCTACGACAACTGGGTGAACCGTACCGTTGCCGCCATGCGCGCGGGCCTCGGTGAATTCGCACTCGACCGCGCCCTGTGGTCGCAGATGCGGCAGCGCTTCCATGGTCGTACCTCGGGGCTTCCCGACGCGGCCTTCGCGCGCACTTTCTTCAGCTCGGTGTCGCGCCGCGTGTTCGGCACGGTCGGCGTCGATCCGGAGCTGGAGTTCGTCGGCGGCGACCTCGACCCTCTCGAGGGAGCCGGCGAAGCGCCGGAGACCCACGTCTACATCAACCGCGGCAGCGTCGAACTCGTGGTCGAGGATCTGCTCGGCGACGTGAAGCTGCGGGCGCCCTGGATCGCCTTTGACAAGAGCGTGCACAACGTCGCTCTGGAAATCACCCGCCGCCTCCGCAGCGCGCTGCCTGCGGGCATCGACGTCGATGCGGTTCTGCACCACGTCGAAATCCTGCGCCCGCTGTTCTTTCAGAGCACCCGCGCCTACGTGGTAGGTCAGGTAGTCGCCGCCGGTGCCAGACTGCCGCTGCTGCTCGCGCTGCAGAATACGGAGCGCGGTCTGTTCGTCGACACCGTGATGCTGGATGAGGATGAGCTGAGCATCGTCTTCGGCTTCACGCGTTCCTACTTCCACGCCGATCTCGAGCGCGTAGTGGAGGCTGTGGTCTTCCTGCGCCAGCTGCTGCCCCGCAAGCCGCTGTCAGAGCTGTTCACCGTGCTCGGTCGCGCCCGGCAGGGCAAGGCGGAACGCTACCTCGAGATCGTGCGGCACCTGCAGCAGTCGACCGATCTGTTCGCGCATGCACCCGGGGAGCGCGGTCTGGTCATGGTCTGCTTCACGCTGCCTTCCCTCGACGTGGTGTTCAAGCTCATCCGCGACCGCTTTCCGCCCGTCAAGACCGTGCTGCGCCAGGATGTGCTGGACAAATACAAGTTCGTGTTCCGGCATGACCGTGCCGGTCGTCTGGTCGACGCCCAGGAGTTCAAGCGGGTGCGGCTGCCGCGGTCACGCTTCACCCCGGAGCTCGTCGAGGAGTTGCTGGCCGAGACTGCGGAGACGGTACACGTCGACGGCGACGATCTGGTCTTCGACCACATGTACATCGAGCGGCGCATGGTGCCGCTCAACCTGTACCTGCGCGATGCGGCGCCGGCAGCCGCCGACAAGGCCGTGGTCGACTACGGCCAGGCGATCCGCGATCTCGCGCTCTCCAACATTTTCGCGGGTGATCTCTTGCTCAAGAACTTCGGCGTCACCCGCCACGGGCGGGTCATCTTTTACGACTACGACGAACTCTGCCAGGTGACGGACTGCCGTTTCCGGGACATGCCGGAAGCCGACAACGACGAGGACGAGATGCGCGGCGAGTCGTGGTTTTACGTCGCTGAAAACGACGTCTTCCCCGAAACCTTCCTGAACTTCCTGTCGTTCACCGACGCCCAGCGCGAACTCTTCCGCCGCACCCACGGCGACCTGCTGGATGCCGCCTTCTGGCGAGGCATTCAGAAACGGGTGCGCGAGGGCGCCATCCTCGAGGTGCTCCCCTATCGGCCGCGTCGGGCGGTCAGCTCGCTCGGCTGATCCTCATCGGCAGCGCCGCGCCGCGCCGCGTGCAGACCGCGGGCGTCCTGCGCTACGATCAGGCGTGGGCCGCAGCACTCCCGATGATGTCATCGTCAGGCCGCGCGACATCCGCTTCGAGGTGTCGGGCGTCGGCAGCGGGCACTGGTTCGGCGGCGACCCGGTGGGCACGGCGGTGCTCAACGCGCTGTCGCTGACCTTCCCCGACGGCGAGAAGCTGTTCATGGACGCTGTCCGCCACTTCCGCGGCGAGGTGTCGGGAAAACACGCCGAAGATGTGCGCCAGTTCCTCGCCCAGGAGGCCCTGCACTCGCGCGAACACCACGCCCTCAATGCGCATATCGATCCCGTCCGCTACCCGGTCGCCGACGTGCTCGCCTGCGTGCGCGAGCGCATCGCCTTCACTCGCTCTCGGGGTCCGTACGCGATGCTGCTTTCCACCGTCGCGCTCGAGCATTTCACCTCGATGATGGCGGACATGCACATGCAACACCGTGGCCTGTTCGCTGCCGCCGACCCGCAGATCGCGCGGCTGTGGCGCTGGCACGCGCTCGAGGAAACGGAGCACAAGGCTGTAGCCTTCGACGTCTTCCTCGCGGCAACGCGCCACTGGTCCCCGGTCAAGCGCTACCTGCTGCGGTGCTGGGCGATGGCCTACATCACCTGGCACTTCACCCGCAACATCGCAAGCCACGCAGCGCACCTGCTGCAGGCGGACGGCTTCGGCCGCGACGAGGCACGGCGGGCGGTACGTCGCTTTCTTTGGCGAGAGCCCGGGCTGTTTCGCCGCGGCTGGCGCAGTTACATCGCCTGGTACCGGCCGGGGTTCCACCCCTGGGATCTCGACAACCGCGCGGCACTCGCCACCTGGCGCGAGGAATTCGACGCCAGCTGAACGCGCTCAGCCCGCTGCGCAGGCGAGTGCCTGGGCAAGATCCCTCTGCAGGTCATCGGGGTCCTCAAGACCGATCGACAGGCGGATCGTGCCCGGGCCGATCCCGGAGGCGAGGCGCTGCTCGGCCGTGAACTCCCGTGGCTGCATCATCTGCGGCGCCACCACCAGCGACTCGGTCGAGCCGAAGCTCGCCGTGCGCGCGAAGAGCCGCAGCGACTCCGCAAACCGCCGACCGGCCTCATGGCCGGCGTCGAGATCAAAACAGATGACCGTGCCGAAGTCGCGCATCTGCCGCCGCGCAAGTTCCGCCTGCGGGTGCGACTCGAGGCCCGGGTAGCGCACCCGGGAACAACCGGGGTGCTGCTCGAGGAAGCGCGCGATGGCGAGCGCCCTGGCCGACTGCTCCCGGTAGCGCAGGAAATAGGTCTTCATGCCGCGCACCATCAGCGAGGCCGACAACGCGTCGAGCTGCGCTCCGAGCAGCCGGAAGTCCTCGCGCAGCGGCTCTAGCGCCCCGGAGTCGCCGATCACCGCCCCGCCCATCACGTCACCCGCACCGGTCGCGAACTTCGTAAGGCTATGGATGTAGAGGTCCACCGCGAATCCGCCATGCTGATGGAAGCCGGCGGCGGTGTTGTCGAGCACGCTGAGGGCACCGTGGGTACGCGCAAGCCCCGTGATGGCTCCGATGTCGGCGATTTTGTTGACGGGGTTCGTAGGACTCTCGAAGAAGACGAGCCGCGTGGGCCGCGACTTCAAATCGCGCTCCAGACCGTCGAGATCGTCGATGGACAGCATGGAGTGGGTCACGCCGTAGCGCGCCAGCAGCTTGCGGATGATTTGCCGCGTCGGTCCGTAGCCCTCGATGAAGAACACGATGTGGTCACCCGCCCGGGTGAGCGCGAGCAGCGTCTGCGCCACGGCATTGACGCCGGACGCGCTCGCCATGCAGTCCGCACGCCCCTGCAGCTGTGCGAGCAGCAACTCCAGCTGCCGCACCGTCGGATTGCCGACCCGGGAGTAGAAGAACCCGGCCCTCTCGCCGCGCAGCGCCCGCAGCCCCTCCTCGACCGTCGTGCTTTCCCACTTGACGTTCTGGAAGATCGGCAGATTGAGGGGGCGGTCTTCGGGCGGCAGCTCCACGTCGGGCGGGTGGTTGACCCGGGTCTCGTCCTTCATGTGTCCTCAGTTGCCATCACGACGCGCCATCTGCTCCTCGCGCTGGCGGCGCCGCTCCTCGCGCTTCATGTAGAGCGTCGAGAGCACTACCCCGGTAGCGACGATCAGCACCATGATCGTGGCGAGCGCGTTGATGTCCGGACTGACCCCGCGCCGCACGCGCGAGAAAATCTCCATCGGCAGCGTCGAGGATCCGGGTCCGGCGACGAACTGCGAGATGACGACGTCGTCCCACGAGAGTGTGAAGGCCAGCAGCCACCCAGACACCAGCGCCGGCATGATGAGCGGCAGCGTGATGCGAAAGAAGACCGTCGCCGGACGCGCGCCAAGATCGAGGGCTGCCTCCTCCAGCGCGTCGTCGAAGCCGGCCAGCCGCGACTGCACCACCACCGTCACATAGGCCATCGCGAAGGTGATATGCGCGATGGTGATGGTGAGGATCCCGCGGCCTTCGGGCCAGCCGATCAACTGTTCGAGCGATACGAACAGCAGCAGCATGGCAATACCCATGATGACCTCCGGCATGACCAGCGGCGCCGTGGTCATCGCCGAGAGGAACGCACGGCCGCGGAAGGGACCGAAGCGCGTCAGCACCAGCCCCGCAAGCGTTCCGAGGATGACCGCACCGGTGGCGGTCATGGCTGCTATCTGCACGCTGATCCAGGCGGCCCCGAGCAGCTGCTCGTTCTCGAACAGCCTCACGTACCAACGCAGCGTCGGCGAGTTCACCGAGTCCCACACGGTGACCAGCCGCGAGTTGTTGAATGAGAACACCATCATCGAGAGGATGGGTACGTAGAGGAAGGCAAGCCCGAGGCCGAGCATGCCGTTGCGGAACCAGCTCCGGTTGTTCATCGTCGCGCGCTCATCGCCTTGCGGCCTCGAGTTCGCGCCGCTGGTAGCGCTGGAACAGCAGGATCGGAATCAGCAGCATCAGCAGCAGCGCGATGGCGACGGCGCTCGCCACCGGCCAGTTGCGGGCACCGAAGAATTGCGCCGAGAGGACCGTGCCGATCATCAGCTGGTCGGTGCGCCCGAGCAGCGACGGGATGACGAACTCGCCCACCGCCGGGATGAACACCAGCATGCAGCCGGCGATGATTCCCGGCGTGGATAGCGGCAACGTCACCCGGAAGAAGGCCTTGACCGGAGAGGCACCGAGATCGGCGGCCGCCTCGAGCAGCGTGAAGTCGTGCTTCTCGAGGTTGGCGAACAGCGGCAGGATCATGAACGGCAGGTAGGAGTAGACGATTCCGACGTAGACCGCGAAGTCCGTGTAGAGCAGCGTCAGCGGCTCGTCGATCACGCCGAGCGCAAGCAGAGTGTTGTTGATCACGCCGTTGGTCTTCAGCAGCCCGATCCAGGCGTACACCCGCAGCAGGAACGAGGTCCAGAACGGCAGGATGATGAGCATGAGGAACAGGTTGCGGGTGGTCGGCGGGCAGCGCGCGATGGCATAAGCCATCGGGTAGCCCAGCAGCAGACAGAAGAAGGTGGATATCGCCGCAACCTTGATCGAATACAGGAAGGTGTTCAGGTACAGCGGGTCGGTGAACAGCACCTCGTAGTTCGACAGATTGAGCGTGGCGACGAAGCGCTGGGTCTCCTCGACCCAGGAGAACAGCGGCGCATATCCCGGCTGCATCGGCTGCATCCAGGAGAACGAAATCTTGAAGACGATCAGAAAGGGGACGGCGAAGAAGAGCAGCAGCCAGAACCAAGGCACACCGATGACGAGGCGGCGGCCCAGAGCGGACTGCAGTTTGTCGAGAGCGCTCACCGCATCAGACCGTCAGCACCACGGGGCTGGAGGGCTGCCAGGTGAGGTAGACCACCTCGTCCCAGACGATGCGCTCGTCCGCGTGCCGCTCGCTGTTGGGAATCGTCACACGCACGAGGCGCCCGGACTCGAGCCGCACCAGATACACGGACATGTCGCCCATGTAGGCGATCTCCTTGACGGTGCCGCGCGCACGGTTCTCGGTTGCTGCCGGCTCCGCACGCCCGATCTCGATCTTCTCCGGCCGGATTGCCACTGCCACCTTCGCCTCCGGGGCCGCGCTGATGCCGTGGTTGACGAAGACGGTGGCCTCGAGCTCCGGACAACGGATGCGTACATGCCCCGGTTCGTCCTCGATCAGCTGACCCTCGAACATGTTGACCGAACCGATGAAGTCGGCGACGAAGCGCGAGCTCGGGAACTCGTAGATGTCGGTGGGCGTCCCAACCTGCACGATCTGGCCCTTGTTCATCACGCCGATGCGCGACGCGAGCGTCATCGCCTCCTCCTGGTCGTGGGTGACCACGACGAAGGTGACGCCGAGCTGCTCCTGCAGGTTGATGAGTTCGAATTGCGTATGCTCGCGCAGTTTCCTGTCGAGCGCGCCAAGCGGCTCGTCGAGCAGCAGCAGCTTCGGCCGTTTCACGAGCGCCCGCGCCAGTGCGACGCGTTGCCGCTGGCCGCCTGACAGCTGGTGCGGTTTGCGCCGCGCGAATTCGCCCAACTTGACGATGTCGAGCATCTCGCCGACCCGCCGCTCGATCTCGGCACTGCCCAGCCCTTCCTGCTCCAGCCCGAAGGCGACGTTCTTCGCAACGGTCATGTGCGGGAACAGCGCGTAGGACTGAAACATCATGTTGACGGGCCGCTCGTAGGGCGGGATTCCCGCCATGTCCTGGCCGTCGATGAGGATGCGGCCGGAGGTAGGCGACTCGAAACCGGCCAGCATGCGCAGCAGCGTGGTCTTGCCGCATCCAGAGCCGCCGAGCAGGCAGAAGATCTCGCCCTTGAAGATGCTCAGGGAGACGCCGTCCACCGCAACGAAATCGCCGAAGCGCTTGGTGACACCCTCGACGCGGACGTACTCCTGTCCGCGGTCGACCGTTTTCTGCGACACGTCCCGCCCCCCCCTCAAGAATGCCGCGGCCGCG
>JBILMF010000161.1:0-6397 GCA_044375655.1 Steroidobacteraceae bacterium | reverse complement strand
ACTTCATCCACGGCTTGCCGCATTTCTGCGTGTCGATCGGTGCACGGGTCCGCGGCCGCATCGAGCATGGTGTCGTGTACGACCCGATGCGTCAGGAGATCTTCACCGCCTCGCGCGGCGATGGCGCGCACCTCGAGAACCGGCGCATCCGCGTGAGCGCGCAGCGCACACTCGAGGGCGCGCTCATCGGCACGGGCTTCCCGTACCGCGCAAACACCGAATACCTCGACACCTACCTCGCGATGCTCAAGGACGTGATGCTGCATACCGCCGGGGTACGGCGCCCGGGCTCCGCCGCGCTCGACCTCGCCTATGTGGCCGCCGGCCGCACCGACGGATTCTTCGAGATCGGTCTGGGTCCCTGGGACACCGCCGCCGGTTCGCTGCTCGTGGAGGAGGCGGGTGGCCGCGTGGGCACACTGTCCGGCGGCGACTTCAAGCAGGGCGGCAACGTGGTCGCCGCGACACCTAAGGTCTACGAGGCGCTGCTCACGATGTTTGCGCCGCATCTGCCCGCGAAACTGCGCGAGGACTGAGCGCGGACCACAGGTCCGGATCGGCCCAGGCCACGCACGGCTCAGGGCACGATCGTGGTGAACAGATACACGGCGAAGATCACCAGGTGCACCACCCCGTGCAGCACCATCGTGCGCCCCTTGGCCACCGTCAGCGACGAGACTAGCAGCGACAGCGCAAGCAGCACGGTCTCGCGCTCGCCGAGGCCGAGTTCGAGCGTCCAGCCCATCCACAGCGACAGCACGGCCACCACCGGGATGGTGAGACCGATCGAGGCGAGTGCCGAGCCTATGGCGAGATTCATGCTGGTCTGCATGCGATTGGCGCGGGCGGCACGCCACGCCGCGAGACTCTCGGGCAGGAGCACGATCACGGCGATGAACACGCCGGCTGCCGCCGTCGGTGCGCCGATCGAGCGGGCCGCCGCCGAGATCCCGGGCGCAAGCGCCTTGGCGAGCAGCACCACCGCACCGAGCGCAGCAAGCAGCACCAGGAGGGTGAGTGCCATCGGCGCGCGACCCGGCTTGGCAGCCACGCGCTCGAGCGGCGCCTCGCCGCTCTGCGCGGCGCGTGCGATGGCGACCAGCCGCTCGTGCTCCTCGTCGATGAAATAGTCGCGGTGGCGCACGGTCTGCACGAACACGAACGCGACATAGAGCACCAGCGACACCAGCGCCACAAAGGCAAGCTGGGCGGCCGAGTAGGCAGCACCCGCTTCGGAAGTGGTGTAGTTGGGTAACACCAGCGTCAGCACCGACAGCGAGGCCAGTGTCGCAAGCCCCGAACTGACACCGAGCCGGCCGAAGCTGCTCTCGCCGTGGCGCACGCCGCCAGTGAGAAGGCAGAGACCGACCATGCCGGTGATGATGATCATCACCGCGGCGAACACCGTGTCGCGTGGCAGCGCCAGATTGGGCGTGCCGTCGGCAAGCATCAGCGAGACGATCAGCGCCACTTCGATCACCGTAACCGCCACCGCAAGCACGAGGGTGCCGAAGGGTTCACCGATACGCTCGGCAATCACCTCGGCATGGTGCACGGCGGCGAGCACAGCGCCGACCAGCACCACCACGAACAGCACCCAGTCCCAGGAAGTCTGGCCCAGCGGGATCAGCAGCACCGCGCACCAGGCGAGCGCAGGCCAGATCCATGGCCAACGTGGCGTGGTGGCGGCACTCATGCGGCGCCGCCCCCCCCTGGGGCTGCCTCGGCCTTGCGCTCCAGCGAGTCGACCACGGCGGTGGTCACCATGTCGGCGCCGACGTTGACCATGGTGCGCGTCATGTCGAGCAGGCGGTCGGCGCCGAGCACGATGCCGATGCCCTCCGGCGGAATGCCAAAGGTGATGAGGAGCCCGGCGATGATGGGCAGCGAGCCGCCGGGTATGCCGGCGGCAGCCACCGCGCCCAGCACCGCGAGCAGCAGCAGCGTGAGCTGCTCGCCGAAGCCGAGGTGGATGCCGAAGACCTGCGCGACGAACAGCACCACACAGCCCTCGTAGAGCGCTGTGCCTGCCATGTTCATGGTGGTGCCGAGCGGCAGCACGAAACCGGCGGTGGTCGGCCTGATGCCGAGGTCGTCACGGGCCGAAGCCAGTGCCGCCGGCAGGGTGGCACTGCTCGAGCTCGTGGAGAACGCCGTCACCAGCACCGGGCGGATGGCGCGCCAGAAAGCGAGCGGGCCGTAACGCGAGAACAGCTTGAGCCACAACGACATGGTGCCGAACAGATGGATGAACATCACCACGAGGCAGCCGATGACGAACACGCCGAGCGCGATCAGGATGTCCCAGCCGATCTTGACGACGACGCTGTAGATCATCGCCGGCACGGCGATGGGCGCGAGCTTGAGCGCGAAGCGCACGATGCCGGTCATGAGTTCGGTGATGAGCTCGAGGCCCGATTGCAGCTGCTCGCGCCGCCGCGCCTGCATCTGCAGGGAGGCAGCGCCGAGCAGGATGGCGAAGAGGATCAGCGGCAGCACCTCGCCGAGCATGCTGCGATCGTGCCCGGTGATGGCACCGAGCAGGTTGCGCGGCATGAACATGTCGACCACGGTCTGGAAGCTCATCTCCGGCTGCGCCGACTGCTTCTCGATGAGCTTGCCTGAGGCCGTGCCGTATTCCTCGATGAGCCGAACCTTGGTGTCTTCGGCCACGGCGCCGCCCGGCTGCACGATGTTCATCATGACGAGGCCGAGCACGCAGGCGATTGACATGTTGAGGAAGAACAGCGTGAAGGTACGCACCGACAGCGGACCGAGGTGCGACAGCTCGCCGAGCTGCGCCACGCCAGCCGCCAGCGAGGCAAACACCAGCGGCATCACCACGAAGAACAGCATCCGCAGGAAGATCTGTCCCAAGGGGTCGAACACTGCAGTCGAAACCGCCCGCGCGCCTTCCAGCAACGCGGGCACCTCGGCCCCGATGACGAGCGTCAGCGCCCCTGCCGCGGCGCCGACCAGGAGTCCGAGCAGGATGCGGTTTGCAAGCTTGGTGTCGGACTCGGCCACGATGGATGATCAGCTGTCGCGCTTCGCGAGCGGACTCTTGCGGTAGCCGTAAGCGAAATAGACCAGCAGGCCGGCGAGCGTCCAGAGCATGAAGGTGAACTGGGTGCGTAGCGGCAGCGAGAACAGCAGGAAGGCGCAGCCGGCGAAGGCGAGCGGACCCACCAGCCAGATGACGGGCGTGCGGAAGGGCCGCGGCCGGTTGGGCTCGCGACGACGCAGCACCATCACGCCGACCGCTACGGTGAGGAAGGCGAACAGCGTGCCACTGTTGGAGATGTCGGCGAGCACGCCCACCGGGAAGAAGGCGGCGAAGATGGTGACCGCCACGCCGGTGATCAGCGTGACGACGTACGGCGTGCCGTACTTCGGGTGCACCTTGGAGAGTTGCTCGCCGAAGGGCAGCAACCCGTCGCGAGCCATCACGAAGAAGATGCGCGTCTGGCCGAAGAGCATCATGAGGATGACCGAGGGCAGCGCGACGAAGGCCGCGAGCGCGAGCAGTTGGGCGATCTTGCCCCAGCCGATCATGTCGAGCACGTGGGCGAGCGGCTCGTCGCTGCAGGCCAGCAGATTGCGGTTGGCTTCCTCGGCGCAGGCGGCGAAGAACGCCTGACTGCCCGGCGAGAGCGGAATCCCCGAGGCGTCGGACACCGGTTGCGCGCCGATGGCGCCGACCGCACCCGCCGCCACCAGCAGGTAGAAAACGGTGCAGACGGCGAGGCTGCCGATGAGGCCGATCGGGATGTTGCGCTGCGGGTTCTTGGTCTCCTCGGCGGCAGTCGCGACCGCATCGAAACCAACGTAGGCAAAGAAGATGGAGGCGGCGGCGCCCGCGATGCCGATACCGAGACCACCCGAGTCGAAGAAGCCGTTCGGCGCGAAGGGCTCGAAGTTCTCGCCGTTGATCACCGGGATCGCAAGCACGATGAACAGCACCAGCGCCGCGACCTTAATAAGCACGAGGAAGGCGTTGACGGTCGCGCTCTCGCGGGTGCCGATGATCAGGAGGCTGGTCACCAGCATGGCGATCACCGCCGCCGGCAGGTTGACGAGACCGCCGGCGTACAGACCCTTGGTGTAGGTGTCGGCAAGGTCGACGTCGAACACGCGTTCTATGTTGCCCACGAAATAGTTGGACCAGCCGACGGACACGGCGCTCGCGGCAACCGCGAACTCGAGCACCAGCGCCCAGCCGACCATCCAGGCGATAGCCTCGCCGAGCACCGCGTAGGAGTACGTGTAGGCGGAGCCGGAGACCGGCACCATCGAGGAGAGTTCCGCGTAGCAGAGCGCGGCGACCGCGCAGACAAAGCCGGCGATGATGAAGGAGATCATCATGCCCGGACCCGCCTTCTGGGCGGCTTCCGCCGTGAGCACGAAGATGCCGGTACCGATGATGGCGCCGATGCCCATCATGGTAAGTTGGAAGGCGCCCAGCGAGCGTTTGAGGCTCTTCTTCTCGGCGGTGGCGATGATCTCGTCGAGCGGCTTGATGCGCCAGTTCATGCGGAGTCCCCCCTCGGGATGGTTCGCCCGATTGTAGGGGGCCGGACCCGCCGCCGGCTACTGGCGCGAGGGCGCCCGGTCAGGGCATGTCGTCTATCGCCAGCTTCTTGCGCGTGGGGAACAGACTCTCGGCGGTCAGGCCAAGGTCGAGGGCGACCGCCGAGGCGATGTAGATCGAGGAGTAGGTGCCGATCAGGATGCCGACCACCAGCGCCCAGGAGAAAGGCTGCAGCACCGGACCGCCGAGCAGCAGCAGCACTACGACCACGATCAGGGTGGTGACCGAAGTCATGATGGTTCGCGACAGCGTCTGGTTGACCGACTGGTTGAGCACCTCGGCGGGCGCGAGGCGCTTGTTCGCCTCGAAGCGCTCGCGGATACGATCGAAAACCACGACAGTGTCGTTGAGCGAGTAGCCGATGACGGCCAGCAGCGCCGCCACTGCCGACAGGTCGAAGACGATGCCGCTGAGCGCGAAGAAGCCGAGCACGATGATCGGATCGTGGATGGCGGCGATGATGGCTCCCGCCGACAGCTGCCAAGCGTGGAAGCGGATGAAGACGTAGATGAAGATCAGCACCAGGGTGCTCAGCAATGAGATCACGGCCGCGTCGCGCAGCTCGGCTCCCACCTGCGGTCCCACCACCTCGAGACGGCTGACGACGACTGCCGGATCGACGCCCTTGAGCACGCCCTCGATTTCGGCGCGGATCTGATCCGGGGAACGCCCCTCGGGCGGCGGCAGGCGGATGGCAACGTCGCGCGAGGAGCCGAAGTTCTGCACTTGCACGTCCTCGAATCCGGCGCGCTCGAGTCCGCGGCGCAGCACATCGGGCCGCGCCTCGCCGGTGAACTTGGCTTCCACGGTGATGCCCCCCGTGAAGTCGACACCGAGATTGAGGCCCTTGGTGAAGAGCGCCGCCAGGGAAATCGCGAACAAGACCGCCGAAACCGCAAACCAGAGTTTGCGGGTGCTCATGAAGGCGACGCGGCTGTTGCTCTTGAAAAATTCCATGGCGCGAGACTCCGGTCGGTCAGATCGACAGCTTCGCCGGGCGGCGCGCGCCGCCGTACATCAGCGTCAGCAGCGCACGGCTGGCTAGCAGCGAGGTGAACATCGAGGTGAGGATGCCGAGCGAGAGCACCACCGCGAAGCCGCGGATCGGCCCGGTACCGAAGGCCCAAAGCACGATGCCGGCGATCAGTGTGGTGATGTTGGAGTCGGCGATTGCGGAGAACGCCTTCTCGAAGCCCTTGGCGATCGCGGTCTGGGGCGTCACGCCGTTGCGCAACTCTTCGCGGATACGCTCGTAGATGAGCACGTTGGCGTCGACCGCCATGCCCACGGTGAGCACGATGCCGGCGATGCCCGGCAGCGACAGCGCCGCCTTGAACAGCGTGAGCAGCGCCGCCAGCAGCACCACGTTGGCGAGCAGCACGATGTTGGCGACGATGCCGAAGACCTTGTAGTAGGCGAGCATGAACACGAACAGCAGTGCCATGCCGAGCACCAGCGCGTTCACGCCCTTCTCGATGTTTTCCTTGCCTAGGCCCGGGCCCACCACCCGCTCCTCGATGACGAAGATGGGCGCGGCGAGCGCGCCGGCACGCAGCAGCAGCGCGAGCTCGCGAGCCTCGCTGTTGGCGAGGCCGGTGATCTGGAAGCTGTTGGAGAAGATGCCCTGGATGGTGGCGGTGTTTATGACCGTCTCTTCCTTGATGTCCCGCTGCACCTTCTGGCCGCCGACCTCGACCTCTTCGCGTCGCTGCTCGATGAACACCACGGCCATCGGCTTGCCGAGATTGGCGCGCGTGGTGCGCAGCATCTGCTCGCCGCCCGTCGAGTCGAGTTTCACGGATACGC
>JBILMF010000160.1:0-6419 GCA_044375655.1 Steroidobacteraceae bacterium | reverse complement strand
CTTTGGGAGCAGCTCGTGTCACCTGCGCGCGGTCGCACCGAGCTCGAGCGGCTCGTGGACATCGACTCGGCGGTCAAGGTGTCCGGTGCCGACGTGCTGGTCGCCGGCTTCCAGGGTCGGGTCGCCATGCTCGCCCTCGACTCGGGCCAGACCTGGTGGTCGCGCGAGATCTCGAGCCATCGGGGTCTCGATGCCGACGAGGAGCGCGTGGTCGTGAGTAGTGCCACCGGTGAGGTCGTCGCGCTGCGGCGCCGCACGGGCATCGAACTCTGGCGGCAGGGCGGCCTGCGCCTGCGCCGCTTGTCGCCACCGGCGATCATCGGCAGCCGCGTCGCCGTGGCGGACTTCGAGGGCTACGTGCATTGGCTGGATATCGACACCGGCGCGTTCGTGGCGCGCAGCAAGATCGGTGGCCGGACCAGCAACGCGCCGCTGGTCGCTGGCGATCTGGTGGTATTCCAGGATGACGAGGGCCGGGTCACGGCACTGCGGCCGCGGGGCTGAAGAGCCCGCATCATGCTGCCCGTCGTCGTTCTTGTCGGTCGGCCGAATGTAGGCAAATCCACGCTGTTCAACCGGCTGACCGGTACCCGTGATGCGCTGGTGGCCGACATGCCGGGGGTCACCCGCGACCGCCAGTACGGCTACGGACGTCTGGGTCCGCTGCCTTATGTAGTCGTCGACACCGGAGGGCTCGTCGAGCAGCCCTCGGGCATCGAGACGCCGATGCGGCTGCAGACCGAACGTGCGATCGCCGAGGCCGACGTGCTGGTGTTCCTTGCCGACGCGCGCAGCGGGCTGACTCCGCAGGATCATTTCGTCGCGCGCGAACTGCGCCGCTCCGGCAAGCCGGTGTTCCTCGCCGTCAACAAGGCTGAGGGGATCGATCCGGCGACTGCAGCTGCCGACTTCCACTCACTGGGACTCGGCGAGCCGCTCGCCATCGCGGCAGCCCACGGTGACGGCTGTCGGGAGCTCATGTCGAGGGTGCTCGGCGGCTTCGATGCCGAGGCCATTGCCGCCGAATCGGCGCCTGACGACGGGCGCATCCGCATTGCCATCATCGGCCGCCCCAACGTTGGCAAGAGCACGCTCGTCAATCGTCTGCTCGGCGAGGAGCGCGTGATCGCGAGCGATATGCCCGGCACCACGCGCGACAGCATCTTCGTGCCTTTTGCCCGTGACGGACGCGAGTTCACGCTGATCGACACCGCCGGCGTGCGCCGCCGCGGCAAGGTCGAGGATGAGGTCGAACGGGCCAGCGTCGCGAAGACGCTGCAGGCCATCGCCACAGCGCACGTGGTCATCTTCGTGGTCGATGCGCACGACAGCATCGGCGAGCAGGACGCCAGCGTGCTCGGACTCGCCCTGCAACGCGGACGCGCTCTGCTGATCGCCGTCAACAAATGGGACGGCATTCCCGCCGCGCAGCGCGACGAGATCCGGCGGCTACTCGAACTGAAGCTCGATTTCGTGCCGTATGCGCCGGTGCACTTCATCTCGGCGAGGCACGGTACGGGTGTCGGTGAACTCGTGGCGGCGACCATCAAGGCCTACGACGCGGCGATGACCGAGATCCCCACGCCGCGCCTTACCAAGGTGCTGGAGCGGGCCATCGAGCAGCATCAGCCGCCGCTGATCCGCGGTCGACGCATCAAGCTGCGCTACGCGCATCAGGGTGGACGCAATCCGCCGCGGATCATCGTTCACGGCAACCAGACCGTGCATGTGCCCGAGGCCTATACGCGCTATCTCGCCAACGTGTTCCGGCGGGAGTTCGATCTCTTCGCTTCGCCGGTGGCGGTGGAATACCGCACCGACTCCAATCCCTATGCGCGCCTCAAGGAGCGCCCGCGTCCGCAGACGGCTTCGGAGCGTCGCGCGGCGGCGAAACAGAAGTCGCGGAAGGCAGCGAAGCCCGGGAAGGGGCGAGGAACAGCGCGGGGTCCACGAACGCGCGGTTGAGGGCCACGCCCCAGTGCAGGTGCGGCCCGGTAACCCGTCCCGTAGCTCCGACCTCGCCGAGCTTGTCCCCGGTCTTCACCTCGGTTCCGGGCTCCACCGTGATGCGGTGCAGATGGCAGTAAAGGGTGATGAGACCCTGTCCGTGGTCGATGAACACCGACTTGCCGTTGAAGAAGTAGTCGCCGGTGTCTATGACCTTGCCGGGTGCCGGGGCGTAGACGGGTGTGCCTACCGGCGCTGCGATGTCCATGCCCGAATGGGGGTTCCGCGGCTGGTTGTTGAACACCCGGCGCAGACCGAAGGAACTCGAGCGCGGCCCTTTCACCGGTGATGCGAACTCCATGGTGGCGGGAGCCGTTTCGCTGAAAGTGGCAAGCGTCGCGCGGATGTGCGGCTGCTCGCGCGCGACGCGCGCGGCGTTCTCGGGGGACAGATCGACATGGCGCGGCGCCACCTGCAGGCGCTGCGTGGCGTAGGCCTTGCCTGCAACGGTGAATCCCTGAGTGAGGGTGATGTTGCCGCTACGGATCTCGATCTGCGCCGCGCCCGGCTCGTGGGCCAGCGGGATGCCGATCACTGCCTGCCAGCCTCCCGCAGCCGGCAGCACCATGACCCGGTTGCCATTGAACGTGACGAGCGGCGTTCGGTCCGAGTCTCCCGGCACATCGAGGATGGCCACCCCGCCGGGCACTGCCAGCGAGCGCGGCAAGCCGCTGTCGGCTGTCGCCCGCATGCCGCCGGCCATCGCGAGCAGCAGCGCCGTCAGCGCGCACGCCGGGAGGCCAGCCCGCATTGCCGCGGGTTGGCCGCCCGGACCCGCGGCTCTGGTGAAAGTCGAATTCATTGATCGTCTCCGTGATCGTCTGCGGCGAGCCTGCGGGTGACGCGGGCCTCCAGCCGGCCGCGTGCGAGCCGGGCCTCGATCAGCTCGCCCGCCTGCACTCCCGCCGCGTCGCGCAGCAGTCTGCCGTCAGTCCCGCGGGTGACGATCGCGAAACCCCGCTGCAGCGTGGCAAGGGGACTCACGGCATCGAGAGTCCGTGCGGCGAGGGCAAGACGCTGGCGGAGCGTCTCCAGCCGGGCGGGCAGCGTGCGCCGTAGCCGTGCGTCGAGCAGGGCGTGGCGGTGCAGGCGACGGCCGATGGCCGCGGCGGGCGAGACCTGCGCGAGCCGGGCGGAGAGCGTCTGCAGGCGGTGGCCGCGCCCGGCGAGCAGCAAACGCAGATGGCTCTCCAGCCGCTGCTCAAGCTCGTCGAGCCGTTGCGCGTTCTGGCGCAGTCTCTGCCCCGGATGCGCGAGGCCAAGCCGCCGCCGTACGCCATCGAGTTGGTTGCGATCGTCACGGATCTGCCGGCGGAGCGCCTGCGCGGAGCGGATGCCAAGACGCTCGAAAGCGGTACGCCAGACGGCACCGTCGGGGACGACCAGTTCAGCGGCTCCGGAGGGTGTCGGCGCGCGCAGGTCCGCGACGAAGTCGGCAATGGTGAAGTCGACCTCATGGCCGATTCCGGTCACCACCGGCATCGGCATGGCGCGCAGTGCCCGTGCGACGCCCTCGTCGTTGAAGGCCCACAGATCCTCGATCGAGCCGCCACCGCGGGCCACGATCAGCACGTCGCACTCCTGCCGCCGTGCGGCGCGTGACAGTGCGGCGAGGATCTGCGGCACCGCGTCGCGACCTTGTACCGTAGTCGGGTAGATGACGACGCGCGCGGCCGCGAAGCGCCGGCCGAGGATGTTGAGGATGTCCCGCACCGCGGCACCGGTGGGCGAGGTGAGCACGCCGATACAGGCCGGCACCCGTGGCAGCGGCCGCTTGCTGGCAGGCGCGAACAGCCCTTCTGCCTCGAGCCGCGCCTTGAGGCGCTCGTACTCGCGGCGCAGTGCGCCTACGCCCGAGTCCTCAAGATGCTCCACCTGCAGCTGGTACTCGCCGCGCGCCTCGTAGAGCGTCGCACGGGCCCGTACCAGCACCCGCTGCCCGTTGGCCGGCGTGAAGCGCAGCAGGGCGTTGCGGCCACGGAACATCGCGCAGCGCACCTGACCGTCCTCGTCCTTGAGGGTGAAATACCAGTGTCCGGAGGTCGGACGCGAGAAGTTGGATACCTCGCCCTCGACCCACAGCACCGGCATGCCGTGCTCGAGCAGCATCCGCACCTCGCGGTTCAGGCGGCCGATGCCGTAGACGTCACGCTCGGCGGCGGTGGTTCGGATCGGGGTCAAGGGTGGTGGTGGGCAGCGGCCGGGTGCGGGGTGGGAGGCCACCAAGTTTACCGGGTCGTAGGGGGTGCGTAGAATGCGTCGTCCATATCATTTTGGACGATCCTCCATGCGCATCCTTCAGGAAGCACTCACCTTCGATGACGTGCTTTTGGTGCCGGCGTACTCCGAGGTGCTGCCGCGCGAAGTCGATCTCTCCACCCCGCTCACCCGTCGTATCCGCCTCAACCTGCCGCTGGTCTCGGCGGCCATGGATACGGTGACCGAAGCGCGTCTCGCCATCGCCATCGCGCAGGAAGGCGGCATCGGCATCATCCACAAGAGCATGACCATCGAGGCGCAGGCGCTCGAGGTGGCCCGCGTCAAGAAGTTCGAAAGCGGCGTGGTGCTCGACCCGATCACGGTGTCCCCGGACGCGACCATCCGCCAGGTGCTCGAACTGACCAAGGCCCGCGGGATCTCCGGCATGCCGGTGGTGCAGGGCAAGCAGGTGGTCGGCATCGTCACCAGCCGCGACCTGCGCTTCGAGACCCAGCTCGATAATCCGGTCTCCTCGGTGATGACGCCGAAGGAGCGGCTGGTCACCGTGCGCGAGAACGCCGCCCGCGAGGACGTGCTGCATCTCTTCCACAAGCATCGCATCGAGAAGGTACTGGTGGTGGGCGATGGCGACGAACTGAAAGGCTTGATGACCGTCAAGGACATCCAGAAGGCGACAGAACGGCCGCGCGCCTGCAAGGACGGCAGCGGCCGTCTGCGGGTGGGTGCCGCCGTCGGCACCTCGCCCGATACCCTCGATCGCGTCGCTGCGCTGCGCGAGGCGGGCGTCGACGCCGTGGTCGTCGACACCTCGCACGGTCACTCGCGTGGCGTCATCCAGATGGTCGAGCGCATCAAGACGCGCTGGCCCGACATGCAGGTGATCGCCGGCAATATCGTCACCGGCGACGCCGCACAGGCGCTGGTCAAGGCCGGCGTCGATGCCGTCAAGGTCGGCATCGGTCCGGGCTCGATCTGCACCACGCGCGTCGTGGCAGGAGTCGGCGTGCCGCAGATTTCCGCCGTCGCCAACGTTGCCGCTGCGCTCGAAGGGACAGACGTCCCGCTGATCGCCGATGGTGGCATCCGCTACTCGGGTGACGTCGCCAAGGCGATCGCCGCCGGCGCGCATGCGGTCATGATCGGCGGCCTGTTCGCCGGTACCGAAGAATCCCCCGGCCAGGTCGAGCTCTTCCAGGGCGCAAGCTTCAAGAGCTACCGCGGCATGGGCTCGCTCGGCGCCATGGCCGAGCGCCACGGCTCCAGCGACCGCTACTTTCAGGACACCACCACCGAACTCGAAAAACTCGTTCCGGAGGGCATCGAGGGCCGCGTGCCCTACAAGGGCAGCATCGTCGCCATCCTTCACCAGCTCGCCGGCGGTCTGCGTGCCGCCATGGGCTACACCGGCAGCCAGGACATCGCGCAGATGCGCACGCGCCCCTCGTTCGTGCGCATCACCACCGCTGGCGTGCGCGAGTCCCATGTGCACGACGTGACGATTACCAAGGAAGCTCCCAATTACCGGATCTCCTGAGGCGTCCGCCCCGAGCCGACTGCCATGACCACGCGCGACATCCACGCCGACCGCATCCTCATCCTCGACTTCGGCTCGCAGTACACGCAGCTGATCGCCCGCCGCGTGCGCGAGCTCGGCGTCTACTGCGAGATCCACCCCTGGGATATCGGCGATGCCGACGTGAGCGGCTTCGCGCCGAGGGGCATCATCCTCTCGGGCGGGCCTGAGTCGGTGACGGTGGCGGGGGCGCCCGCTGCCCCCGCGGCGGTTTTCGAGCTCGGCGTGCCCGTGCTTGGCATCTGCTATGGCATGCAGACCATGGCGGCGCAGCTCGGTGGCCGCGTCGAGCCCGGCGCGGTACACGAGTTCGGCTACGCCGAAGTGCGCGCGCGCAACCACTCGGCGCTGCTGCGTGGAATCGAGGACCGCGTCAACGAACAGGGACACGGCTTGCTCGATGTCTGGATGAGCCACGGCGACCAGGTGGTCGAACTGCCAACGGGTTTTGCGGCGATCGCTTCCACGGGTGACGTGCCGATCGCCGGTATGGCCGACGAGGGGCGGCGGCTGTATGCGCTGCAGTTCCACCCCGAGGTCACGCACACCCGGCAGGGAACGCGGATCTACGCGCGCTTCCTGCACGAGATCTGCGGCTGCGGTTCGAGCTGGAACCCCG
>JBILMF010000159.1:0-6448 GCA_044375655.1 Steroidobacteraceae bacterium | reverse complement strand
AGTGCGGGTAATCGAAAAGGGCTGCCGGCGGGTCGGTCCACGACTCGAGGTGCGACCAGCCTTTAAGCCCCTTCGGACGCCCGAAGCGTCCGAGTTCCACCCATTCGACGCGGGACGAGTCCACGCGCGCGGGCGGCGATGACCTCAGGCCGCGGCCTGAGCGGCCTGCTTGCGATAGTCGCTGACCAGCGACTTCACGCGGTCAGACTGCTTCGCGCCTTTGCTCAGCCAGTATTCGATGCGCGCGATGTCGAGCTTCAGCCGCGGCTCGCTCTTGCGCGCCACCGGGTTGAAGAAACCCACATTCTCCAGGCTCAGGCCACCCTGACGCTTGCGGCTGTCGGTCACCACCACGTGATAGAAAGGCGAGTTCTTGGCACCGCGCCGGGTCAGACGAATCGTCACCATAGTCGATATGCTCTCGGGTCTCTGGTCATCCGGCCCCG
Source organism: Steroidobacteraceae bacterium (assembly GCA_044375655.1). GTDB lineage: Bacteria > Pseudomonadota > Gammaproteobacteria > Steroidobacterales > Steroidobacteraceae > UBA964. The sequence goes on along the minus strand of JBILMF010000159.1, from coordinate 6,002 downwards.
GCAGCAACCGCCGGGGGGCTAGAAAAAGAGCGCGGAGTCTACAGAAATCAGTGACTTGATGGAAGCGCCACGACCGCCCCCGCATCACCGCCCGGGCAGGACCGGGGGCAGCCCGCCGCCCTTGAGCGCCCCGAGCATGCGGCGCAGTTTCCCGCCCTTCATGTTTTTCATCATGCGCTGCATCTCGGTGAACTGCTTCAGCAGACGGTTGACGTCCTGCACCTGCGTCCCCGAGCCGGCTGCAATCCGCCGGCGACGCGAACCGTCGATGATTTCGGGCCGCCGGCGCTCACGATGGGTCATGGAGTTGATGATGGCGATCTGGCGCCGCAATTCGCGGTCGCCGACCCCGGCCGGCAACCCGCCCTTGGCCAGCTGCGCCGGCAATTTGTCGAGCAGGGACTCGAGCCCGCCCATCCCCTGCACCTGCTCGAGCTGACCCTTGAGATCGTACAGGTCGAACTTCCCGCCGGAGACCATCTTCTTGGCGAGCCGTTCGGCCTCGACGGCATCGACCTTGCCCTGAACCTGCTCGACCAGCGCGACCACATCCCCCATGCCGAGGATGCGGCTCGCCATGCGCTCCGGATCGAAGGGCTGCAGCGCATCCGGCTTCTCGCCGGTACCCACGAAGACGATGGGCTTGCCGGTGACCTGCCGCACCGACAGCGCGGCGCCGCCGCGGGCGTCGCCATCGGCCTTGGTGAGGATGATCCCGGTGAGATCGAGGGCGCCGCCGAAGGCCTTTGCCGAATTGACTGCGTCTTGGCCGGCCATCGCATCGACGACGAACAGCCGTTCGTGCGAACCCACCCGCGCCTCGATGGCGCGTACCTCCTCCATGAGCTCGGCATCGACGTGCAAACGGCCCGCGGTGTCGACGATCAGCACGTCGAACACCCCCTGGCGTGCAGCCTCCACCGCCGCGGCGGCAATCGCCACCGGGTCGTCCGTCGGGTCCGCGGGGTGGAACCCGGCCCCCACCTGCTCGGCCAGTCGCTGCAACTGCAGGATGGCGGCCGGCCGCCGCACGTCGGTGCTGACCAGCAGTACCCGCTTGCGGCGCGACTCGATCAGCCAGCGCGCGAGCTTCGCGGCCGTGGTGGTCTTGCCGGCGCCCTGCAGGCCGGCGAGCAGCACCACATAGGGAGGCTGGGCGCGCAGCTCGAAGCCCTCACGGGCGCCGCCCATCAGCTCGACCAGTTCCCGGTGCAGGATGCCGACGAATACCTGACCCGGGGTCAGGCTGCTGGCGACCTCGGCGCCCTGCGCCTTGGCGCGCACAGCGTCGATGAAGGTCTTGATGACCGGCAGGGCCACATCCGCCTCGAGCAGGGCGAGTCGTACCTCGCGCAGGGTCTCGGCGATGTTGTCCTCGGTGATGCGCCCCTTGCCGCGCAGGTTCTGCACGGTACGGGCGAGTTTTTGACTCAGGTTTTCGAACACACCATGATTATAGCCGTGGGTGATCCTTCGATCCTGCAGTTGCTGGGCCTGCTCGGCCTGTGCCTCGTGCTCTCGGCCTGCTTCGCTGGCACCGAAACCGCGTTGATGAGCTGGAACCGTCAGCGATTGCGCACCATGGCGCGCGCGGGCCATCGGGGCGCCGGGCTGGCCGAGCGGCTGTTGGCCCGCCCCGACCGCCTGGTGGGCCTGATACTTCTCGGCACTACCCTCGCCAACAATTTCGCTGCCGTGCTCGTGACGCTGCTCACGCAGCGGCTGCTGGGCGACGCCTGGCTGGCAGTCAGCGCAGGTCTGCTGACGCTGCTCATGCTGATCTTCTGCCAGGTCGGACCAAAGACCTACGGCGTACTGCAGCCCCAGCGGCTGGCCACCGTGTCAGCCTATGTGTACACCGCACTGCTGTGGGTGCTGCGACCCGTGGTGTTCGCCGTGGGCTGGATGACGAATGCCGCGTTGCGGATCGTCGGCCTGCACGTCGATCGCAGAGCCCAACAGACGGCGCTGTCGCGCGAGGAACTGCGCACGGTGGTGGCCGAGGCGGGCGTGATGATCCCGCTGAAGCACCAGCAGATGCTGATGAGCGTGCTCGATCTCGAGCGCATCACCGTCAACGACATCATGATCCCCCGACAGGAGATTTCGGGGATCGATCTCGAGGACGACTGGGAGCGCATCCTCGAGCAGCTGCGGCAGACCCCGCATACCCGCCTTCCCGTTTACCGCGGCGATCTCGACCAGATGGTAGGTTTGCTGCACATGCGACGTATCGCACAGGAGCTCGCCCGCGGCGGTCTCGATCGCGAACGCCTCGCGGAGATCGCTGCGCAGCGCGAGCCCTACTATGTGCCGGACGGCACCTCGCTCACGGTACAACTCGGCAACTTCCAGCGCGATCGACGCCGCTTTGCTTTCGTCGTGGACGAATACGGCGACGTGCAGGGACTCGTGACGCTGGAGGACATCCTCGAGGAAATCGTCGGCGAGTTCACCAGTGATCCGGCCACCGTCTCACACCGCGATATCCACCGCGAGGCCTCGGGGGCGATCATCGTCAACGGCTCGACGCACGTCCGCGTGCTCAACCGCGCGCTCGGCTGGCACCTGCCCACCGACGGTCCGAAGACCCTGAACGGTCTGCTGCTCGAAAAGCTGGAAACCATCCCTGCGGCGGGGACGGCCCTGCGCGTCGGTGATCTCGACATGCAGGTGCTGCAGATCGCCGACAACGCGATCCGCACGGTCCGCGTGCTCGAGCGTTCGGGTGCGGGCGCAGCCCGCGGCTAGCGCGGCAAATTCCCCGGAAACGCTGGGAGGACCGGCGGCGTCTGCGGCCTACACTCGACGCCGAGGACTGCCACCTTGATCCGCCCCATGCCCATCCGCTGCGCCGCAGCAACCGACCGCGGTCGCGTCCGCGCCCGCAACGAGGACTGCGTGCACCTCGACCCTGCGCTCGGTCTCGTTGCCGTCGCCGACGGCATGGGCGGTCACCGGGCAGGTGATGTCGCAAGCCGCCTCGCCATAGCCGCACTGGCCGCGGCGGTGCATATGGTCCCGACTCCCGCAGACCTGCTGCCGCCGCCGTCGCCCGCCGAGTTGCTGCACTCGGCCTTCGCGCAGGCCAATGCGCAGTTGTTCGCGGCCGCCAATACCCTGCCCGGGTGCAGCGGCATGGGCACGACGCTGCTGGCCGCATGGTTCACGCACGCTGAGGGCGGCGCGGCGACGCCTCCCGGAACCCGCATCGTGTTCGCCCACGTCGGCGACTCGCGCCTCTACCGCCACCGGCGGGCGTACACCGCGCGCAGCGAACTTCTCGCGCTCACGCGCGACCACACCACGCTGCAGGAACTCATCGACGGCGGTCTTTACCCGGCCGAGGAGGCACGACGGCTCGTAGGCCGAAACTACCTCACGCGGGCTATCGGCACCGAGCCCGAGGTGGACATCGATCTGCAGACACTGTCCGTCCTCGAGGGCGATCTGTTCATGCTCTGCTCGGACGGCCTGACCAACATGCTGCCGGACACCCGCATCCGCGAACTGCTCGACGAGCATGACGCCACCGGCAGCAGCCTCGAGGCACTCGCGCAGCGGCTGGTGGACGCCGCAAACGAATGCGGGGGGCATGACAACATCAGCGTCGTGCTGGCGAGCGGCACCGCTCAAAGATAATCGAACGCCACCCGTCGCGTGACGCCACACAGCAGTTCGTAGGATATCGTTCCAGCCGCTGTGGCCACCTCGTCCACCGGCAGCCCCTCGCCCCAGAGGACGACCGTGCTGCCAACGCGCACGGCGGGCAGCCCGGTGACATCCACGGTGATCATGTCCATCGACACGCGACCCGCGAGCGGCGCGCGTCGACCCTCGACAAGCACCGGTGAGCCGCTGGGCAGATGGCGCGGCAGGCCGTCGGCGTATCCCGCGGCGACCGTCGCGATGCGCGACGGTCGCATCGCCCGCCACGCCGCCCCGTAGCCCACCGTGTCGCCGGGCTGCAGATCACGCAGCGCGATGACCCGCGACGAGAGCGTCATCACCGGTTCGAGCCCGAGTTCGGCCGCCGAACGGTCGGCGAACGGCGAACTGCCGTAGAGCGCGATGCCCGCCCGCACCCAGCCGGCATGGGTTTGCGGCCAGCGCAGGATCGCCGCCGAGTTTGCCAGACCCGTCACCGGCGTCCCGACTCGCGCCGCGAGCTCGCTTGCCACGGCGGCAAACCGCTGCGTCTGCAGCAAAGTCAGCGGTGAGTCAGGCTCGTCAGCCGCGGCGAAGTGCGTCATGACGCGTATCTCGGCCACCACGGACAGCTTCCGCAGCCTCACTGCCGCCATCGCGGCCTCAGCAGCCGCAAAACCGAGCCGACTCATCCCGGTGTCGATCTTCAGCCACACCACGCGCGGCTCCGCGCTCGACGCGCGCTCCAACATCGCCACCTGACCCGGTTCGTGGACGACGAGATCGAGCCGATGACGCAATGCGAGGGCGAGCTCCTCATCGGAAAAGACGCCCTCCATCAGCACGACGGGCTGCGTCACGCCGGCAGCGCGCAACTCGACGCCCTCGCCGAGTCGCGCGACCCCGAAAGCATCGGCACTGGCCAGGGTCCGGGCAGCCTGCACCGCACCGTGCCCGTAGGCGTTCGCCTTGATGACCGCGAGCAGCTTCGACTGCGGCGCCGCGCGCCTGAGCAGTGCGAGGTTGTTCCGCCATGCGGAGAGGGACACACGCGCGTGGATCGGCGTCGGCACCGCCGAGACGCCGAAAGCCGGAACTTGCAGTTTCTCGTGGTCCGCCATGCGGTCCGCGCCGCTCAGCGCAGCACGCCCTCGGCGTAGGAGTCCGGCGCGTAATTGACGAACCGCGAATACTGGCCCTGGAAGGTGAGCAGGAAGGTGCCGGTCTCGCCGTTGCGGTGCTTGGCGAGGTCGATCTCGGCGATCCCTTTCTTGGTGGTGTTCTTGTCGTACACCTCTTCGCGGTAGATAAGCAGGATCATGTCCGCATCCTGTTCGATCGCGCCCGAGTTGTGACTCACGATACCGTCGGCCAACCAGTTTGCCGGCCCCGGGACGGTAAGGTCGAACACCTCTTCCTCCTCGACGGAGCACGGGTCCACGGCGACCACCCTGTCCCAGAACACCTCGGCGTCTGCCTGAGCTTGCGGTGGGGTCGAATCGAGCATACCTGCGCACTCCGCGAGCGTCCGCCATGGCGGCGCAAACTCGAACTGCTCGGATCCGCCATGGGTCGCGACCCGCATCGCAGGCATGCGGAGGGTCGAGATACCTTGTGCGCCCATCTCCGCACGTAGCTCGCGCAGCGCCTTGGCCGGTGCCTCCCGCGGGCCGAAGCCGCCCACCTCGTCAAGGAAACGCAACTGGTCACTCATGCCGTTGACATCGACGTGGTGCACGGGTTGCGCGCCCGCACGCGTCACCGCACGCAAACGAGCCACGATACCGAGGCGCAGCAGCAAGGCGGCGACATCCCGGGCAAGACGTTCGCTGCCGGTGGCGAAGTTGATACGCGAACGACCACGGGTGCCGGCGTTGCGGACGCTGATCGACCCGCCGGTCGCCCAAAGATGGCGCAGCAGGAGGGCAAGGCGGTGGGTCGGCAGCCGGAACACCGACTCCGGCAGGTGCGCAAGATCACCGCCATCGCCGACCAGCTGACCCAGCAGCGTCAACTCGTGATCAGCCCAGTCGACTCCGGGCTCGGTGTCCTCGGCGATCACGGCCGGTAGCACGGGCTCCGGGATCCGGTGCGCAAGTGCGAGGCGATCGCCAACGACGAGCTCATCGAGCGTGCGCCAGTCCCGGCCTGTCAGCACACGATGCGCGCCGGTTGCCCGCAACACCCGGCCGCTGGCGAGGCGAACGGTACGAACCCTGCGCAGGCCCACGGACCAGACCAGATCGGCCTTCGCGGCGACCAGCTTTTGCTTGTGATCCAGGGCCCAGACGCTGGGCTGCCGGCCGACGAGCTGACGGATAGGGACTCGCGAGCCGTCGGTGAGGCACACGAGC
>JBILMF010000158.1:0-6495 GCA_044375655.1 Steroidobacteraceae bacterium | reverse complement strand
TGTCACCACCGACGGCGCGCTAGCCGAGCGTCTGCAGCGCCGTGTCCGGCAGTGGCCCGTGCAGTTCCTGGTGCGGGTTCGCGGTGCCCTGGATGGCACGCAGATCGAGAGCCTGCAGCGCGGCGAGCTGGACGATGGACGGCATCTGCAGGGAGTCGAGGTCGAGGGCTCGGAAGTCGAAGCTGGCGCCAGCAATCGTTGGTACCGGTTCGTCGCCACAGGGGCGAGCGGCAAGGACGTCCGCCGGCTTTTCGAGCGCCATGGCGCACTGGTGAGCAGGGTACAGCGGACGGCACTCGGGCCGCTGGCTTTGACCCGCGACCTGAACAGGGGCCACTTTCGCGCGTTGTCCGACCTCGAGGCAGCCGCCGTGGGTTCCGAGGGCAGCGGCCTCAGAAAGCCTGCCCGCTGACACCGCGGGACTGCGGGCCAAGCAGGGCGATCATCGGCTCGGTCAGCGTTTCCGGCAGCGGCAGCGTTGCCGCATCCTCTGCCGGATAGGCCTGGCGGCGCATCTGCGTGCGAGCCCGGCCCGGGTTCAAGGAATTGACGCGGACCGTGGTTTTTTCCAGCTCGTCGGCAAGCGTCTGCATAAAGCCCTCGAGCGCGAACTTGGACACCGCATAGGCGCCCCAGTAAGCCCGTCCTGCGCGACCGACGGCGCTCGACAGGCACAGCACCGAGGCGTCGGGGGAGGCACGCAGCGCGGGCAGCAGCACCTGCGTCAAGGCGAACGGTGCCGTCACGTTCACGTGCAGCACGCGGACCCACGTGGGGACGTCGTAGTCCTCCAGCGGGCCGGGCACGCCGAGAATGGCCGCGTTATGCACGAGGCCGTCGAGACGCCCCCAGCGCTGCATGACGGCGTTGGCGATCGCGTCGTAGTCGCCGGCGACCGATTTTTCGAGATCCAGCACGGCAATCGTAGCCGGTGGTGCGGCGGCGCCATCGGCGCCACGCAGCGCCGCGATTTCGTCATAGACCGCCTCCAGCTTGCGCACGTTGCGGCCTATCAGCACGACCTCGGCGCCGCGACGGGCGCACTCGATCGCCAGGGCTCGGCCGATTCCCGCAGTCGGCCCGGTGATGGCGACCACCCGACCCTGCAACTCTGCGGCGGAGATCTGCGCGCGCCGCGGATCGAATGGGGAGGGTTCTCGGGGCATGTCAGGGAGTCCTCATCTGCAGAGCGCGCGGCAGGCCGCCACGGGTGATCCGGAGCGCGTCGCGCCACGCGCCAATGGTACGCCGCAGCGGCGCGACGGGTGCGGCGCCGCGTGACAAGTCCGCGGGCAGGACCTGACGCGCACAGGCGAAGGCCATCCATAGCAGCGGTACGCGCAGCACACGCCGGTGGCCAACGTCGAGCATCTGGGCGGCCTCCCGCAGCACGCTGCACAAGCCCTCGGCGCGGTGCATCAGCGTCGCTCGTTCGCTCTCTCCGAGCGGTTCCGCCGACCAGTTGGCGTAGCTCTCGGGTGCATCGCCGAGTGGCGTGTAGATGCGGCCGTCGCGTGCATGACGCGTGAACTCGGTCAGCAGTTCGAGCTCACGAACAGCACACCCGGCACGCGCCGCAAGCCATTCCGCGGTCGCGCGAACGCGGGGATCAGCCGCCGCGAGCTGCGGGTCGCAGAGCGCGGCCTCGCGGAACACGCTGCGGGCCCAGTGCTCGAGATGCGCGTCGAGTTCCCCGCGGTCGGCGAAAGCCACGGTCGCCAGATCAACACGCACATGCTCGATCAGCCCGGCGAGGTCCGGCGGGGTGGCGGCACGGGCCCGTGCCGCATCGGCAAGCAGGCGTGTTGCCGGATGTCGCGGCCGTCCCGTCGCCAGGCGGGCGAGTTCTTCCTGCCACCACTCGAGGCGCAGATGCGCGACCCGATGCTCAATTCCGGAACGCAGGCTCGCCAGCACCTCGTGCTCGACGGTGAACAGCGCGGCGAGTGCACTCGACTGCGACGGGGGCGCGAAGCGCAGCAGCCAATCGCGGTCGGCGCCGAAGCTGCGATCGGCAGCGGCAGCAGGTTCGCCGAGGGGATCGAAGGCAGGGCCAGTACCGAGTGACGATGGCCCGCCGCCGGCGGCGACCTTCAAGCGTGGAGGTCCGGCTTGCGCAGGCAGGCGAGATAGTTGACGGAGATGTCGCCGGTGAGACGGGTTGCACGCGTAAGCGGGTTGTATTCAAGGCCGCCGAACGACTGCAGTTCGAGCCCTGCGGCGCGCGCCCACGCAGCGAGCTCGGCGGGCCGGATCAACCGTTCGTACTCGTGGGTCCCGCGTGGCAGCAGACGCGCGATGTACTCGGCCCCGACGATGGCTAGCAGGAACGAGCGCAGGTTGCGGTTGAGCGTCGAGACGAACAACGTGCCGCCAGGGCGCAGCAGGCGGGCGAGTCCGCACACGGTAGCTGCGGGGTCGGGAACATGCTCGAGCATTTCCATGCACGTGACGACATCGAAGCCCGCGGGCCGCTCGGCGGCGAGCGCCTCCACTGTCTGCACCCGGTAGTCGATGGCGAGGCCCTCCCCCGCGGCATGCAGGCGAGCGACGTCGATCATCCCTGGGGCAAGGTCTATGGCGGTGACCCGCGCCCCCGCGCGCGCCAGCGACTCGGCGAGCAGACCACCGCCGCAGCCGATATCGGCAACGCACGTTCCGCGCAACGCGGCCCGCTCAAGGATAAAGTCGAGGCGTGCCGGATTGAGCGAGTGCAGGGTGGCAAACTCCCCCGCGGGATCCCAGAAGCGGTGGGCGATCGCATCGAATTTGGCGATCTCCGCGGCGTCACCGGTCGCGCCGCCGAAGTGGTTCCCGGCAGCGTGCTCAGGCTCATGGGGCGATGGGTTTGGGGTCATTGCGGAGAGGTCCGGGAAGCGAGTCAGGGAAGGGGCGGTATGGTACTATTTCCGCTTCGTTTTCGAATGCGGTAACCGCCGTCCGAATGAGCGAAATCGCCCGCGAAGTCCTGCCCGTCACCCTCGAAGACGAGATGCGCCAGTCCTACCTCGATTACGCCATGAGCGTGATCGTCGGTCGGGCCTTGCCAGACGTGCGCGACGGCCTGAAGCCGGTACACCGTCGCGTGTTGTACGCGATGCGCGAACTCGGCAACGAGCACAACAAGCCCTACAAGAAGTCCGCGCGCGTGGTCGGTGACGTCATCGGCAAGTACCACCCGCACGGCGACACCGCCGTTTACGACGCCATCGTGCGCATGGCACAGCCGTTCTCGATGCGCTACCTGCTTGTCGACGGTCAGGGCAACTTCGGCTCGGTGGACGGCGACATGCCGGCGGCCATGCGTTACACGGAAGTGCGCATGTCGCGCATGGCAGGCGAGCTGCTGGCGGACATTGACCGCGAGACCGTCGATTTCGTCCCCAACTACGACGACTCGCTCACCGAGCCCGCGGTGATGCCGTCGCGGGTGCCGAACCTGCTGGTCAACGGCTCCTCGGGCATCGCAGTGGGCATGGCGACCAACATCCCGCCGCACAACCTCACCGAGGTGGTAAACGCCTGCGTCGCGGTCATCGACGACCCGGAGATCAGCCTCGCCGGGCTGATGCAGCACGTTCCCGGTCCCGACTTCCCGACCGCCGGAATCATCAACGGCGCTCAGGAAATCGTCGGCGCGTACAAGTCCGGCCGCGGCCGGCTGTCCATCCGGGCGCGAACGCATTTCGAGGACGTCGGTCGGGGTGATCGGCAGGCGATCATCGTCACCGAGCTGCCCTATCAGGTGAACAAGGCGCGGCTCATCGAGCGCATCGCCGATCTGGTGCGCGAGAAGCTGATCGACGGCATCGCGGGCGATGGGTTGCGCGACGAGTCCGACAAGGAGGGCATGCGCATCGTCATCGAGCTGCGCCGCGGCGAGAACGCCGAGGTCGTGCTCAACAATCTGTTCGCGCAGACGCCGCTCGAAACGGTGTTCGGCATCAACATGGTCGCCCTCGTCGACGGGCAGCCGCGGCTGCTGTCGCTCAAGGAAATGCTGGAGGCATTCATCCGGCACCGGCGCGAGGTGGTGACGCGCCGCACGGTTTTCGATCTCGCGAAGGCGCGCGACCGGGCCCACCTGCTGGAGGGGCTGGCGGTGGCGCTGGCGAGCATCGACGAGGTAATCGCGCTCATCAAGGCCTCGCCAAGTCCCGCAGAGGCCAAGGTGGCACTGCTTGCGCGCCGCTGGGCGGCGGGCGCCGTGCCGCAAATGCTGGCGCGGGCCAACAACGTGTCGACGCGGCCGCGCGACCTTGCGGCCGGACTCGGTCTGCAGGCCGGGGATGACGGCTACCGGCTCAGCGAACTGCAGGCGCAGGCGATCCTCGAGATGCGCCTCAACCGCCTCACCGGCCTCGAACAGGACAAGATCGTCGGCGAGTACTCCGAACTGCTCGCGCTCATCACCGACCTCACCGACATTCTCGCGCGTCCGCAGCGGCTTACCGAAGTGGTGCGCGGCGAACTGATCGCCATCCGCGACGAGTATGGCGACGCACGTCGCACGGAGATCAACCGCGACCACATCGATCTGGCCACCGAGGACCTGATCGAGCCGCAGGACGTGGTAGTGACGCTGTCGCATGCGGGTTATGCAAAGAGCCAGCCGCTCACCGAGTACCAGACACAGCGTCGCGGCGGCCGCGGCAAGACGGCGACGAGCGTCAAGGACGAGGACTTCATCGAGAAGCTCTTCGTCGCGCACACGCACGACACCCTGTTGTGCTTCTCCAACCGCGGTCGGGTCTACTGGCTCCGCGTGTTCGAGTTGCCGCAGGCCGGTCGCGGGGCCCGCGGCAAGCCTCTCGTGAATCTCATGCCCCTCGAGGAGGGCGAGAAGATCAACGCCGTGCTGCCGATCAAGCAGTTCGACGACGAGCATTTCGTGTTCATGGCGACCAGCCATGGCACGGTAAAGAAGACCCCGCTGTCCGCTTACTCGCGGCCGCGGCCGTCCGGCATCATCGCAGTCGATCTGCGCGACGGCGACCGGCTGGTCGGCGTCGGACTCACTGACGGGCGCCGCGACATCATCCTCTGCTCGAGCGGCGGCAAGGCGATCCGCTTCCGCGAGGACGAGGTACGTCCGATGGGACGCGACGCGACCGGAGTCCGCGGCATCAGGCTCGCGGAGGGGCAGGAGGTTATTTCTCTGGTGGTGGTGGCTGAGGGTCTCATCCTCACGGCGAGCGAACACGGCTACGGCAAGCTCACGCCGCTCGACGACTTTCCGCTGCACGGCCGCGGTGGGCAGGGCGTCATCGCTTTGCAGACCACCGAACGCAATGGCGCGACGGTGGCGGCGCTGCAGGTCGGGGTGGACGAGGAACTCATGCTCATCAGCTCCGGGGGTACGCTCGTGCGCACCCGCGTCGGCGGAGTCTCCGTGGTCGGGCGCAACACTCAGGGTGTACGCCTGATCCAGCTCAAGGACGGCGAACGGCTGGTGAGTGTCGAGGGAATCGGATCGCTCGGCGGCAGCGCCGAGGGAGCGGAGAGCGCGGAGGGCGAGTCCGTCGGCACGGGCGTCGGCGGCGGCAGCAGCGACGCACCGGCGGGGCCACCCGAACTCCACTAGAGGTCCCATCTGGTAGAGGTCCCATCTGGCGCATCGGCTGCCAACTTGGCGCGCCCGCCGCACCAGCCGGAGTACGACCTCGACCAAACAAATTTCTGCGGCATCAATTCGGGAGGCGATCATAGTGCGGGTTTTCAACTTTGCGGCCGGGCCGGCCACTCTGCCCCTCGAGGTGCTCGAGCAGGCTCGCGACGAGATGACGGACTGGCAGGGCAGCGGCATGTCGGTGATGGAAGTGAGCCACCGCAGCAAGGCGTTCGTCGCGCTGGCGCAGGCGGCCGAGACCGACCTGCGCGAACTCATGGCCATTCCCGCAAACTACAAGGTCCTCTTTCTTCAGGGTGGTGCGACCGGCCAGTTCACGGCGATACCGCTCAACCTGACGACTCCGGAGTCCGTCGTCGACTACGTCAACACTGGAGCGTGGTCGAAGAAAGCCATTGGCGAAGCGAAACGCCTCTGTCGGGTCAACGTCATCGCCGATGAGGCGGCCACCAACTACTCAACGGTGCCCGCCGCCGAATCCCTCCACCTGACGCCTGGGGCGGCCTACTTGCACTACACGCCGAACGAAACGATCGGTGGCGTCGAGTTTCCGTACGTGCCGGACGCCGGCACCGTACCGCTCGTGGCGGACATGTCCTCGACGATCCTGTCGCGTCCTGTCGACGTGTCGCGGTTCGGGCTGATCTACGCGGGAGCACAGAAGAACATCGGCCCATCCGGGCTCGTGGTGGTCGTCGTGCGTGACGATCTGCTCGGCCGGGCCCGCCCTGGCACGCCACCCATCTGGGACTACGAGGCGATGGCGAAGGAGGGCTCGATGCTCAACACGCCGCCCACCTTCGGCATCTACATCGCGGGACTCGTCTTCAAGTGGCTGAAGCGCGAGGGCGGTCTCGTGGCCATCG
>JBILMF010000157.1:0-6567 GCA_044375655.1 Steroidobacteraceae bacterium | reverse complement strand
ACTGCCAGGGCTGGGTGCGGCGGAGGGCGAGGTCGACATGCGCCGCACAGCACGCCGCAAGCTTCGCGACTGGACGACAGACTGCCTGGGCATATGCAAGTCCACGGTCGTCGTGGTGACCGAGGTCAAGTGTCTCGAGCGGCAGTGCGCGCCGAGCGAAGTGCTGATTGCCGTATTTCCCCAGGGTGCGCCGCGCCGCCAGGTCAGCATCCACCTGCCGCTCGCCGAGATCGCTCAGGCCGACGTATGGCGCGCGTGGGGCGCGGATGCAGTGCAAGGAGAGACTCCATGACTGAAGTTGACAAGGTTCCGGTCACCGTCCTGACCGGCTTTCTCGGTTCCGGCAAGACCACGTTGTTGAACCGGATCCTGTCCGAGAACCACGGGCAGAGGATCGCGGTCATCGAGAATGAGTTCGGCGAGATCGGCGTCGACCAGGAGCTGGTCATCAATGCCGAGGAAGAAATCTTCGAGATGAACAACGGCTGCATCTGCTGCACCGTTCGCGGCGACCTGATCCGCATCCTCGGGAACCTGATGCGCCGCCGCGATCGCTTCGATCGCATCGTGGTCGAGACCACCGGCATGGCCAATCCTGGTCCGGTCGCGCAGACGTTCTTCGTCGATGACGATACCAAGGAGCAGTTTGCGCTCGACGGGATCGTCACGATGGTCGACGCGAAGCACTTCGCGCAGCAGATTCTCGACAACGAAGAGGCGCGCGAGCAGATCGCCTTCGCCGACGTCATCGTCATCAACAAGACCGATCTGGTCGAAGAAGCGGCGCTCGCCGAGCTCGAGCGGCGCATCCGAGCGATGAATGCGCTCGCGCGGATCGTTCGTGCCGATCCTGCAACGCGCGCCGGTGTGCCGATTCCCGTTGTGCTCGGCATCGGTGGCTTCGATCTGACTCGTGCCTTGGAGTACAAGCCGACCTTCCTCGAGCCCGAGTATCCGTTTGAATGGGCCGGACGTTTCGAGCTTGCTGCGGGCACGCACTCTCTGGTGCTGCAACCAGGTCCAGACCCGACGATGGCGCTCGCCCTGTTCGAAGCCAGCAGATCGACGACGGATAGCCGCACCGCTGCCGAGCGTGCCTTCCGCTGGTTCTCGCAGGACGTCGATCCGATCGTACCCGGCGGTCGGATTGCGCCCAGTGACGGGCTCGTGATCCTCGATCTCGCGCCCGAGGGACCTTCGCAGTATTGCGTGCAGGTGGAACGAACCGGGTCGTACTGGCTGGTCACACAGCATCTGCCCGAGGAGTTCGCGACCGAGCTGCGCGCACCGGACGGAACGCGGTCGATCGCCAACGATGTCGCTGCGTTCGCCGCGTCGCACACGCATGACGATGAGGTCGGCTCGATCAGCCTCGATACCGATCAGGCGCTCGATGCGAGTCGATTCCGCGACTGGCTGGGGCGCGAACTTCAGGTCCAGGGCCAGCGGATCTACCGGTTGAAGGGCTTTCTGAACTTCAAGGGTGTTGACGATCGCATCGTGATCCAAGGCGTCCACATGCTGACGGATACCACCTCGCTTGGTCCCTGGGGCGACCGACCGCGACGCACGCAATTGGTGTTCATCGGACGACTGCTCGACCGGCAGGCGCTGATCGCTGGCTTCGAATCGTGTCTGGCGTCCTGATCGGCGTCGTCAACGTGTCGGATCGGGCGAGCGCCGGAATCTACGAGGATACACTTGGTTAGGCTTGTCCGACGGCGTTGCGCGAGGGGCTGATGACGCCCTTCGCGCCGCACTATGCTGTCGTGCCCGAAGAGCGACCTGTCGTCGAGCAGGTCTTGCGGCGAATGGTCGACGACGATCGGTGCAGCCTGGCCGTCACGACCGGCGGCACAGGACCTGCGGCGCGCGACGTGACGCCCGAGGCCACGCGAGCGGTGTGCGAGCGTGAATTACCAGGAAGCTTGCGGCTCTCACGCAGGTACCGGGTGTGCTTTATTGCGCGATCTCGGGCCACCTGCTGAAGCGTGCCGGGCTTACCCGCACCGGTGGCCACCGGCGGCCGATGTGGCCAAGCCGCCGACACTCAGGCACGTGGCGATGGGTCGGGCGCGGCGGCTGAGGCGCGTGTTCGGGATCGAGATCGAGGGGAGTGTCCGCCTTGCTTCGAGTCGATGGGCTGTGAGAGTTTAGGATTCGCGGACCGTCGTGTGATGGACGAGTGACATCCATGCACGACCCGATCAGGTTCCGGTCCCTGCCCGTACTCTGCGTGCACGCGGAAGACCCCGAAACCGACGTGCGGCGAAGGCCCACACACTTGGCGAGCAGGGCGTCGACTGCGTGTAGTACGACGTCCGTGTGTTCCACAACCACAGCATCGGCACCGCGAAGGATCATCGCACCGCGCTCCGCTGGTTCGCGTGCGCCGCTGCGGGCGGGAGACCCGCTCACGCACCGCGGGCTGGGGGGTGCCCGAAATCACGGCTCGGGCACTCTTTACATGGCAGCGTTGATACCGACGCAGTCCCGGGAACCCGATGTTGAAGCCGACCCCCGAAGATGATCTCGCCTCCCGGCTCGTCGCCGAGCACGGGTCCGGTCTGCTCCGCTACATCGCGCGACGCGGAGCTGGCCGCTCTGAGGTTCATGACATCGCCCAGGAGACCTATCTGCGCTTGCTGCGCGTCCAGCACGTCGATCTCATCGAGAACCCACAGGCTTACGTCTATCGTATAGCGACCAATCTGCTGTACGAACTCCGCTTGAAGCGGCGGAACGCCGACGAGGCGCTGCAGCGCCTACTCAATGAGCCGACCCGGCCGTCGGAGGCGGTGTCGGCCGAACGGTCGGTGGAGCAGTTGGAGCTGCGCGAGCGGTTGGAGGAAGCTCTGGCTACGCTCTCGCCGAAATGCCGGGCTGTCGTCATCCTGCATCGGCGTGACGGCATGACGTACGACGAGATCGGACATCGCTTGGGGATCTCCTCCAGCATGGTCAAGAAGTACCTCGGCATCGGGATCCGGATGTGCCGCGAGCATCTGCGCGCCAAGGGGTACGGCCCATGACGGCGCCGCAGCGGACGCGCAACCTGATCGCCGCTGAGGCGAGCGAGTGGTTCGCCCGCGTCAACGATCCATCGTCCACGCGCGCAGATCGTCAGGCCTTCACGGAGTGGTTGCAGCAGTCGCCGCTCCACGTAGAGGAGTACCTGCTGGCGATCGAGACATGGGATGCGCTCGGGCAGGTGCGGGATATCGCTGCCGCCGATCTTGTGACGGCGGCGCTCGGGCAGACGGAGACGGATAACGTAGTCCTGCTCGCACCCAGTCAGTCTCCGGCTGAATCCGCACTCCATCCGCGTGCTTCGATGCCGAGGCTGACGAGGGTCCTCGCCGCAGGCGTGGCCGTGGTGCTCCTCGCTCTTACGGCGTTGTGGGCCGTGCTCCGTGAGGACGGGCTGCTGCGCGTCACCACCATGGTCGGCGAGCAGCGAAGCGTATCGCTACCAGACGGCTCCATCGTCTACGTCAACACCGACTCGGAACTGACCATCGAACTGGCGTCGGACCGTCGTCAAGTGACCCTCCTCCATGGCGAGGCGCGCTTCGACGTGGCCCGGGATCCCCACCGTCCTTTCATCGTGTCAACCCCCGAGGCCCGGATGCAGGCCCTGGGTACCGTCTTCAACGTCAGGACTCTGGCAGCGCGAACAGACGTTACGGTCGTCGAGGGCCGAGTGGCGCTGCAAGCCGGATCTGATGGCCGGATGAGCCCGTCGGATCCGGTGACTCCGATGCCCGACGCCATATGGCAGTCAGCGAGTCCCATCGAGCTTGCGGCTGGGGCGAGGGCGGCCGTTACGGCCCAAGGGACGATCTTGTCCGGTACGGGTCCGAGCGTGAGCCGGGTACTCGCCTGGAGCGAGCGGAGACTGGTATTCCGCGACGAGTCCCTGGCCGAGGTCGTACGCGAGTTCAACCGGTATCGCACGGAGAAGATCCTTATCGAGGATGAGGGACTTGCGAAGGTACGCCTGAGCGGATCATTTCTCGCCAATGACCCGACTGCGTTGCTCGACTACCTCGCAAAGTTCGAGGGTGTGACCGTCCGTCGTGAAGACGAAGGGGTGCTGGTGCTTGATCGATGAGGTGCCCGGTTTTCGTCCATTGTCACTCATATGCACGGAGACCTCCGATCATCGACGACAACAGATCAACGACGACAACACACGGGGAGCCAGTCCTGATGAGAGCCGATACCCTTCGCCGCACGCATGTCGCCGCAGCCTTCCTGATCGCAGTCCAGCTGCTCGCGGCCCCGAGCCCGGCGCAGGCCCAGGTCCTGTCGAGCACCGTCCCGGCGCAACCGCTCGCACGGGCCCTCGAGATGTTCGCCCAAGAGTCGGGCCTACAGCTCGTCTACCGGTCCGAACTGACGGCGGGCATTTCCACCCGCGGCGCACGTGCCGGGCTTCGCTACGAGGAGGCTCTGCGTGAGCTGCTCCGGGACACCGGGCTTGGTTTCGAGTTCGTCAACGCGCAGACCGTGGCACTGCGGACGGCGGTACCCGGAGATCAGAATAAGAACGGTACGGTACCCGCCGGAGGCGCGTCGGCTACGCTGCCGACCGAAGCGATCGGCCCCGCCAACGCCACGACAACATCGGTCGGTTCGGATCCCGCGGCGCGACCACCCTCGTCGCCGGAGCTGACCATCGAAGAGTTCACCGTCGCCGCCTCGCGCATCGATCGTGACGGGTTCACAGCTCCGACGCCGACCGTGGTGCTGAGCACGGCCGAACTGACAGCCGGTGCGCCCGCCAACATCGCCGATGCTGTGAACTACCTGCCGGTCCTTTCCGGATCCAACACGAACCGTAGTTCGAATGCAGGCGGCGGTGCCGCGGCCGGGATGAACCTGCTGAATCTGCGTGCGCTCGGCCCGAACCGCACGCTGGTGCTCCTCGACGGTCATCGTCTCGTGCCCTCGACGGTGACGGGCAATGTCGATGCGAACCTGTTCCCGCAGACGCTCGTGCGACGCGTGGAGATCGTCACGGGCGGCGCATCCGCGGCATGGGGTTCGGACGCCGTCGCCGGTGTGGTCAACTTCACGCTGGATACCGACTTCGTCGGTGCGGCTGGAAGTCTCCAGGGAGGGACGACCGACCATGGCGGTGGTACGGAGCGGGCCGCCAGCATCGCCCTCGGCGGAGAGTACCTGGGTGGTCGACTGCACGCGCTGTTGGCGGTCGATTGGGCCGATGTCGAGGCCGTCCCTCGCGCCGCCTCTCGGGACTGGTTCCGCGGAACGAAAGTCATCGCCAATCCGGCGTTCGTCCCCGGCGGTGGCCAGCCCGCGCGGATCATCCGCGACGGGGTCGGCCTGTCGCAGTCCTCTAACGGTGGTCTGATCACGGCGGGTCCCCTGCGTGGTACCGCTTTCGGGCCGGGCGGGATTCCGTCGCCGTTTTCGTTCGGCACCGTCTCCGGTCTCTCGTCCTTCGGCGGGACGGCCGATGACCTAGGCGGTGAAGTTCAGATCCAGGACGCTATTTCCCGTTCGAGCACCTACGGACGTCTCAGCTACCGGTTCGATTCGGGGTCCGAGATGTTCATCGACTTGATCGCGGCTCGATCCGAGGCCAATCCGACCTCTGTGCCCTACCTTCGACAGGGGAACATCACGGTAAGGAGGGATAACCCTTTCCTCACGACGACCATCGTCAACCAGATGACGACGCTGGGTCTGCAGACGTTCTCAATGGGAAGGACTAACCAAGACTTGGGCCGGGTCACCTACGACAACATCAGCCGGTTGGTCGACGTGCGTCTCGGCGCGAAGGGGGCATTCGGGGACGGTTGGAGATGGGACATCACCGCCGGAGTCGGAACGAATCGTTTCGGGATAGACGCCAAGAACAACGTGATCGTCCCGCGGTTCAATCTGGCGATCGATGCGGTTCGGAATCCGCTCAGCGGCCAGATCGTGTGCCGCTCCTCCTTGTCGGGCGCGTCGAGCGACTGCGTTCCGCTGAACCTCTTCGGTGAAGGCTCTCCGTCGCGCGAGGCGAGACAGTACGTCCTCGGTGTCTCGTCGCAGCGTATCGACTACGAGCAGCGGATCCTGGCCGCGAACCTGCGCGGGACGGTCGCCTCCCTGCCCGAAGGCCCTGTCTCCTTGGCGGCCGGTACCGAGTACCGATACCAGTCCTATGAGGCGGTCGGCGATGCGCTGTCCGCCACCAATGCATTCTGGCTCGGCAACTACAAGAGCTCGCGTGGCGACTACAACGTGCGGGAAGCCTACCTCGAGGTCGCGGCTCCCGTGCTCGGCAAGACACTCCTTTCCGAGCATCTCGAGATCAATGCGGCTGTGCGGCACACCGACTACAGCCGCAGCGGCTCGGTGACCACATGGAAGGCCGGCGTGGTCTGGGATGTCAACGATTGGATGCGGCTCCGGACGACACGGTCGCGTGACATCCGGGCCCCGAACCTCGGCGATCTCTTCCAGGCGAACGCGACGGCGGTGGCGAACATCGTCGACCCGGTGCTCAACGCCGGCTACCAGACCACCCGGGTGACGAGCGGCAGTCTG
>JBILMF010000156.1:0-6588 GCA_044375655.1 Steroidobacteraceae bacterium | reverse complement strand
CTGTTCCCGTCGGCGGCCGATCGCGCCGTTCTCGGGGAGGGCTGGCTGGCGCGCATCGATTGCCAGTTCCACTGGGCGAACCGCGGCTACGCGAACTTTGAGGATTTCCTCGGCAGCTTCACCGCCGAGAAGCGCAAGAAGGCCAAGCGCGAGCGCCGGCGGGTTGCCGAGGCCGGCATCCGCTTCGAGACCCGGCTCGGCTGCGAGGCAAGCCACACCGAGATCCTTACCGCATGGCAACTGCACCGGCTCACCTTTCTGCGCCGCGGCAACGAACCCTATCTGGGCCCGGAGACTTTCGTCGCCATCGCGCGGGACATGGGCGAGGCGCTGCTCTTCAAGTTCGCCATGCACGGCGAGGACATCGTCGCCGTAGCCGTGTTCTTCATCGGTGACGACGCGCTGTACGGACGCTACTGGGGTGCCGCCGAGAACTACCACAGCCTGCATTTCGAGACCTGCTACCACCAGGGCATCGAGTTCTGCATCGAGCGCGGGCTGGCGCGCTTCGAGCCCGGCACCCAGGGCGAGCACAAGGTGAGCCGCGGCTTCGTGCCCGCCACCACCCACTCGGCGCATTTCATCTTCGAGCCGCGCTTCCGTGCAGCGATCGCCGATTATCTGCAGCGCGAGCGTGCGGCCGTGGAGCAGTACGCCGCGGGTATCGCCGAACACGTGCCCTACCGCGAGACGCTGGAGACGCCGTGAGCAGGCGCACCCAGCGCGGTCTGATCTGGCTCGAGCCGGGGGGCGATCCCGAGCAGTTCCCGGCGGTCGAACAGGCGCTCGACGAGCCGCCGGGTCTGCTGGCGGCGGGCGGCGACCTGCGGCCCGCCCGCCTGCTCGCCGCCTACCGACGCGGCATCTTCCCCTGGTTCTCGCCGGGGCAGCCCATCCTCTGGTGGTGCCCTGATCCGCGCGAGGTGCTGATCCCGGCAGAGTTCCGCCGCACCCGCAGTCTCGCGAAACGCGAGCGCAACGCCGGCTTCAGCGTGCGGCAGGACACCGAATTCGCCGCGGTGATCGACGCCTGCGCGGCGCCGCGCGAGACTGACGGTGGCGGTACCTGGATCACCTCCGAGATGCGTGCCGCCTATCTCGTCCTGCACCGGCTCGGGCACGCGCACAGCATCGAGACCTGGCATGGGGACCGGCTGGTCGGCGGCTTCTACGGCGTGCGGCTCGGCGGCGTGTTTTTCGGCGAATCGATGTTCAGCCGCGAGCCGGATGCCTCCAAAGTGGCCCTGTCGGCTCTGGTCAGGGCGTGTCCTGCGCTCGGCATCGGGCTGATCGACTGCCAGATGCCCACGCGCCACCTCGAATCGCTCGGCGCCCGCCCGCTGCCGCGCAGCGAATTCCAGCAACGGCTCGCCGCGCTCGTCGATCTGCCGCCGCGTGCGTTGCGCATCGACGACAGTCTGCTGCCGAATTGATTGATTCGGCGACGGGGTTTGGGCAGAATCGCCGCTCTCTCAAGACCGGGCAGCCACTCACTGATGTCGAAAGAAGACGCGATCCAGATGGACGGCGAAGTCATCGAGACCCTGCCGAACACCACTTTTCGCGTGAAACTCGGCAACGGGCACATCGTCACCGCGCACATCTCCGGTAAGATGCGCAAAAACTACATCCGCATACTCACGGGCGACACCGTCACGGTGGAACTGACCCCGTACGACCTCACGAAGGGCCGCATCGTCTACCGCGGCCGCTGATCGCGCCGGCGCGCCTCGCGCGCCCGACGCCCCCCGTCACTCGACGAGCGCCGGTTCTTCCGCCGGGATGCACTCGAGATCCAGTCCGGAGCCGTCGCTCTTCAACGTGGCGCGCACCGTTCCGCCCGCCACCAGCTTGCCGAACAACAGTTCCTCGGCGAGCGGCCGCTTGATGTGCTCCTGGATCACCCGTGCCATCGGCCGCGCGCCCATCTTCGGGTCGTAGCCCTTGTGCGCCAGCCAGCGGCGCGAGGCGTCGTCGAGCAGCAGCGCCACGCGCTTGCCCTCGAGCTGGGTTTCGATCTCGACCAGCAGTTTCTCGACCACACGCTCGATGGTCGACTCGTCGAGTCCATTGAACTGGATGACCGCATCGAGACGGTTGCGGAACTCGGGCGAGAACAGCTTCTTGATGGCCTCCATGCCGTCGCTGGTGTTGTCCGACGGCATGAAGCCGATGGAGGTTCGCGCCATGTCGGCGGCGCCGGCGTTCGTCGTCATGACGATGATGACGTGGCGGAAGTCGGCCTTGCGGCCGTTGTTGTCGGTCAGTGTGCCGTGGTCCATCACCTGCAGCAGCAGGTTGAAAACGTCCGGATGCGCCTTCTCGATTTCGTCGAGCAGCAACACCGCATGCGGGTGCTTGGAGATCGCCTCGGTGAGCAGTCCGCCCTGGTCGAAACCCACGTAACCGGGCGGCGCGCCGATCAGACGCGAGACCGTGTGCCGCTCCATGTACTCGGACATGTCGAAGCGGATGAACTCGATACCGAGCGCGATCGCGAGCTGGCGGGTCACCTCGGTCTTGCCGACGCCGGTGGGGCCGGCGAAGAGGAAGCTGCCGACCGGCTTGCGTGAGTCGCCAAGGCCGGAGCGCGCCATCTTGATCGCCGAGGACAGCGTCTCCACGGCCTTGTCCTGGCCGAAGATGACGAGCTTGAGATTGCGTTCGAGGTTGCGCAGGACCTCCTTGTCGTTGCTGGAGACGGTCTTCGGCGGGATGCGCGCGATGCGCGCCACGACTTCCTCGATGTGGTGCACGTCGACCACGGTCTCGCGCTCGGCGGCCGGCTTGAGCCGCAGCCGCGCCCCGGCCTCGTCGACCACGTCGATCGCCTTGTCGGGAAGGTGCCGCTCGTTGATGTGTCGGGCCGACAACTCGGCTGCCGCCTTGAGCGCCGCGTCGGTGTAGCTGACCTGATGGTGCTCCTCGAAGCGGCTGCGCAGGCCCTTCAGGATCTCGATGGTCTCGGGCACCGTGGGCTCGACGACGTCGATCTTCTGGAAGCGCCGGGCGAGCGCGTGGTCTTTCTCGAAGATGCCCCGGTACTCGCTGTAGGTGGTCGAGCCGATGCACCGCAGCTCGCCGTTGGTGAGCACGGGCTTGATGAGATTGGAGGCGTCCATCACCCCGCCGGAGGCCGCGCCGGCGCCGATCACGGTGTGGATCTCGTCGATGAACAGCACCGCGCCCGGCTGCTTCTTGAGCTCGGCGAGCACGGCCTTCAGCCGCTTCTCGAAGTCGCCGCGGTACTTGGTGCCGGCGATCAGCGAACCCATATCGAGCGAATAGATGGTGCAACCGGTCAGCACCTCGGGCACCTGACCCTCGACGATGCGCCGCGCCAAACCCTCGGCGATGGCGGTCTTGCCGACTCCGGCCTCGCCCACGTAGAGCGGGTTGTTCTTGCGGCGGCGGCAGAGGATCTCGATGGTGCGCTCGACCTCGAGCTGCCTGCCGATCAGCGGGTCGATCTTGCCTTCCTCGGCGAGGCGATTGAGGTTGCTCGCGTACTTCTCGAGCGCGCCGCCCTGCTCGCCGTCGGTGCCGGCTGGAGCCGCCGCAGGAGCTTCCTCGCGGGGCTCGCCCCGCTCGTCGGCGATCTTGGACATGCCGTGCGAGATGTAGTTGACCACATCGAGCCGCGACACGTCCTGCCTCCCCAGCAGGAACACCGCATGACTCTGCTTTTCGCTGAAGATGGCCACGAGCACGTTGGCGACCCCGACCTCCTTGCGGCCGCTCGACTGCACGTGGAACACCGCGCGCTGCAGCACCCGCTGGAAGCCGAGCGTCGGCTGCACCTCGCGGTCATCGCCTTCGGGCAGACGCGGCGTGCTCTGATCGATGTGCTCACGCAACTCCGTTTCGAGGCGCGCGGCATCGCCGCCGCAGGCGCGCAGCACCTCTTTGACCCGCGGGGTGTCGAGGATGGCGAGCAGCAGGTGCTCCACGGTGAGGAATTCGTGGCGCCCGTCACGCGCCACCTGGAAGGCGCTGTTGAGGCAGGTTTCGAGTTCGTTGGACAACACTGTCGGGCACTCCGTTGCTGCGGTCGTCTTCCGGTCAGGCTTCCTCGAGCGTGCACATCAGCGGGTGCTGGTGATCGCGCGAGTAGCGGGTGACCAGGGCCACCTTGGTTTCAGCGATCTCGTGGGTGAACACGCCGCAGACACCCTTGCCGCGCATGTGTACCTCGAGCATCACCTGGGTCGCCTGGGTTCGACCCATGCCGAAGAACCGTTCGAGCACGTCGACGACGAATTCCATCGGCGTGTAATCATCGTTCAACAATATGACTTGGAACAACGGCGGCTGCTTGACCTCGGGCGTGGCCTCGGCGACCGAGGTGTCCGAGACCGGGCGACTCTCTTCGGCTGACATGGAGGGGTTATAGGGGTGGACTGCGGTGAACTCAAGTGTGGGCCAACAGGCGAGTTCAAGGGCGCATCCGCAACTTTGCAGGATGGGTGGACTGCGGTGAACTCAAGTGTGGGCCAACAGGCGGCTGGGTATGATGTACACCGTGCGCCTCCCTTCCCTCGATCCCGCCCGGGCCCTGACCGTCGTGCTGGGGCTGGCACTCGGCTTGCAGACAGCCTGGTTGCTTGCCGGACTGCTGGGCTCGCGTCCGCCGCCTTCGGCTACCGGCGGCGTCGTGAGTGCGCCGGGCAGCAGCGGGGATCCGCTGGAACTCATCAAGGCAGCCCGCCTGTTCGGCGTTGCCTCCGGACCCAGCGAAGCGGCTGCTCCTGCCGCCGCTCCAGTGACTACCCAGGGCCTGGTGCTTGCCGGGGTGCTCGCCACCACCGACCCACGGGCCGGCCGCGCGATCATCGGCGAGGCCGCCGGGTCGGCCCGCGTCTACGCGGTGGGCGGCACCCTGCCGGGCGGCTCCCGGCTCGCCGAGGTGTACCCCGACCGGGTCATCCTCGATCGGGGCGGCAGTTTCGAGACCCTGCCGCTGCCCCGTCAGGGGAGTGGCGCCGCAGCAACGGGTTTTGTGGACAGTGGCGCCGTGCCCGCGGCCTTGCCGACCGCCGGCGCTGGTCCCACCGCCGATGACATCGGCAGCGTGATCCGCTGGCAGGCAGTCATGCGGGCCGACAAGCCTTCGGGCGTGCGGGTCTATCCGGGTGCGAACGCGCAGCTGTTCGCCCAGCTTGGCCTGCGCCCGGGGGACCTTGTGCTGGCCATCAACGATACGCCGCTCGCCGACCAGGCCAACAGTGAACAGTTCATCCGCTCGCTCGCCGGCATGCCGCAGGCGCGCCTGACCATCGAGCGCGGTGGGCGCACCGAGTCGCTCGCGCTCGACCTCGCGACGCTGTCAAATCCCGCCAACGTCAATCCGATAAACTCCGACCGCTGATGCCTACCGCCCATCCCACAGCCCACCGCACCGCGAGACTGTCGGCGTTGTTGTCGGCGGCGTTGCTCGTCGTCGCGGCGCTGCCGCTGGCCGCGCAGGCACCGGCGGCCGGCGCGCGCATCACGCCCAATTTCAAGGACGCCGAGATCACCCAGGTGATCGAAGCCGTGGCCGCGGCCACCGGACGCAGCATCATCATCGATCCGCGGGTGCGGGCGCAGGTGACCATGCTGTCCTCGACGCCGATGACGCCGGATGCGTTCTACGAGGCCTTCCTCGCCCTGCTGCAGGTGTACGGGTTCGTCGCCGTGCCCTCGGGCAACGTGCTCAAGATCATCCCGGACGCCAACTCGCGCACCATGCCCGGCAACGACCTGCCGGACAGCATCAGCGACACTTCCGACGAACTGGTCACGCAGGTGGTCTCGGTGACCAACGTCAGCGCGGCCCAGCTGGTGGCGATCCTGCGGCCGCTGATGCCGCAGAACGCGCATCTTGCGGCGTACCCCGCCTCGAATATGCTGATCCTCGCCGACCGCGCCAACAATGTGAACCGCATGCTGCGCATCATCCGGCGCATCGATCAGGCGAGCGACTCGGACGTCGAGGTGGTGGCGATGCAGAACGCCTCGGCGGCAGAGCTGGTGCGCACGATGACAGCGCTGAACCCCGTACAGGCGAGCGCCGAAGGGGGCATGTCGCCGCTGCGCGTGGTTGCCGACGAACGCTCGAACAGCATCCTGCTCGCCGGCGACGTGACACAGCGCTTGCGCGCGCGCACCCTGATCGCCTACCTCGACACACCGCTCGCGAGCGGCGGCGACACCCGCGTGCGCTATCTGCGCTACGCCGACGCGGAGAAGATCGCCGCGAAACTCAAGGAACAGCTGACTGGCACTGCGGCCACGGCAGGCGCCGCTGCGGCGGCGCCCCCGGGTACGGCTACGGTCGGCGGCGGCACCACCATCTGGGCGGAACCGGAGACCAACGCCCTCGTCATCACCGCGCCGGCGAAGACCATGACCTCGCTGATGTCGGTCATCGACAAACTCGACATCCGTCGCGCGCAGGTGATCGTCGAGGCGATCATCGTCGAGGTATCGGCAGACAAGTCCGCGGAGCTCGGCGTCAACTGGCTGGTGGACGGCTCGAACGACGATCAGGCCGTGGGCGGCTTCATAGAACCGGTCGGCGGCACCAGCATCGTCGATCTGGTGCGT
>JBILMF010000155.1:0-6634 GCA_044375655.1 Steroidobacteraceae bacterium | reverse complement strand
GGACCAGTTCTTCGAGCTCGGTCAGGGACTTTTCGAAGTCCGGTGGGCGCTTGGTTCGGCTCATGGGGGCGTTATACAACAAGGCCCGTGGTCGCGGGCCCGCTGGTTGACGATGCTCGGGGCGGCGTCTACAGTTGCTGCCCCGTTAGACTCAGTCTAACCGGTTCCCAAGGACAATCCAGACAAGGAGTGAAACCGTGAGCCTGAAAGGCAGCAAGACCGAGCAGAACCTGAAGGACGCCTTCGCCGGCGAATCCCAGGCCAACCGTCGCTACCTCTACTTCGCAGCCAAGGCGGACGTCGAGGGCTTCAACGACATTTCCGCCGTCTTCCGTTCGACCGCGGAAGGCGAGACCGGCCACGCCCACGGCCACCTCGAGTACCTCGAGGCGGTGGGTGACCCGGCGACGGGCCTGCCGATCGGCGACACGAAGTCGAACCTGAAGGCGTCGATCGCCGGTGAGACCCACGAGTACACCGACATGTACCCGGGCATGGCGAAGACCGCCCGCGATGAGGGCTTCGACGAGATCGCCGACTGGTTCGAGACGCTCGCCAAGGCCGAGCGCTCGCACGCCAATCGCTTCACCAAGGCTCTGGAATCGATCTGACAGCCTGCAGTTCGGCGACGTCGGCGACCTCTGCGGTCCCGGCGTCGCCGCGCTGCATCGAGGGCTTGTCTACCCGCGGGCAGGGAGCCCCGGGGTCGGGATCCTAAGGAGAGGGACGATGTCCAACAGCACCATCATCGGCGGCCGCGAGGGCTCCCTCGAGGCGCCCACCCGGCACCCGCTCAACTGGCGCGATCCGGCCTTCTACGACGAGTCGTCGCTCGAGAAGGAACTCGAGCGCGTGTTCGACATCTGCCATGGCTGCCGCCGCTGTTTCTCGCTCTGCAACTCGTTCCCGACGCTGTTCGACGCCGTCGATGCCGCCCCGTCCGGTGAGCTCGACACCGTCGACAAGAAGGTCTACTGGGACGTCGTCGATCACTGTTACCTCTGTGACATGTGCTACATGACGAAGTGTCCGTACGTGCCGCCGCATCCGTGGAACCTCGACTTCCCGCACCTCATGCTGCGCGCCAAGGCCATCAAGGCAAAGAAAGGCGAGGTGCGTCTGCGCGACAAGGTGCTCTCCTCGACCGACGTGGTGGGCAGCATCGCCGGCATTCCGGTGGTCTCGCAGGTGGTCAATGCCGTCAACCGGACCGAGGTCGGGCGCAAGCTGCTCGATGCCACGCTGGGTGTCGCCGTCGATGCCCCGATACCCGCCTATCATTCGAACAGCGCGCGCCGGCAGCTCGCCGGGCGCGAACTCGCCGCACCCGCGAAGCCGACTGCGGAGACGCGCGGCAAGGTGGTGCTGTTCACGACCTGCTACGGCAACCGCAACGAGCCCGACCTCAACCTCGATCTGGTCGAGGTGTTCGAGCACAACGGCATCCCGGTGAAGATCGTCTCGCAGGAAAAGTGCTGCGGGATGCCCAAGCTCGAGCTCGGTGATCTTGAGACCGTGGCTCGCCACAAGGACACCAACATCCCGGCGCTGCGCCAGGCCATCGACGAGGGCTACGACATCGTCGCGCCGATCCCCTCCTGCGTGCTCATGTTCAAGCAGGAACTGCCGCTGATGTTTCCGGAGGATGCCGACGTGCAGGCCGTCAAGGCGCGCATCTTCGATCCCTTCGAGTACCTCATGCTGCGCCACAAGGCGGGGCTGCTGCGCACCGACTTCGTCGCGGAACTCGGCAAGGTCAGCTACCACGTGCCCTGCCACCTGCGGGTGCAGAACATCGGGCTCAAGACCCGCGACGTCCTCAAGCTCGTGCCCAACACCGCCATCGATGTCATCGAACGTTGCTCCGGCCACAACGGCACCTACGCCGTCAAGAAGGAGTTTCGTCCGGCCTCGGTGAAGATCGGTAAGCCGGTGATGAGCCGCGTCGAGAAGGCCGATCCCGATCACTACGCCTCGGACTGCCCGATGGCGGGACACCAGATCGCCACCGGTCTCAAGGAACCGATGGAGCCCGAACACCCTCTCAAGTTGCTCCGAAAGGCATACGGAATCTGAAGCCATGCAGAAACTCACCACCGCTGATCTCATGCCCCTCGAGACCTACGCGCGGGAGCGCCCGGCTTTCCGCAGCAAGGTGATCGCGCACAAGAAGTCGCGCACGGTCGGTGTCGGTCCGAACACCACCTGGCTGTTCGAAGACCGGCTCACCATTCACTATCAGGTACAAGAAATGCTGCGTACCGAGCGCATCTTCGAACCTGAAGGCATCGACGATGAACTGCAGGCCTACAACCCGCTCATCCCGGACGGCCGCAACTGGAAGGTCACGCTGCTGGTGGAGTTCCCCGATCCGGCGACGCGCCCGCAGCACCTCGCGCAGCTGAAGGGCATAGAGGACCGTTGCTACGTGCAGGTCGCCGATTTCTCGCGCGTGTACGCCATCGCCGACGAGGACCTCGAGCGCGAGAACGAGCAAAAGACCTCTTCGGTGCACTTCCTGCGCTTCGAGCTCACCGAGGCGATGATCGGCGCATTGCGCGGCGGTGCAGGCCTCGTCATGGGCATCGACCACGCGCACTACACGCACGCCAACGACGCGATCGCTGATCACACTCGCAGGGCCCTGCTCGCCGATTTCGCCTAAACTCGGCGGATGGCCAAAGACTACGACGCCTCGGCCATCGAGGTCCTCTCCGGTTTGGAGCCCGTGCGGCGCCGACCGGGCATGTATACCGACACTTCGCGGCCGAACCATCTCGCGCACGAGGTCATCGACAACAGCGTCGACGAGGCGCTTTCCGGGCATGCACGGCAGATCGATGTCGCCGTCTTCCGCGACGGCTCGCTGGAAGTCCGCGACGACGGCCGCGGCATGCCGGTCGACATACACCCGAAGGAGAAAGTCAGCGGCGTCGAGTTGATCCTCACGCGGCTGCATGCCGGCGGCAAGTTCGACAGCGGCAGCTACGGCTACTCGGGCGGCCTGCACGGTGTCGGCGTGTCGGTCGTGAACGCGCTGTCTCGCCAGCTCGAGTGCCGGGTGCGCCGTGCTGGCAAGGAGTACTCCATAGGTTTCCGTGACGGCAAGATCGTCTCGCCGCTGCAGGTTGTCGGCACGGTCGGTCAGCGCAACACCGGTACCACCGTCAGGTTCTGGCCCGATCCGCAGTTCTTCGACGCCGACAAGTTCTCGATTCCGCAGCTGCGCCACACGCTCAAGGCCAAGGCAGTGCTCTGCCCCGGGCTGCGCATCAGCTTCAGCAACGAGTTCACCGGTGAGCGTGACGAGTGGTTCTTCGCCGGCGATCTCGGCGCCTACCTTGTCGATGAGCTCGGCAAGACCGAACGCCTGCCCGCCGAACCCATCGTCGGCAAGCGTGAACAGGACAAGGATGTGGTGGAGTACGCGCTCTGCTGGGCCCCGGGCGCCGAGCGGCCCACGGCCGAGAGTTACGTCAACCTCATCCCGACCCCGGAGGGCGGCACCCACGTCAACGGGCTGCGCGCCGGCACCGCCGCGGCGGTGCGCGAGTTCTGCGAGTTCCGCAACCTGCTGCCGCGCGGCATCAAGCTCGCCCCCGAGGACGTCTGGGACGGCGCGCAGTTCGTGCTTTCCATCAAGATGCGCGATCCCCAGTTCGCCGGCCAGACCAAGGAGCGCCTGGCGTCGCGTGACGCCGCGCAGCTCGTTGAGGGCCATGCGCGGGACGCTATCGGACTGTGGCTGGCGCAGCACCCTGACGCCGGCGAGCGGATCGCGCAGTGCGCAATCCAGAACGCCCAGGAGCGGCTCAAGGCGGCGCAGAAGGTGCAGCGCAAGCGCGTTGCGGGCGGGCCCGCGCTGCCCGGCAAGCTCGCTGACTGCGCGGGCGATGATCCGCGGCGTTCGGAGCTGTTCCTCGTCGAGGGCGACTCCGCCGGCGGCTCCGCGAAGCAGGCGCGCGACAAGGACTTTCAGGCCATCATGCCGCTGCGCGGCAAGATCCTGAATACTTGGGAACTCGAGCCCGGCGAGATCGGCTCCTCAGCCGAGGTCCATGACATCAGCGTCGCGCTCGGCATCGATCCGGGCACGCCGGACCTCTCCCGGCTGCGTTACCACAAGGTCTGCATCCTTGCGGATGCCGACTCCGATGGCCAGCACATTGCCACTTTGCTGTGCGCGCTGTTCCTGCGCCACTTCCGTCCGCTGGTGGTCAACGGCCATGTGTTCGTCGCCATGCCGCCGCTCTACCGCATCGATGCCGGCAAACAGGTCTTCTATGCACTCGATGATGCCGAGCGCGACGCCTTTCTGCAGCGGCTCGATCAGGAAAAAGTCCGCGCCAAGCCACAGGTCACCCGCTTCAAGGGTCTCGGCGAGATGAACCCCTCGCAGTTGCGCGAGACCACCATGGATCCGCGCACGCGACGGCTCGTACAGCTGACGCTCGATGCGGCCGACCAGACCGACAGCCTCATGGACATGCTGCTCGCCAAGAAGCGGGCGGCAGACCGCCGCGAGTGGCTCGAACGGAAGGGCAATCTCGCAGAGGTGAGCGTCTGATGCAGGACCAGGAACTCGGCTTCGAGGGCATCGAGCGCCAGCCGCTGCGCGCCTTCACGGAGAAGGCGTACCTCGAGTACTCGATGTACGTCATCCTCGATCGTGCGCTGCCCGCGATCGGCGACGGTCTGAAGCCCGTGCAACGCCGCATCATCTACTCGATGAGCGAACTCGGGCTGTCGGCGGTTTCCAAGCACAAGAAGTCGGCGCGCACCGTGGGCGACGTCATCGGCAAGTTCCATCCACACGGCGACTCGGCATGCTACGAGGCCATGGTGCTGATGGCGCAGCCCTTCGCCTACCGCTACCCGATCGTCGACGGTCAGGGAAACTGGGGCTCGCAGGACGACCCGAAGTCTTTCGCCGCCATGCGCTACACCGAGGCCAAGCTGACCCGCTACGCCGAGGTGCTACTGCGCGAGCTCGGCGAGGGCACCACCGACTGGGTGCCGAACTTTGACGGCACGCTCGAGGAGCCGGCAGTGCTGCCGGCACGACTGCCGAATCTGCTGCTCAACGGCACGACGGGCATCGCCGTCGGCATGGCCACCGACATCCCGCCGCATAACCTCCGTGAGCTCGCGCAGGCCTGCATCCACCTGCTCGCCGAGCCGGACGCCACGAGCCGTGCGCTCATGAAGTTCGTCAAAGGACCGGATCTGCCGACCGGCGCGGAGATCGTTTCGCCGCGGGCCGATCTCGCCGAGTTCTACGAGAAGGGTACGGGAAGCTTCAAGGCACGCGCGACCTGGAGGGTCGAGGACGACTGCATCGTGATCGAGGCCCTGCCGTGGCAGACCTCGGGCTCGCGGGTGCTCGAGCAGATCGCCGAGCAGATGCGCGGCAAGAAGCTGCCGATGGTCGACGATCTGCGCGACGAGTCCGACCACGAAAACCCCACCCGGCTCGTGATCGTGCCGAAGGGGCGGAAGATCGACGTCGAGCAGCTGATGGCCCATCTGTTCGCGACCACCGATCTCGAGCGCAACTACCGCGTCAACCTCAATGTCATCGGTCTCGATGGCCGGCCGCGCGTCATGGGCCTGCGCGACATCCTCGGCGAGTGGCTGGTGTTCCGCGTCGGCACCGTACGGCGTCGCCTCGAATGGCGGCTGGACAAGGTATCGCGGCGACTGCACATCCTCGATGGTCTGCTGATCGCGTACCTCAATCTCGATGAGGTCATCCGGATCATCCGGCGCGAGGATGAGCCGAAGCCGGTGCTCATGGAGCGCTTTGCGTTGTCCGCCGAGCAGGCCGAGGCGATCCTCGAGACGAAGTTGCGGCACCTCGCGCGGCTGGAGGAGATGAAGATCCGCGGCGAGCAGGCCGAGCTTGCCCGCGAACGCGCCGAGCTCGAGACGATCCTCGGTAGCGACCAGCGGCTGCGCAAGCTGGTCGGCGAGGAGCTTGCCGCCGACGCCGAAAAGTACGGTGATGCGCGTCGCTCGCGGATCGTCGAGCGCGAAGCGGCGCAGGCCATCGACGAGACCGCGCTGATTGCCAACGAGCCTGTGACCGTGGTGCTCTCCGCTGGCGGCTGGGTGCGTGCCGCCAAGGGCCATGAGATCGACCCCCGAGCCCTGCAGTACAAGTCAGGCGACTCCCTGCAGTCGGCGGTCCGTGGCATGGCGCTGCAGCAGGCCGTGTTCCTCGACACCACCGGGCGCAGCTACTGCCTGCCGGCGCACTCGCTGCCCTCGGCCCGCGGTCTCGGCGAACCTCTCGCAGGCAGGCTCAATCCGCCTGATGGCGCGAAGTTCGTGGGCGTGATGATGGGCGAGCCCGACAGCCTCTGGCTGCTTGCGTCCGACGCCGGCTACGGTTTCACGGCGCGCCTCAAGGAACTCATCACCGACCGCAAGGCCGGCAAGACCGTCCTCAATCCGCCGGAGAACTCGCTCGCACTGCCGCCGGCACTGGTACCGACCGACAAGAGCCTGGTCTGTGTGGCGATCGTCGATGCCGACGGCGAGAACGGCCGACTGCTGGCGTTTCCGGTGGGCGAAGTGCCCGAGATGCCGCGCGGCAAGGGCAACAAGCTCTTCAACATCCCGACCGCACTCA
>JBILMF010000142.1:0-7622 GCA_044375655.1 Steroidobacteraceae bacterium | reverse complement strand
GATCGCCTGGGTCCCCTCCATCAAGGGCAACTGGGCATTCGCAAGGTTGGTCACTCCGATCGACGCCACCGCAACCTGGCCCGAGGCGAGGTCGACGGTATAAGACGCGGACACGTCATGGTAGAAGCGAGACCCGGTTTCGCCAGGGGAAGCCAGCTCCCGGCTGATGCCGGGTGATCGATCGGTGAGGCTCTGGCTCGACTGATATCGGCCCTGCCAACTCAGTTTCACGGGCCCGATAGCGTAGTTAAGTTGCGCCACACCTTTGTACCGCGGGAAACCAAGGAATCCCTCCCAGACGCGGAACTGCTCGGGCCTGGCCTGGAACGTAAAGATCCTGAACGAATCCATGTAATTGAGGAACAGGTTGGCCGACAACACTCCGCCGCGCACCGGCGTCCTGTAGAACACCTGCAGATCCAGGCCGCTAGTCTCCAGTTTCGACGTATTGACGTAGGTGCTTCGACCACCCGTGATCGCAAAGAAATTGGCGCTGGCGGGATTGCTTTCCCGGATCAGCAGGGAGCACAACGCCGGATCCGGTCCACCGACGCGATCCACGCAGTTGTTCGCGATGTCCTGACCGGAGAGAAAACTGATCGCATCCTTGATACCGATGTCGTACCAGTCCAGCGTGACCTGCAATCCCGGAACGAATGTCGGTGACAACACCATCCCCAAAGTCCAGCTGTCAGAGGTTTCGGGTCGCAGATCCCGATTCCCGGAAACGTTG
Source organism: Steroidobacteraceae bacterium (assembly GCA_044375655.1). GTDB lineage: Bacteria > Pseudomonadota > Gammaproteobacteria > Steroidobacterales > Steroidobacteraceae > UBA964. Next base: position 6,889 of record JBILMF010000142.1, on the reverse strand, counting down.
AACTGCACGCCCAGGCCGCCGGTAATCGGCGTGAACCCGTCACGCCGTCCGAGGGTCGCACAGTTAGCAGGGCGGTTCGGATTTCGGGACAGGTTGGCTTGGGCACACGGATCCTGGATGTTCACCGTCTGGCCCTCGCTGGGTCGGAACGACTCGAAGATGTTTGGCGCGCGGATTGCGCGGCCCATGGTGCCGCGCAGACGCAGTCCAGCGAGCGGCTCCCAGATCGCGCCGCCCTTCCACGACGAGACGCCGCCAGCCGTGTTGTAACTGGCGTGCCGCACCGCACCCTCCAGCGACAGCAACTCGGCGAACGGTGCGCCCTTGAGCAACGGCACGTCGATCTCGCCGAAGAACTCCGAGACATTGAACCCGCCTTCGTAGTCCACCGAAATCGCCTGCGTCGTACGGCCCTCGCGGATCAACGGGTCGTTCACACGGCCGTTGCGCTCGTCGCGGTACTCCGCGCCGGCGGCGAACCTGAGGCCTTTGCTGCCGGGTATTCCGAAGAGGCTCGCCGTTTCGCCCGACAGTGTGAGACCGGTCGTGAACTGTTCGATGAACGCGCTCGAGACGGTCGTTGCGCGGACGTAATCGCGTGCAGCCTGAGAGCTCGCGCCGGCGCCGAAAGGATTGTACGGGGCGCAGGGCGAGGTACCGACAACGGCCGGCCTCACGTAACCCGCCGGCTGCAGCGCCGGCACGTCAATCCGGCACTTGATCCGCTGGTCGGCCGGATCGACGACGGCGTCGAATGCGGCGCGGTAGTTTGCCGTGAGCACGCGATTGAATCCCGTGAAGGTCGCCTCGGTGCGACCATGGCTCGCGTAGAGGTCGTAGGACAGGTTCGAAACGCTGTTCGTCCATTCGCCCTTAATGCCCCCGAGAAACGAGCGGCTGTTGCGATCGACACCGCTCGATCGCAAGCCCACGTCAACGAACAGGCGGTCGAGCTGCAGGGTCGACACACCCGCAGCGATCAGTTGCTGCCGAAACGCGGTATTGAGGAACGCGTTCTGGGCGACGTTGATCGGGATAGCGGTCTGGCTGACGGGCTGTCCGACACCGAGTGACGACGTGTCATTGTAGTCGGCGCCGACATACGCCTCAGCGCTGTCGTTCAGCCGGAATGAGAACCGCATGTTGACGTTGTACCGTTCGATATCCGGTACGATCTGGATCGAGTCATCGTAGCGAAAGCACTGCACGCCACAGTTGTCGTACACGCCGAAAAGGCCTCCGTCGGTAAGGCGCGGCGTCGGCGGGCGTCGCGTGGTTCCGTCTGGGTTGAACATGAACGCGCCGAGCCCGCGCGTCTCGTTGCGGATGCCCACCAGCCCATCCCCGGAGAGCCGGAAGGTCTCGGAGTTGGGTACCAGGATCTGGTCCGGAATGCCGTCGTTCGGGCCGGTGTTGGCCGGATTGTTCATCAAATCGTAGTCGGCCATGTCCGCGCGGCGCGGCGTGATCGCCGCGACCTTTGCGTAGTTCGCCGCTATCGTGATGTTGCCGCGGTCATCGCGGAAATTCCGGCCGACGATCACGCTCCCGCCGCTCGTCAGTCCCTCGCTGCTTTCAGTCGGACGGGAGCCGTCGAGCGATACAGTCACTCCGTCGAATCGCGACTTGGTGATGATATTCACCACACCGGAGACCGCGTCGGATCCGTAGATCGCCGACGCCCCGCCGGTAATGACCTCGACGCGATCGATCAGACCCGGATTGATGGAGTTGAGATCAACAGCGGCACTATCGGTGGTTCCGGCAACTCGACGCCTGCCATCGACGAGAACGAGCGTGCGATTCGTACCAAGGCTGCGCAAGTCAACGGTGCTGAGGCCACCACCAGTTTCGCCCCGAGTGCCTGCGGCACCGGACTGCTGGTTTTGTTGCAACGAACCCGAGAACCCGATGGCGGGTTGTTGCGCCAGAGCTCGACCGATGTCGAACTGCACGTTGTTGGTGAGCAGAGCTTCGGCGCTGACGACACCGACGGGCGTCGGCAGTTCGACGGCCCGCCGCGCAATGCGCGATCCGGTGACGACCACCTCGTCGAGCATGTCGGTCTGACCGGTCGCTGCGTCGTCCCGCGACTCCTGTGCGTGCAAGGCACCGGAGCCTGCCATCAGCATCCCCGCAGCGAGACCACCGAGCACGCTGCCGGATCGTTGACCCTTCGTCCGTCCGAAATCTGCGTGCTCGACCACGTTGATGCGCTTGCGCATGAAATCCCCTCCGCTGGTGGTGTCCGGGTGGAAAAAGGCAGCTGACACCGCGAGTATTCACAGATTTGCTGCCGCGGGAGGGACGAAGAGACGACCGCGATGGTGCAAAAAAGACACCAAGCGCGAGTACCGAGGCGTGGCATCCTCCGGCCAGCCGTACCGGTTTCAGAGCGTCGAACGGGGCCTGTGGAGCGCACTGCTCAGCCCAGCGGAGGAAAGGATGTTCAAATTGCGTTTGCCGACGTTGTTACTGCTGGGCTGCCTCGCGGGCGGCGCCTCGGCCCTGTCGGCTGATGACGGCCTGCGCATCGAGGACAGCGGGGCGGCCCGACCCGGAGAGGTCACGATTTACCGGGACGCGATGGGCGTCCCCCACGTCTTCGCCCGCACATCGGCCGACGTCATGTTCGGCGCAGGCTATGTGCAGGCGGAGGATCGATTGGCCGAGCTCGAGCTGGCCCGGCGTTCCGCGGTCGGCCGGACCGCTGAGATTCTGGGCAAGTCCGCCGTCGCAGCCGACAAGGCGGCTCGCAACAGAATGCTCGACGAGGCGGAACTGATGCGGATGTATCGACAGATCCCGCGGGAGCATCAGTTGATGCTGCAGGCGTTCGTCGATGGCATCAACGCCAAAGTGACCGAGGTGCTTGCAGACCCTGAGCACAAGACGCCGATGGAGTTCATCCGCTGGGGTATCAAGCCAACCCCGTGGACCCTGCGGGACCACCTCGCCTACATCGCAACGATGCCCCGAGGTCGCGGTGGCGACGAGTTGCAAAACCTCGCGTTTCTCAACGCGATGGTTTCCAGACACGGAGAGCGGGTCGGCAGGGCAATTTTTGAGGATGTCGTGCCGTTGAGTGACCCCGACTCCCCCACCGTCATTCCACAGGGTGAGGATCTCGCTCCGCCCCAGGCTATGCCCGAGCCGATGACAAGATCCTCCGCGACGGGTGAACTCCTGCTCCAATCGCCGGTTCTGCATCGCGAGCAGGTCGCGGGCGAGCTTGTGGGTGCCAGTCGGTGCCTGGTGCTGGGTCCGCAACGGTCGGCCAGCGGAAACGTGTTGATGCTGCAAGCCACTGCCGACGGGCCGGAGGTCCATCTCCACGGCGGGGGCTTCGACGTTGCCGGCTTCGGCTTCACCGGCTACGGCGTTCCCTTCATGGGGCGGGCCGCAAACCACGGATGGCTGCTGACCTCGGGGAAATCCGACACCACCGACACCTACGTCGAGCAACTGCACAAGAAGGACAAGTACAAGTATCGATTCCGGGACCAGTGGCTATCGATGAGTCGCCGCACGGAAACCATCCTCGTCAAGGATGGCGAGCCCATCGAGCACGAGGTCGCCTCCACGATCCACGGCCCGGTGATCAGCCGCGACGAGAGCGGCCGGTTTGCCTATACCCACCGATATGCCACGCGCGGACGGGAACTCGACACATGGGTGGGTATCGTCGAAATGGCGCGGGCGCGGAGTCTCGAGGAGTTCGAGAGTCTCGGGGTTCGCCGGGTCGGGTGGAATCTCGGCATCTGCTACGGCGGCGATGATGGGCAAATCGCGTTCTGGGAGGCGGGCAGCATTCCCAAGCGACCGCTCACGGCAGACCCGCGGCTGCCGACGCCGGGCACCGGTGAATACGAGTGGCTTGGCCTGCTGAGCGGCGAGGAAATGCCGCGCATGCGCAACCCGAGGCAAGGGTATATCCATGCCTGGAACAGTAAGGCCACCAGCTGGTCCACCGAGGGCGACGAGGGACGTTTCGGCGCAGCATTCCGCACGTGGCTGGGTGACCAGCTGGCGCGCTCCAGCAGCAGCGCCACGCTACTCGACATGCGGCGCTACAACCAGCAAATATTCAACTCGCTAGGCGCCCGGGACATCACTTTGACCACCCCGGCTCTGTTTGCCCCATTTCTTCGCGACGCTTTGACCGCCACCGCGGACCCAGAGGTGCGGCAGGCCATCGAACTCATGAGCGCTTTCGACGGACTGTACGTCGACAACGACGCGGACGATTTCTACGACGACCCGGGACTGACACTGTTCCGGGCATGGTTGAAAATCGCGCCAACACGCTTGTTCGAGGACGACATCGGCGACTGGTGGACCAAAGTCGACGAGTCGCGATATCTGCGCTATCAGACCAGTCTGCTGTTGCGCGCCATGCAGGGCTCGCAAGCCGGGCGCCCCCTCGCCTACGACTACTTCAACGGTCGTGACCGCAGTGCGCTGATCATCGAGACCGTACAGCTCACCATCGACCAGGTACGGACGAACCATCCGGGCAAGCCAATGACCGAATGGCGACTGCCGGTATTCTGGAAATACTTCGACCCTGCGGCGGCGAGAGCGGATCGTCCGGCGCTCCCCGGCTCACACGACGATTCGCGCCTGTCGGCCCAAATCGGCATCGGACCCGTGATGGCCCGCCACAACGGCGGCGAAGGTTGGGTGGGACTGATGGAACTCGGCCCGGGAAACCGCTTTCTCTATTCCGTGGTCGACGCTGGAGGACAAAGCCAGTTCATCGACCCGCAGGGCTTGGGCAACCCGCACCTGACAGACCAGACCATGATGCATGAGACCAATGAGCTCAAGCGGATTTCGCTGGCGCCTGAGGAGATCCGCACGAACGCCGTCTCCACGCGAACGCTGTTCTATCGGCCCTCCACCAAGCCGTGATGCCACCGGTCGGACGTCTGTCGTACAGCAGGATCAAATAAAGCCGGCAAGCGCGCCCAGCAGGTCGTCAGGACACTCCTCCTGCGGGCTATGGCCGCACTCGAGCGGGAAGCCCCGCACCTCGGTCGCTACCTCCTGCCACGCGGCGCGGACATCGAACAATTCGCCGATGGTGCCGAGCCTGCCCCACAAAGCCAGCAACGGCATGTCGATCTTGCGTCCGCGGTCAGCGGCATCGTGCTCGAGATCCACTCCGGCTGCCGCCCTGTAGTCCTCGCAAATCGCGTGACGCGTGCGCGGATCCCGGTAACAACGCCGGTACTCGGCCACCACTTCGGGGTCCAGCGCATTGGCAACCTTGATCTGGCCGGCAATGTGCCGGTCGAAGAAATAATCGGGATCGGCACCGATCATCCGCTCCGGAAGGTCGAAGGGCTGGATCAGGAAAAACCACCAAAAATAGCGGGTCGCGAACGCCTTGTTGGTTTGGGCGTACATGAACGCCGTCGGCGCGATATCCAGCACGACGAGCTTCGCCACCCTCGCGGCGTGGTCGATCGCCAGCCGGTGTGCCACACGCCCTCCCCGGTCGTGACCCACGACGGAGAATCGGTCGAAACCGAGAGTCTCCATGACCCGCACCGAGTCCGTCGCCATGGCCCGCTTCGAGTAGTTGATGTGTGCCGGTCCGCCATCGGGCTTGCTGCTGTCGCCATAGCCGCGCAGGTCGGTTGCGACCACCGTATGGGTCCGAGCGAGGATCGGCGCGACTTTGTGCCAGGTGAGATGGGTCTGCGGATGGCCATGCAGCAGGAGCAATGGCGGACCACTGCCCCCCACCGCAGCGCGGATCGACGCGCCGACCCCGTCGATGTCATACCACGCAAAGCCCGGCAGCAGTCGCGGGTGACCGACGACCTGCCTCACCGGGCTGCACCATCGTTCAGCCACGGATAAGCCGTGAAATGCCTCTCCTCGAACCGGCGGATCTCCGCCGAGCGCGTCAGCGTATCGCCGATCCGGTCGAGGCCACCCATAAGCATCCGGCGACGCTCCGGTTCCACCGAAAACGCAATCTGCCGTGCCGCGTACTCGATGGTCTGGCTGACGAGATCGACTGCGATGCTCTGCGGGGCCCTGCAAACGTATGCGAGCAGCGGCGCGAGGACATCGGGCTCGAGACTGACGAGCAGCAGCCCGTTATTGGCGGCGTTGTCCGCAAAAATCCCGCCGAAGGTCGTACCGATCACGGCCCGAAGGCCAAACTGCTGCATCCCCCACACGGCGTGTTCGCGTGACGATCCGCAGCCGAAATTCGGTCCTGCTACAAGAATCGAGGCGCCTTGCGTCTCAGCCCGATTCAGGATGAATGCCGGACGTGGATTGCCTTCGGTGTCGAAGCGCAGGTCATGGAAGAGACCTCTCGCAAGCCCCTCGCGATCGATACCTTTCAAAAAAACCTTGGGCATGATCACATCCGTATCGATATTCGCGTCCGGCATCCCGACGGCCAGTCCTCTCACTTGCAGGAACGGCTTCACGATGCGGACCCCGGATCGAAATCGCGCACGTCTGCGAGCTTTCCCGCAATCGCGGCCGCTGCCACCATGGGGGGACTCATGAGATGGGTCCTGCCGCCGCTGCCCTGACGACCCTCGAAGTTCCGGTTGGTGCTTGAGGCGCAGCGCTCTCCAGCCGCGAGCACGTCGTCGTTCATGGCGAGACACATCGAGCATCCGGACTGTCGCCACTCGAAACCCGCCTCGATGAAGATCCGGTCGAGACCCTCGGCCTCTGCCGCGCGGCGCACGGTGGAACTCCCCGGCGAAACCATGGCGCGTACGCCCGCGGCGACACGGCGCCCGGCAAGCACGCGCGCGGCGTCACGTAGATCGGACAGGCGGGCATTCGTACAGGACCCGATGAAAGCGCGATCGATGGGAATCTCGCGCAGCGGCGTATTGGGCTGCAGTCC
>JBILMF010000059.1:0-16536 GCA_044375655.1 Steroidobacteraceae bacterium | reverse complement strand
CAGCGACCGCGCCTCAGCCTCCGCTGCAGCTTGCGGATCGGGAACTCTGCCGGTGATCGCGCTGGCCTGATCGGGGCTGGTTCCCCAGCTGACCATCGGCGGAACATCCTCGGCCCGCATGGCGAACTCGCAGTCAAAGCGCGCGTCGGGATCAGACCGGAGGTCGGGCAGAAAACTGCGTAGTCCCTCCAACTGCGCATCTACCGGTGAGCGCTCGCGCGAGGCGATGTAATCGATCACCGATGCGTCCGGAGCGATCAATGCCACTCTCGCGCCGCACTCGACAGCCATGTTGCAGATGGTCATGCGTCCTTCCACGCCCAGGGACTCGATGGTCGATCCTGCGAACTCGACGGCGTGCCCCACCGCACCATCTGCGCCAACTCGTCGAATGATCTCCATGATCAGGTCCTTGGCCGTCACCCCGATACCCAGACGCCCTTCGACCCGCACCCGCATCGATCTCGATCTTCGATAAAGGAGGCACTGGGTCGCCAGCAGATGCTCGATGTCGGAGGTTCCGATCCCGAAGCCGATTGCGCCAAACGCGCCATAGGTCGTGGTGTGGCTGTCGCCGGCTGCGAGTACCGCCCCGGGCATAACCAGCCCGAGCTCGGGGAGCACAACGTGTTCGATACCCTGGCGGGGGTGCGTGACGTCGAAGATCTCGATGCCGAAGTCCTCGCCGTTGCGGAGGAAGTAGTCGATTTGCCGCTGGGCGTCGGCGTCGCCCGCGACCCGTCCGCGGTTCGGCGCAGTGGAGTTCACGTGATCGACCACGCCGAGGGCAGCGCGGGGACGCCAGACGGTTCGTCGGGCGTTGCGCAGTCCGCTGAATGCCTGCGGACTCGTGTACTCGTTCAACACGGTCCTGTCGACGTACAACAGCAGCAGTTCACCGGGCCCCTCGACGTCATTGAGCGACACAACCCGATGGCAGTCGATGATCTTGTCGTAGAGCGTTCGCGCGCGATGCATGACCACGTCCCGGGTGTCTCTCGGCTGATGGAAACTCGTTGAGCTGCGCGGAGTATCCCATAGACACCAGACGCACCGCCGATGCAGCCCATGGGTGGGCCGCGAGGCAGCTTTGATCAGCTGGTTGATATCCCTTGACGCGTCACCGCAAGTCGAAGCGATCGAGGTTCATCACTTTCGTCCATGCCGCGACGAAATCCTTGATGAATTTTCCGGTGCTGTCGTTCTGTGCGTACACCTCGGCGATCGCCCGCAACTGCGAATTGGAACCGAAGGCGAGATCCACCCGGGTCGCGGTCCACTTGACGTTGCCCGTGGTCCGATCCCGGCCCTCGTAGGCGTTGTCGCCCGTCGGCCGCCAAACCGTGGACATGTCGAGGAGGTTGACGAAAAAGTCGGCCGTCAACTGGCCAGGGCGCCGCGTGAAGACACCGTGCGGACTGCCACCGTGGTTTGCGCCGAGCACACGCAGACCGCCCAAGAGTACCGTCATCTCAGGCGCCGACAGTGTAAGCAGCTGCGCCTTGTCGATCAGCATCGCCTCGGGCGAAACCTTGTACGCCTTCTGCCGGTAGTTGCGGAAGCCGTCAGCCACGGGTTCCAACACCGCAAAGGAATCGACGTCCGTCTGCTCGACCGTCGCATCGGTACGCCCCGGCGCGAAAGGCACCTCGACCAAATGGCCGGCTGCCTTGGCGGCGGCCTCCACCCCGGCGTTTCCGGCAAGGACGATCAGGTCAGCCAGCGACACTTTCCTGCCGCCAGAGGCCGTGGCGTTGAATTGCTGCTGGATGCCCTCGAGTACGCCAAGCACCTTCGTCAGGACCGCAGGCTGGTTTACCTCCCATTGGCTCTGCGGAGCGAGGCGAATACGTGCGCCGTTGGCGCCGCCCCGTCGATCGCTGCCACGGAAGGTGCTCGCCGAAGCCCAGGCCGTCGACACCAACTCAGCCACTGAAAGCCCCGAGCCCAGCACCTGTGCCTTCAGCGCAGCGGCCTCGGCCGGATTGATCAGGGGATGATCCACCGCAGGCAGCGGGTCCTGCCAGATGAGATCCTCGGCGGGCACCTCCGGTCCGAGATAGAGACACTTCGGACCCATGTCGCGGTGGGTGAGCTTGAACCACGCACGGGCAAAAGCCTCGGCGAACTCTCCCGGGTTGTCATGAAATCGACGAGCGATCCTTTCATAGGCCGGGTCGAAACGCAGCGCGAGATCTGCAGTGGTCATGTGCGGCGGATGTTGTACCGCCGGGTCGTGCGCGTCGGGAATCATGTCCTCAGGCGCAACGTTTCGGGCCCGCCACTGGATCGCACCCGCCGGGCTGCTGACCTGCTCCCACTCGTACTTGAAGAGCACCTTCAGATAGCCTGAATCCCAGCGAGTGGGGTTCGGCTTCCACGCTCCCTCGAAGCCACTGGTGGTGGTGTCCGCGCCCTTGCCGCTGCGATGGCTGTTGGCCCACCCGAACCCCATCTGCTCGATGGGCGCGCCTTCGGGCTCGGGGCCGACGAGCGCCGGATCGCCGGCACCATGCATCTTGCCGAATGTGTGGCCACCGGCAATCAGGGCTACCGTCTCGTAGTCGTCCATCGCCATGCGGGCGAAGGTCTCCCGTACGTCCCTTGCCGAAGCGACAGGATCCGGGTTGCCGTCCGGCCCCTGCGGATTCACGTAGATCAGCCCCATCTGCACCGCAGCAAGCGGGCTCTCGAGCTCCCGATCACCGCTGTAGCGGCTATCGGGCCGATCGCTCTTTGCCAGCCACTCCTTTTCGGCGCCCCAGTAGATGTCCTCCTCAGGCGCCCAGATGTCGACCCGACCACCGCCAAATCCGAAGGTCCGGAAGCCCATCGTCTCCATGGCGACGTTACCCGCCAGTATGAAAAGGTCCGCCCAGGAGATCGCGTTGCCGTACTTTTGTTTGATGGGCCAAAGCAGACGCCGGGCCTTGTCGAGATTGCCGTTGTCGGGCCAGCTGTTGAGCGGCGCGAAGCGCTGGTTGCCCGTGTTGGCGCCACCCCGGCCGTCGGCGGTGCGGTAGGTGCCGGCGGCGTGCCAAGCCATGCGAATCATCAGACCACCGTAATGACCCCAATCCGCCGGCCACCAGTCCTGGCTGTCGGTCATGAGATCCGCGAGGTCTTTCTTGAGTGCCTTGAAATCCAGTCCTTGGAAGGCGCGGGCGTAGTTGAACCCCGGATCCATGGGACTGGACACCGGCTGATGCTGATGCAGGATCGAGAGGTTCAGCTGATCGGGCCACCAGTCGGCGTTCGATTGCGCGCCCTGATGAGCGCGGGCGCCGCCGGCGGCGTGGAACGGGCACTTGGACATATCCGTGCTGGCACTCATGGTCTGCTCCTCCCGATCCGGGTCGTGACTGGCAGTGAATCTACAGCGGATGTTCGCCTGATCCATCAATCACCGCCAAATGGTTGTGTATATCCGGTCGATAGGTCGCGTCAATGATCGGTTCGGGCGGCGATCGGTCCAAGCGACAGCTGGCGCGTGGCTGGCGCCAACACCAGGGCTGCAAGACTAAGGCTGCCGGACCTCGCGCGCGTCAAAGAATGCGCGGATGGTTCGGGCCATACGCTCGGGAATGACTTCGAAAACCCCGAACCCGAACCCGCCGAGGTCGATCCGCGCAGTTTCCCCCAGCACCTCAAGCGCACGCAGGCTTGTCTCCCAAAGATCGTCGTGAGGCCGGATGAAGAGGATGGGAGCCTGAACCTGCCGCAGCGCCTGCAGCGTGTCATAGTGGATCGCAGCGTGCGCACCCCACCATGCGGACTGCCCCGCTCCCAGCTTTTCGTTGAAGGTGCGGAGCACCGAGTCCTCGCTCTGTCCAGGACCGCGCCACTGCACCGAACGGGACCACTCCGCCACGAGGTGGGAGCCGTCCGCGGATCGCGGCAACGGCCAAGGCTGCGCGCGGAACCGCTCCTGCTCTGCCGCGTTGAAGACCGGAATGCCGACGAGCACCAAAGATTCCACAAGCTGCGGCTGCCGTCGCGCGAGTTCGATGGCGATCGCCGCACCCGTGTGGTAACCGACGACCTGCACCCTCGAAAGGCCGAGCTTCGCAGCCACTTCCGTCATGGTGGACGCGTACGCGCCGATGTCCGGCTGCACCCGAGGCAGGTCGGACTCGCCGAAACCCGGCGTATCAGGGGCGATGACCAGCCTGTCGGCGCCAAGCTCGGCCATGAACTCGACGAACACCTGCGATGAATTGGGACTCTGGTGGAAAAGCATGACGGGCGGGCGCGCCCCAGGCGCGGCCGACCGCGGCGACGCGCGCCGCAGATGGACCTGCCCGTAGGTCACGCGCACGAATTCGCGCTCTACCGAGGCCGGACGGTCCGCATGGCGTCGTGGATCTGCAGGACTTGCCACGATCTAACCTGCGGTGATGCGCCGCATCGCGTGCACGCGGCTAGCGCATACCCGTGGAGACGGGATCGTCGGCGATCTGCACGACCTGCTTGCCGGTATTGGAGCTGGCGAAGAGGCGTTGCAGCGCAGCAGGCATGCTTTCGAGGCCCTGTATGCGATCTTCCCGCGGCTCGAGCCGGCCATCCCTGATCCAGCGGGCAAGCCGCGTCTCAGCCTCGATGAAGCGCGCCGCGTAGGCGTAGATGTGGAAGCCATGCATGCGCACGTTGCGGTAGACGATGTTGAAGTAGTTGGCCGGGCCTTTCTTTGATCCATCCGCGAGGTACTGGCTGATGCTGCCGCAGATCACGATGCGTCCTTCATGCGCCATGTTGTCTATGGCGGATTCGAGGATCTCGCCACCGACATTGTCGAAGTAGACATCGATGCCCTCTGGAGCCAGCTCGCGAATGCGGGCGCGGACATCCTCGTTCCTGTAGTCGATGGCCGCCCGGTAGCCGAGACTATCACGCGCGAGCGCGCACTTGACCGGCGAACCGGCTATCCCCACCGGCTCGGCGCCGGCGATCCGCGCGAGTTGGCCCGCCACGGAACCCACACCGCCCACCGCACCCGATATGAGGATGGCATCGCCCGCACGCAGTTGCGCGATGTCGAACAGCCCGAAGTAGGCGGTGAACCCGGTCAGACCCAGGGCACCGAGGCCGTTGGAGATCGTGCCAGCCCAGTCGCGCATCTTGAACACCAGCCCCTTGCCGTCGGAGATCGCGAAGGTCTGCCAACCGAACGGACCGTGGACAACGTCTCCAACCGAAAAGCCGGGGTGCCGCGAGGTCACGACGACACCGACGCCCCGCCCGCGCATGGTCTCGCCGATTGCGACCGGCTTCTCGATGACGCCGCCATCGAGAACGTACTGCGCCATCACGGGCGCAAGGGAAAGGTAGACCACCTTGACCAGGAACTGGCCCTCGGCGACGCCGGGCATCGGCACCTCTTCAAGGCGGAAGTCGCTCTCGGCGACCAGGCCAACGGGCCTGCGAGCCAATACCCATCTGGAGTTCATGGCCCGGAAGTCTGCTGGAACACGGCCATGAGTTATCCGCATATCTGGTAGTACGGGTGCGGGAAGACCGCTCGCCGCATCGCCGCATATCTTGGAAGATAGACGCGGCCCGTCCGCCGCCGAGGAGTCGACGATGAACAAATCACCATCCATCCTGGCGTTTGCATTCATGGCCGCGGCAACGCCTTCGCTCGCGCAGGATCCAGCTCAGGCCACTTCGCCGGAAGCGAAGCTCGAAGAGGTCGTGGTGACCGCCCGCCTGCGCGCCGAGCGTCTGCAGGACGTCCCCGCCTCGATCGCCGCATTCGACGAGTCGTGGATCGAGCGTTCACGGCTGAACACCCTCGACACGCTCTCGTACCAGGTGCCCTCGCTCGCAGCGAGCGATCCGTTCGGCCGCAACAACCTGTCCATCGCGATGCGCGGAGTGGGTCTCGCGGGCATCGGCGATGAACTGCCCGTCGGCCTGTTCGTGGACGGTGTCTACGTGGCGGGGCGCTCGAGTGGCAACCTGCTGATCACCGACGTAGAACGCATCGAAGTTGCACGCGGGCCGCAGAGCGCCCTCTACGGCCGCAACACCTTCGCCGGCGCCGTCAATTTCGTCACCCGAAAGCCCTCCGAGGAAGTACGCGGATTCCTCGAGGGAACGGCCGGCAGCAAGGACCGATACGAAGTGCGGGGCGATCTGTCGGGCCCGCTGGTCGCCGATCGACTGTTCGGACAGATTGGCGGGGTCTGGCGTGACTGGGGTGGCTACTTCGACAACGTTGCCCTCGGTGGCGATCTGAATCGCCAGCGGACCAGCGCGTTGAGCAGCAAGCTGCGCTTCACGCCGACCGACAACCTTGAGGCACTGCTGTCCGTTGCTTACTCCGAGGACGACGACTCGCAGCCGGCCGCGTTCCTCGTGCCGGCAAACAGCGGCCTGACCGTATTGAACGGCGGCTCGCTGGGATTCTTCACGGGCACCGCGCCCGAAAAGCCGGTCGGAGGGGCCGCATGCTGCGTCGCCTCGGACGATGCGGGCGGCTTCCAGCGCGATGGAACCCGCGCCGCACTGACCATCGACTACCGCATGAGCGACTCGCTTGCCCTCAAGTCCATCTCTGCTTGGTCCACACAGGATCAGGTCTATGACCAGGACGTCGATTACTACACCGACAAGCTCTTCGTCTTCGGCAATCGGATCGAACGTGACGATCTCAGCCAGGAATTCCGCGTGCAGTACGACGGCGACGGCCTGCGGTTTCTCGCCGGCGCCTTCTACTACGAGTTCGACAACACGTTCACCGATCGCGGCGCGGGTCAGTTCTTCCTGCCGCCCGCCGCACGGCAGAGCACGCTGGTTCGCAACCAGAACTCGTTCCGCTCGCGCACCAAGACCGAGGCCTACGCCCTGTTCAGCTCCCTGGGCATCGAGATCGCGCAGGACTGGGAAGTAACGGGCGACATCCGCTGGGGAAACGAGAAAAAGACCTTCGATTACATCCGGCAGATCCAGACCGGTCGGCCTGATCCGCGTCGCGATGAGAGCTGGGACTCCTGGACGCCTCGGGTCACCGTCGACTGGAAGCCGGAAGCCGACGTGCTCTACTACGCCTCGGCGGCCCGGGGGTTCAAGACGGGCGGCTTCAACGATCAGATCAACATTTTCGAGGCGGAGCGAACCTACGATCCCGAATCGAACTGGACCTATGAGCTCGGTACCAAGCAGACTCTGCTCGATGGCCGACTGCAGGCCAACCTGACGGTGTTCTACATCGACTGGACCGATCAGCAGGTTGTCACCGCGTCGGCCGCCGGTCCCTCCAACAACACCTATGTCGCGAACGCCGCTGAATCGACCTCGAAGGGTTTCGAACTCGATCTCACCGCAAACCCGCTCGAAGGGCTGCGTCTGACCGCTGCGGTGTCCCTGGCCGATGCGCAGTTCGACAATTTCATTGATCCCGCCCTCGCCGGAGGGGACGTGAGCTTCCCGGTAGCCAACCGACCGATCGTGGCACTGCCGGGTCTCAGGCTCGCACGGCTGCCGAACGGGATCTTCGGAGCGGATGTGTCGGGAAACCGCATTCCCCGCACCTCGAAGTGGCAGTGGGCGCTCTCGAGCGAGTACAGTCGGCCGCTCTCCTGGCTCGAGGGGGCGGAGGGCTTCATCCGCGCCGACTACACCTACAGGTCGACGCAGTACGCCGAAACCTCCAACCTCGCCGGTACCGGAGATCAGCAAAAAGTAAACCTGCGTCTTGGGGTGGAGACGGGCCGGTACTCGGTCAGTCTGTGGGTCGACAACCTCTTCGACGATCGCACCTCGCCGGTGATCATCCGGTTCAGCGATTTCGGCAGCTTCTTCACGCCGCCGGTGGGTGTGCTCAAGCGCGGCTTTCAGGTCACACCGGCGGATGGCCGTACGGTCGGTGTAACGATGCGTGTGAAGCTGGGTGACGGCATTTGAGGATAGCTGCCCTCGCGCTTGCTTTGTGGATGGCGGCGGCTTCGTGGTCCGCAGCAGCCGCCGGATGGCAGGAGGTGGTGCTCTCGGTCAGCAGTCTGGAACGGGCGGACCGGTTCCTCAGACAGGTCGGCGGCTGGGCCAAGGTCGAGTCTGGGCGGCTCGACCCGGCCGAACTCGCACTCTGGAATGTTCCGGACGGGGTCACGGGACGCTATGTGTTGCTGCGGTCGGCCGGCGAAAACTCAGGGACAGTACGGCTGATCCAGTTCAGCGACGCGCAGCGGCTCGAGCCGCTGCGCGTCGCTGCGCGCACTTGGGAAGCCGGTGGCGTCGCCGGTATCAACGTCCGCATCAGTTCCATCGAGGCGCTGCTGCCCGCCTTTCGCCGGGACGGCTGGCAGGGGCATAGCCAGCCGGTGAAGTTCACCCTGCAGGAGTTCACCGTGGTGGAAGTGATGCTCACGCAGGCCGACGGCATCACCCTGACGCCGATCGAGCGGGTATCCCCGCCGCTGACGGGTTGGAACCTCGGCAACGGCTTCTCGCGACCGTTCAACGCCTTCGAGGTCGTTCAGGATTTCGACCGATCGATGCGGTTCTACGAGGAAGGCCTGGGCATGCGTACGGTTCGCGACGAGGCGGGTCCGCTGGGTCCGGCTGGGCCGAACATCTTCGGCTTGCCGCATGACATGCCCCCGCGTGTCGAACGTCGCCTCCGCTGGTTGCATCCGGACGGGCCGGGCGCCCGCGACGGGACACTTGCCGTCATGGCCTTCAGCGG
The DNA here is from genome assembly GCA_044375655.1 of Steroidobacteraceae bacterium. GTDB lineage: Bacteria > Pseudomonadota > Gammaproteobacteria > Steroidobacterales > Steroidobacteraceae > UBA964. The sequence goes on along the minus strand of JBILMF010000059.1, from coordinate 7,850 downwards.
CTTGCCGGGAGCGACGCACGCGAGGGTGCCAACGGTACACGCGCTCGGAATCGTCGCCCTGCGGCTACCGGTTGCCAACGCGGCTGGCACGGCGCGCAGACTGCAGGAACTCGGGTACGCCGCAAGCACGCCCCGCGTGCTCGAAATCAGTCCGTACGGGTCGGTGTGCGTGTTTTCGGTCGTCTCGCCTGACGGAGCATGGTGGGATATCTTCTCGCCGAGTGGGCAAAGCACGAAAACCGCCTGTCGAGCTCCGTGAGCTGGAGCAGTTTCTGGCCGTGGCCGAGGCACACAGCCTCTCGCGGGCGGCTCTCACCCTCGGACTGACGCAGTCAGGTCTCAGCCGGCAGATTGCCTCTCTCGAGTCGCGCCTGAACGTCCGGCTGTTCGAGCGGACTGGCCGAGGCGTGGTGCTTACACAACCCGGACGCGAACTGCTTCCCTACGCGCAGTCGATCCTCAGACAGGCAAGGGAAGCGGAGTCGCGGCTTGCCGACATGCGCCGGATGCCAACGGGCCGGGTGGTGATCGGCGTGACGCCAACCGTCGCGCAGCTGGTGACCGCGCCGATCATCGCCGCGGCGCGCAACAAGTACGCCGGCATCAGTCTGTTGGTCATGGAGTCATCGGCAGCAGTCATCGGCGAGTGGCTCGCCGAGGGACGGGCGGATCTCGGGGTGTGTTACGCACCGCCCGAGCAATTCGGTGCCACGCTCGATGGCGAAAAGTTGCTGGATGACGCCCTCGGCTTGGTCAGTCGTGCCACCGCCCTGTCGGCGACCGGCGGCGAGCCTGTATCGCTGCGCGAGGCGGCACGTTTACCCCTCATCCTCCCGAGCCCTGGCAATGGCATGCGCAAGCGCCTCGACGCCGAGGCAGAGGCGGCGGGTATCCGTCTCAATGTGGTGATGGAGGTCGACTCACCGGCCACGATCTACACGGCGGTGTCCTCAGGCGCGGGCCACACCGTGCTCCCCTGCCTCGCGGCGGCACCGGAAGCAGAACTTCGACGCCTCGTGGTCCGACCGCTCGCCAACCCGAGCTTCCCCGCGTGGCTCAGCCTCTATGTGGCGCGTACACGCCGTACATCGAGTGCTGTACGGGCGATCACAGAACTCGTGCACTCGCGGGCGCGCGAACTTGAGCGCAATTGACCCCGAGAGTGCCCGGGCCCAGTTTCTCGCGCGCAAGCGTCGTCGGAGGTCAAGAGGTCTTGAGCGGTGCGACGCACTACCACGAGTACTCGAACGACAGCCCGAAGAGCGGCAGGCTCTCCTCTTCCTCCTTGATGGTCTCGCCCGTCAGTATGTTGAACTCGGACGGCAGGCCGGCCGGTCCGCCGTACACGTTCAGCACATCGAGGAACACGACCACATCCACCGGACCAACGGGCCGTCGGTAGTCCACTCGGAAGTCGAGCGCGTGGAACGCGTCGCCACGACCGATGTTGGTCTGAGTGACCTCCTTCGAGAAGCGCACGGGTCGGGCCGGTGCCAGCACATCGCGGTGCGAGATGAAGCGGTCACCGGGCTGTCCGGAGCCGTATTTCCAGCGGGCGGCGACCTGCCAGCGCTTGTTGATCTCCCATCGACCGCCGATCGCCGCGAAATGCTCGCGATTGAAGTCCCAATCGTAGGAGCCGCGGCCGTCTTCGTCATCGACGCGATAGCGGTTCCAGGAGTAGACGAAATCGGCAGACCAACCGCCGGCGAACGCCCGCGTCAGCACGGCATCGACGCCGACGTTGCTTCCCGTACCTGCGTTGGTGATTCGTCCGTCGGTACGGCTGCCCTCGACGAGTCGATCATCCAGCCGCTGCGCGTACGCCTCCACCAGGAGGTTGAGACCGTCGCGGATGCGATAGTCCACCCCGGCACCGAGATGGACAAGGCGCTCGCTCTTGAGGCGCGCGTTGGCGGGGTCGCTGGAGCGCGCCAGATTGCGCGGCGACTCGTAGAACACGCCCGATGTCGCCGAGAACCGCAACGAGGGTGACAGCGCATAGTTGAACGACACCCGCGGCGACAGCAGGTCCTCGCGACTGAAGCCGTCGTGATCGTAGCGCAGGCCGACGCGCAAGTCGGCGGCACCCCAGTCGAATAGCTGCTCACCGTACAGCGAGTAGTTGTTTCCGCTCTTTTGATAGGTGGAATTGATGTCCGCGGGCCGCAGCACGATGTATCTCGCGCCGGGCGGGCGCGGGTCGTCCGACTCGTAGATGAAGCGGATCCAGTCCTCGCGCAAGCGGGTCGCGTAGTCGAGGTCCGTGCGGGTCAGATGCAGGCCGGCGGCGAAGCGGCCGAAGCGGTTGCCCAACGTCACGTCGCTGCGCCATCCGAGTTCGGATTCCTTCTCCGTGACCGTGAGCAGGCGCTCGCGCACCGGGACTTGAGCGGCCGGTGTGCCGATGGGGACGAGGTCCGGATAAGCCTCGCCCTCCGCGGACTGCTTGTCGCTCTCGCGGAAGTACACGCGGTCGACCCATTCACCGTCCTCGCCGAATCGCCGCCGCCACGTCGTGCCCAGCAGCATCAGATCCTGCTCGTCGTTCTGCAGCCCGAGATCCTCGATGCCCTCCTCCTCTTCCTGGGCGGCGAGGATGTTGTCGACGTTACGCTCGTACTCCTCCGGCGCGTAGATCGCGAGGAACTCGATCTCGTCGTCGTTCTGCAGGCGGGTCCTGGTCTTCAGGATCACGTCCGTCGACACGGGCGCACCGAGGTCCTCCTGGCCGATGGTCTCGAAGAACTGTCCGAAGTCGAAACGTCGTGCCTGAAGGAACATCGAGGTGCGGTCGTCGAAACCGCTTGGTCCTTCGTACATGACCTCTGCGCCCGCGAGATCCACACGCAGGCTGCCGACCGGCGACGGGCCGCCGCCGGCCACGTCGAACTGCAGCAGGGATGCCTTGCGACCGCCGAACTCGGCGCTCCAGCCACCCGGCGAGAACTCGGCCCCGACCACCGCATTCGGCGCAAAAATCGAGTACCGGCCGCCGTTCACCACGTCGTCCTGCTCGCCCAGCGTCTGCTCGAAGTGGACGACCTGCTGGAACGGGAATCCGTCGACGAAGATCAGGTTGTTCTTCGGACCATGTCCGCGCACCGAGAAGCTGGCGAACTCGCCGTTCGACACCACGCCGGGCAACCCCACCAGGGCCCGCATCACATCGCTACCGCTGCCGGCCGCGTTGCGCAGCTCATCACGAGTGATGTACCTGTCCGCCGCGCTGCCGTTCGGATCGGCGCGCAGCGCCCTGGAGACGATGACAACCTCCTCCAGCGCCGCCGCGACCGGCAGGAGCTCGAAACGGACGAGGCCCGTCCGGCGTTCGATCACCCGGACAGCCGGTTCGACGCCAGGTGCATAACCGTCCAAGGCGGTCCGCACTTCGTGGAACCCGTCCGATAGGCCGGCGAAGGACGCTGACCCATCCGCCCCAGTTGTCGCCCGCTCCTCCGCGCCGTCACGCGAACGGGCCGTCACGGCCACGCCAGCCAGCGGCCGATTCGTCGTCGCATCGACCACCCGTACCGATAGTCCACCGACCGCAGCCTGGACGGCAGACGACAAGCCGAGCAGCAGCAAAGAGGCGACGAAGCATCCGAGGGGGCGGGTAAATCGAGAAATGGTCATCTGCGGTTCCTTACGATCGTTTGGCGAACGGGCGCCGTGCGGCGGAATAGAGCGCGATTCCACCGAAAAAGATCCCCTGATAACACTCGGCACGCAACCGACGGCGTCGTTTCCGCATGAACGGCATTTCCGCCGCATCAGTGGTGGCGCTTTAGCCACCCCCGCTCGTTCAAAGGACCGACCGTTGGTTAGTCGGCGGGTGGAGCACCGGTATGGCCTTGCGGCGGTGACCGATGATCCGCCGAGTCTGCTGCTGCACGATGTGAGGATGTGTAATAATATTATGTAACACACGCATTGACTGTCTCCTCGCATCGCCGAGAAACCCGGGGGCGAGGGGCGCTGTTGCCTGCCGAGGAGTCTGCATGAAGAAGACGATAGATCTGTTCGGTGCCCCAAGCAGGCACAGGGGCGCGGCCATTGCGCTTGGCCTCGCAGCTGGTGTTTCCCCACTGTCGCTGCAGGCACAAACGCCTGAATCCCTGGATACCGTAGTCGTCACCGGTACCCGCCAAGCCTATCGCGGTGATTTTGTACCCCTTGAGAAACCAGCCGCTGACTTGGTCATCGACGCCAAGGTTCTGGAGGCGGCCGGCGCCACCGACCTCGATCAGGCACTCGACTTGTCAGCCTCGGTCGCCCGACAGAACAACTTTGGCGGTCTTTGGAATTCGTTCGCTATCCGCGGCTTCGCCGGGGACGAAAATCTGCCCACCGGCTATCTCGTCAACGGTTTCAATGCCGGTCGTGGCTTCGGCGGTCCGCGCAATCTTGCCGGCGTCGAGAGCGTCGAAGTCCTCAAAGGTCCGCGCGCGGCGCTGCTCGGCCGTGGTGAGCCCGGCGGCACCGTCAACCTTGTCACCAAGCGCCCGAACGCGACCCGTTCGGGAGAGGTCAAGTTAAGCGTGGGGCGATACGCCTACCGTCGCGCCGATCTCGACTTCAACCAACCGCTCAGCGACGCGGCCGGCCTGCGTATCGTGGGCTTCTTCGAGGACTCGGAAAGCTACCGCGACACCGTCGAGACGCGTCGTTACGGAGCCAATCCGTCTCTCGCCTGGCGCCCCTCTGAAAATGCCCGGCTTGTCTATGAACTCGAATACAACCGGCAGCAAGTGCCTTTCGATCGCGGAGTCGTAGCTATCAATGGCGTGCTCGGGCGGATTCCACCGTCGCGATTTCTCGGCGAACCGGGCGACGGACCGATCGAGACACGCACGCTGGGTCACCAACTGGAGTACCAGTACGACTTCAGCCCCGGCTGGAGCCTGTTGCTCGGTGCGAATCTCCGGGACACCTCCCTCGAGGGCTTCTCGACCGAGCCTGAACTTGCCACCAACCGTCAGCAGCTACTGGTCGACGGGCGAAACCTCAGCCGCCAGCGACGTTTCCGCGACTACGACGCCGAGTACCGCGTCTTTCGCGCCGAGTTGACAGGTGATTTTCGCAGCGGATCCTTGCGTCACCGCATTCTGCTCGGCGTCGATTCAGACCAGTTCGACAACGACCAGGTTTTTCTGCGTGCCCGCGCACCAACACTGGCCGCTCGTCCAACCTTGCAGCAGCAGCAGGCCATAGACATCTTCAGTCCGATTTACGCTCGATTTCCGTTGCCGACGCCAGCTCCGCTCACTGACAGACTGGAGACTCAGGAATCTCGCGGCATCTTTCTGCAAGATCAGATCTCGCTCACCGAACGGTTCGATGTGCGACTCGGCGCCCGCTTCGACGACTACGAGCAGACGATCCAGGATCGTGCAGCACGTCGGACGGTCAAACAGTCCGAGTCGCGCGTCAACCCGCAGTTCGGTGCTGTGTTCAAGGCGACAGAGCGGATCTCATGGTATGTCGGCTACGGCCGCAACTTCCGGCCCCTTTCGGGCGCCGATTTTGCCGGTCGTCCGTTCGAGCCCAACACGAGCGTCTCGATAGAGACGGGGTTGGCCTTCGAGAGCGCTGATCGCGCGTGGCGAGGAAACGCGGGAGCATTCAGCAGCAAGCAGTCGAACATCCTGGTCGCCGATCCCGTCAACGCGGGTTTCAGTCTAGCGGGTGGCAAGGCCGAAAGCCGCGGCCTTGAATTGGACTTGCAGGGACGGCTCGAGAACGGGCTCGGTGTCTGGCTTTCCTACGCCTACATTGACGCCGAACTGACCAATGATGTGCTCGACCCAAACTTCGGCTTGCCACTGCGCGCAGGGTCCCGGCTCATCAACATTCCGGAGCAAAGCCTGAGTCTGCAGGTGACGCAGGACCTGCAGCTCGGTGGCCGTCGCCTGACCTTGGGCGCGGGTGCCACCCTGGTAGACGACAGGCTCGGTGAGACGGGCGTGGACTTCGAGCTGCCGGGATACACGGTGGCCAGGTTCTTCGCGGCCTACGAACTCTCCGGGGCCATCACCCTGCGTGCTGACATCGACAACCTGGCCGACGAAACTTACTACACGAACTCGTTTTCACGTTTATGGGTTCAACCCGGCTCGCCGCGCAACATCAGGGTGTCTGCCGTTGCACGATTCTGAGCCCGTGATCACCCCATCCTCGCTGCAGGCTGACGCCGTCCACGTCAATCGCAGCGGACGGGCGGTCTTGCGCGGTGTCAGTTTTTCCGTCGATCGCGGCGAGATCTACGCCCTCCTCGGCGGTAACGGCGCCGGAAAGTCGACGACGCTGCTGACTTTTCTCGGTCTTCTTCGAACTGAAAAAGGCAACGTGCGCGTGAATGGCCGAGAAGTCGGTGATGATCCCGTCGCTGCGAGGCGCGCTATGGCGTACCTTCCGGAGTCAGCGGCGCTCTACGATCATCTGGATGCTCGCGAGAATCTGGAGTACCTGCTTGGAATCGCCGGCAGTCAGGCAACTGCTCGCGAAATCGCCACGGCTCTCGACGAGATGGGTCTTCCGCCCTCGGCGCACAGCAGAGCACTCGCAGAGTACTCGAAAGGCATGCGGCAGAAGGTTGCCCTCGCGCTCGCCACCCTGCGAAACAGCGAAATCCTGTTGCTCGACGAACCAACCTCCGGGCTCGATCCGTCCGCTATCGACGAGTTTCATTCACTCGTTCGCCGACTCGCAGGTTCAGGAAAATCCGTCCTGATGGTGACGCACGATCTCCATGGCGCCTGCCACTCAGCAGACCGCGTTGGCCTGCTGAGAGATGGACGCCTAACGCATGAGTTCCGTGCGTATCCAGAGGCGCGGATCAACCCGGCGATGGTCCATCAAGCATTCACGGCTAGCTGCCCACCATGATCCCCTTGCGGATCGCTCTCGACGAGTGGCGCTATTGGGCCCGCTCGCGTCTTGCCTTGACAGCCGCCGCGCTGATGGCCGTCGTGATGTTGTCGACGACTATCGTCACGGTCGCACAAGTCGACGCAGAACGCGCGAGCCGTGAGCAACTGCAGGCAGACGCCCGCGCGGCGTTTCTGGCGCAGCCGGCGCGGCATCCGCATCGCATGGTCCACTACGGCCACTACGTCTTCCGCGTTCCTACTCCGCTGGCGGCGTTCGACCCAGGAATTGACCCTCTGGCTGGTCAGTCTGTATTTCTCGAGGGGCATCGACAAAACACCGCAACGTTTCCGATGGCCGGCACGGGTTCGCGGCTCGGCTCTCTGCACGCCCTCACGCCTGCCTCGGTCTACCAGTTTTTCGTCCCACTTCTACTCATCATTCTCGGCTTCGGCACCATCACCCGCGAGCGCGAGGCATCGACCCTCGTACCCCTGTTTATGCAGGGCGCAACGGCAGCAAGCCTTGTCACTGGCAAGCTCATCGCCCTTGCCGCGGCGGCGTTCGCTCTGTCAGTCCCGTCGGCCAGTATCGTACTGGTGCAGTCAGCACGGCCCGGGGTACTGGCCGATGGATTGGCGGTCCTGCTTGTTTGCCTCGTTTATCTGCTCGCCTGGTGCGTCATCATCGTCTGTGTTTCAGCGTGGTGTCGCTCACGCCAAGCTGCGTTGACGGTCCTGACAGCTTTGTGGGTCACTTTCTCCTGGATTGTGCCGTCCGTCGCTGTGGACGTCGCGGCGCGATCAGCGCCGCAGACCGGAAAGATCGGTGCCGACCTCGTGATGCTTGCGAACATGCGCTCGGCGGGCGACGGCCATAACGCCGGCGATCCCGCGTATGCCCGACTACGCGCTGATCTCCTGGCGCAGTACGGCGCCGCCAGCCCGGATGAGCTGCCGGTAAACCTGCGCGGCGTCGTC
>JBILMF010000002.1:0-63595 GCA_044375655.1 Steroidobacteraceae bacterium | reverse complement strand
GAGGCGCCCGAGGGCGTCGCGCTGGCGATCGAGGAGTGGCTGCGCGAAATCTGAGCCTATCTCCACGAGGGTGCGCAGACGGACGGGATCGCCAGCCTCCGTCCACCGGCTGCGCACTGCGGTATCTTGCAAGGCCCGGCGCGCACGGCGACACTCGGGCAATGATCTTCTCCAAATACCCGATCTGCAGCCCCATCCCCGCAGGCGAGGCGCGTGTCCCGGCTCGCCATGCGGCCTCGATCCTCGGCGTGCTTGCTGCACTCCTTCTTGCACCGGCGGCGCCGGCGCAATCTTCGGCGACCTCGCAACCGGTCAAGATGGACTCCAGCGCTGCACCGTCCGGGGCAACCAGGGCTGCGGCGACGCGTGACCGAGCGAGCGACCGGGCGCTGGAGCGCGCGCAGCGGCTGCTGCGCTCGACGATACTCGTCGACGGTCACAACGACCTTCCGTACGCCATCCGCGAGAACACCGCGGCACCCCGCGACGTCGTCGCCTACGACCTGCGGCTTCCCACCCCGGGCGACACGGACATCTCCCGACTGCGGGCGGGCGGAGTCGGCGCGCAGTTTTGGTCGGTGTACATCCCCGGTGAAGGCGCCGGTCCGTTTGCGCGCCAGCAACTCGAACAGATCGACATCGCACGGCAGATCATCGCCCGCTATCCCGACACTTTCATGCTCGCACGCTCCGTGGCCGAGGTGCGTGCCGCAAGACGCGCCGGCAAGATCGCCTCGATGCTCGGCATGGAGGGCGGCTACGGACTCGAAAACTCCATAGGCGCACTGCGCGCTTACTACGATCTCGGCGTGCGTTACATGGCGCTCACCCACAACGCGCATCTCGACTGGGCCGATGCGGCAGCACCGCTGCAGCCGCGCAACAACGGCCTGACGGCCTTCGGCGAGGAAGTCGTGCGGGAAATGAACCGCCTCGGCATGCTGATCGACCTGTCGCACGCGGCGCCCAGCACCATGGCCGCCACGCTGCGGGTGACGGAGGCGCCGGTGATCTTTTCACACTCCTCGGCCCGCGCGGTATGCGACGTGCCGCGCAACGTGCCCGACGACATCCTGCGCATGCTGCCTGCCAACGGCGGAGTGGTGATGGTCACTTTCGTGTCCAGTTTCATCAACTGCGAAGTCGGCAAGGTGCTGCGGCCGGCCATGGCGGAGATCGGCTTGCGGGCACGCGCCGCCGCGACCCCGGAGGAAGCGGCACGGATCCGTGCAGAAGGCTACGCCGCGATCCGCGTTCCACCGACCACCATCGCCATGGTGGCGGATCATATCGAGCACATCCGTAACGTCGCCGGCATCGATCACGTCGGCATCGGCGGCGACTTTGATGGCAACGACTGGTGGCCAGAGGGGCTCGACGACGTCTCCACCTACCCGCGACTGTTCGCGGAACTCATCCGCCGCGGCTGGTCGGATAGAGACCTGAGAAAACTCGCCGGGGAGAATGTGCTGCGCGCCTGGTCGCGGGCTGAGGAAGTCGCGGCGCGCCTGCGACGCGAGCGGGCACCCTCGACAGCGACATTCATTCCGCCAAAGAATTAGACCTGCGAGGCGATTCTCCAGGCAAGGGCTGCAAGCGGGTCTACCTGCGCGGCGTACTTTCTTGCCTCCGGACTGACCGCGGTACCGCGGTGCACGCGGCCAGCGATGCCGTGGCAGATGCAGGCGAGCCGGAACGCGCAGAAGGCAAGGTAATACTCGAGATCCGGCAGGCCGTCGAGACCCCGACGGGCGCAGTAGGCGGCGACGTACTCGTTTTCGTCGGGTAGCCCGAGCGCCTGCAGATCGGCGCCCAGCAATCCGCGGACGCCCCCCGACGCCATGCGGTACATCATCAGGTGGTAGGCGAAGTCGGCAAGCGGATCGCCGAGCGTCGAGAGCTCCCAGTCGAGCACTGCCAGCACGCGCGGCTGCGTGGATTCAAAGATCATGTTGTCGAGCCGGAAATCCCCGTGAACCAGCGCCGGTGCCGGCTCGCTGGCCGGTGCGTTACGCGGCAGCCAGTCGATCATCCTCTCCATCGCCTGCACGCGGCCCGCCGCCTCGGCATCGACGGCATACTGTTTCGACCAGCGTGCGAACTGACGTGCCACGTAGCCCTCGGGACGACCGAAATCGCCGAGGCCGATGGCGCGGTAGTCGACGCGGTGCAGATCGGCGATGGTCGCCACCATCGCGGCGAAGATCGGCCGACGTGCCACGCGTGGCAGTTCCGGCAGCATTGGTTCCCAGAGTATCCGACCTTCGACGTGCTCCATGACGTAGAAAGCGGTACCGATCACCGCCGGGTCCTCGCAAAGCAACAAGGGACTCGCCACCGGAAAGTCGGTGTGCGTCGCGAGCGCATGCATGACGCGGTACTCGCGCTCGATGGCGTGCGCGGAGGGCAGCAGCACACCGGGCGGCTTGCGACGCAGCACCCAGGAGCGCTGCGGACCCTGCAGCCGGTAGGTGGGGTTCGATTGTCCGCCGGGAAACTGGCGCACGCGCAGCAGACCTTCGAAGTCTGGCAGCGATGTCGCAAGGTACCGCTCCAGGGCTGGCACATCGAAACCCAGACCGGGGCGGAACTCGTGCTCGCCACCCTCACCGGTCCGTTCGCCGCCGCTCATGGTCGGCCGCGGTTCATGGTCGGCCGCCGCCGCGCGGCCGGGTGTGCTGGGTGCGGAAGCGCTGCCGCCGCGCGCCTTCGGCTAGCTGCCCGGTACCGGCCGGCTGCCACGGCGGCACAAGGTGCTGTTTGCCGGGCCCGATGAGATCGGCGCGTCCCATGCGACGCAGCGCCTCGCGCAGCATCGGCCAGTTGTTGGCGTCGTGGTAGCGCAGGAACGCCTTGTGCAGGCGGCGGACCTTGAGTCCCTTCGGAATCACCACTTCCTCGGTGTTGCGACCGACCCGGCGCAAGGGGTTCTTGCCCGAGTGGTACATCGCCGTCGCCGTGGCCATCGGCGACGGCAGGAACGCCTGCACCTGATCGGCTCTGAAGCCGTTCTTCTTCAGCCACAGGGCGAGTTCGAGCATGTCCTCGTCGGTCGTCCCGGGATGCGCGGCGATGAAGTAGGGGATCAGGTACTGTTCCTTGCCCGCTTCCTTCGAGTAGCGGTCGAACAATTCCTTGAAGCGGTAGTAGGTGCCGACCCCCGGCTTCATCATCTTGGAGAGCGGGCCCTCGCCTATCGCCTCGGGCGCGATCTTCAGATAGCCGCCGACATGATGCTGGGCGAGCTCCTTCACGTACTCCGGCGACTCCACTGCGAGGTCGTAGCGCACGCCGGAGGCGATCAGCACCTTCTTTATGCCGGGCAGCGCGCGCGCCTTGCGATACAGCTCGATCAGCGGCGTGTGATCGGTGTTGAGGTTCGGGCAGATACCCGGGTAGACGCAGGATGGCCTGCGGCAGGCGCTCTCTATCTCGCGGCTCTTGCAAGCGAGGCGATACATGTTGGCGGTCGGTCCGCCGAGATCGGAGATCACTCCCGTGAAGCCCGGCACGGTATCGCGCACCTGTTCGATCTCGCGCAGCACGGAGGCCTCGGAGCGGCTCTGGATGATCCGGCCCTCGTGCTCGGTGATCGAGCAGAAAGTGCAGCCGCCAAAACAGCCGCGCTGTATGGAGATCGAGAAGCGGATCATCTTCCAGGCGGGTATCTCGGCGTCCCCGTAGAGCGGATGCGGTCTCCGCTGGTAGGGCAGCTCGTAGACATGATCCATTTCTTTGGTGGTCAGCGGGATCGGCGGCGGATTGAGCCAGACCTCGGCATGGCCGTGCCGCTGCACCAACGCCCGCGCGTTGCCGGGATTGGCCTCGAGATGCAGGATGCGCGAGGCATGGGCGTACATCACCGGATCGTCGACCACCTGCTCGTACGCAGGCAGGCGGATCACGCTGCGCTCACGGTCGGCATTGCGCACGCGGCGTACGAAGCGCACCACGCTCTCGGCACGCCCGGACGCGGCGCCTTCGGCACCACCACCGCTGCCGACCGCGGTGGCGGCAGCGGCCGACTTCGTTCCGCCGTTGTCTTCCATCGCGTAGGGATCGATGGGCGGATTGAGCGGACCCGGGGTGTCGAGGTGGGTGGAGTCGATCTCGATCCAGCCCTCCGGCACCGCCTTGCGCATGAACGCCGTACCGCGCAGGTCGGTGATCGAGTCGATCGCCTCGCCAGCCGCCAGACGATGTGCGATCTCGACGATCTGCCGCTCGGCATTGCCGTAGACGAGCAGGTCGGCTTTGGAGTCCGGCAGGATTGAGCGGCGAACCTTCTCCGACCAGTAATCGAAGTGCGCGATGCGCCGCAGGCTCGCCTCGATGCCGCCGATCACGATCGGCACCTCGGGGTAGGCTTCGCGAGCCCGCTGCGCGTAGACGATGACCGAGCGGTCCGGTCGTTTGCCGCCCTCGCCGGCCGGGGTATAGGCATCGTCGCTGCGGATGCGCCGGTCGCTGGTGTAGCGGTTCACCATCGAGTCCATGTTGCCGGCGGTAATGCCGAAGAACAGGTTCGGCTTGCCGAGCTCACGGAAGGGCTCGGCGCTCTGCCAGTCGGGCTGCGCGATGATGCCGACGCGGAAACCCTGCGCCTCGAGCAGCCGGCCGATGATCGCCATGCCAAAGCTGGGGTGGTCTACGTAGGCATCGCCGGTGACGACGATGACGTCGCAGCTGTCCCAGCCGAGCGCCTGCATCTCGGCGCGCGACATCGGCAGGAACGGCGCTGTACCGAGGCGCGCCGCCCAGTGCTTGCGATAGGACTTGAGGTCGCGGGCTTGTTCCATGGCGGCCGCATTAGACCAGAGGCCCGGTGGCAGCGCGAGCGGGCCGCCCTGCAGCGGCTCGCGCAAGTCAGACCTTGATGCCGTGACGCACGCCGTAACCGCGGATCACAGCCTGCCCGTCGCGGACCAGTCCGAACCCCCGGCGGCCGATTTCTTCGGTGAACGACAGGGCGTGGTACTCAAGCGACCAGGCTTCGTTGTTCCAGCGGTGGTCCCACCACCGGCCGTACATCTGCCGCGGTGGCATCATGGCACCGCCCGAGCCGAAGTCGAGCGGGTAGAAGACACCGCCCGGTCGCGTGATGCGGCGTGCCTCGTCGATGATCTTCAGGTTGGTTGCGGCCGGTACCTCGTGATGCAGCAGGAAACTGGTCACCAGATCGAAATGGTCATCCGGAAAATCCGTCTGCTCGGCAAGCCGCTGCGAGAAATTGACGGCGACGCCGAGGCGGTTGGCGCGCATGTGGCCGTAGCGGATCATCGGTGCGGCGACGTCTATGCCCCAGACTTCCGCCTCGGGGAAACGCTCCTTGAGCGCGACGGCCAGCTGCCCGATACCGCAGCCCATATCGAGGATGCGCCGCACCTTGCCGTCCGGCGGCAACGGCAGGCGCGATGCCGCATTGGCATGCGCCTCGTCCTGATCGTTGTGGCCGATTGAAGTGCCGGTGTAGAAGCTGTTGGTTCCGTAGTGGTACATGTGACCGGCGAACGGGTCGCCGACATAGCCGCCGGGCTGGATATGGATCTCGTGGCGCGCGTAGTCGGGGACGGCCAGCTGCGGCGCGAACTCCAGCATCCCGGGACCACTGCGATCGCTCGCCTCCATCTCGGCGAGGTACTCGTCGGCATGCTCATGGAAGTGCATGTGCAGCGTCTTCCACATAAAGAGCTGGTTGCTGAGCCAGGCGCGGGCAGCGATGTTCACCCCGGGCTCACCCTCGACCAGTTTGCGTAACTGCTCCACAGTGATGGGTGCGGTTGGATCGAGTCCCTCGCGGGCGAGCACGCGCTCGAATGCGGCATGTGAGGCGGCGCGCAGCAAGCGGCTCTGCAGGCGGCGGAAGCCGCGGGTGAAGTCCTGCTCGCTCTCGAGATCGAGGGTGCCGAGCCGCACGAGACGGCCATCGACGCCGCGCGCAGCGGCTGCGGATCCGCCCCGCTGCAGGCGACGCGCTGCATCCGCCGCACCGCCTGCAGCGACGGCGCCGGCCTGCGCCGCCGGCGAGGCCAGGGCGTTGGCGAGCGCGACCGACCCTGCGGCCGCTCCGAGCAGTTGACGTCGACCGATCATGGGCAGCACCTCCTCGGGCAGCATACCGAAGCCGCCCGGCCAGACAGAAGTGCCGCCGCACGGACGCCCCGCCTGCGGCGCCGTGCTTGTCGCCGGCGCCGCGCCAACATAGCCTGCAGGCCTCGTGGGCCCCGTGGACAACCGCAGCCCGGGCCGTGCCCGGAGGATAAACAACGCATGGACGAGCAAAGACGTCGGTTCATGGCGACGGCGGCAGCCGCAGGGACCGTGGCCACGATGGCCGCAGCGACGGGCGGCAACAGCACGGGAGTGGACGGCGGTGCGGGGGCCTGCGGGGCCGCTGCGGCGAGGCCGCTGCTGATGCCAACCCTGCCTGATATCGCCCTCGTGCAGCAGGAACCGTTCCTCGACCGCGAGCGGGCGCAGCGCATCCTCGCTGCCGAGGGTCTCGATGCCATGGTGGTCGCCGAAGGCCGCAACATCTTCCATGCGACCAACTTCTTCCCGCTGCTCGAGCGCATGAGCCTGCTGGGCTCGACGCTGGCGGTGATCCCGCGCGATGCGCGGCGCCCGGTGGCGCTCGTCATTCCAGCGTTCTCGCTCTACTACATCCGCGCCGACGACGGCCCCGTCCCCGGGGTGCAGCCGTTCGTGTTCACGAGTCCGCTGCCTTCCGCCGCGCAGGACGATGGCGACGGCGACAGTGAATCTCCGGCCGCGGAGCCGGTACGCTACCGGCTCGATGGCGCGCCGCCGCCGCGCGAACTGCGTCGGCGCGCGGCCCTGGATGCGGCTGCCCCCTACCACCCGGATCTGGAGCGCGCCCTCGGCCGGGCTCTCAGGGACCTCGGCGTGGCGCACGGTCGGATCGGGCACGACGATCCGCTCGTCGCCCGGCTGCTCGCAGCCGCTGCACCAGCCGCCACCGCGGTCGACGCCGACGACACGCCGCGTCGCATCCGCCTCGTACGCACGCCTGCGGAGATCCACATGATGCGCCTCGCCTCGCAGGCCAACATCGCCGCGGCAAATGCCACGGTGTTCGCCGCCCGCGAACTCGGCAGCGTACGCGCCTTCCGCCAAAGATTTTTCGCCGAGGCAGCCCTGCGCGGCAATCTCGGGGTGTTCATGGTGGTCAACGGCTCGTCCTCGGACGCCTACGACGAGCCGCTGCGCGACGGACAAGCCTTCCTGATCGACTGCGTCAGCCACCTGCGCAACTTCCATGGCGACTTTGGTCGTACGGTCTTCATCGGCGAGCCCACGGCGCGCATGCGGCGCTGCACGAACGTGATGGCACAGGCCTGGGCCGAATTGCAGGGCCTGCTGCGCCCCGGGCTGCGCTTCTCGGAAGTGCGCACGCTTGGCGCCGCAACCCTCGCGAAGTTCGGCGCCGACGTGCCGGTCGCCTTCAGCCCGCACAGCGTCGGCCTCGCCCACACGGACCAGCCGCGATTCGCAGCCGACGGCTCGCGGGAGGACGTGCTGCTCGAAGAAAACATGATCCTGTCGATCGATTGCCCGCTGTTCGAGACCGGCGAAGGCGGTACGGCACACCTCGAGGATCTCGTGCTGGTGACCGCGCGTGGGGCAGTGCCAATCCACGAGACAGGCAGTCCGACGTACACGGTGTAGCGCGGTCGCGCAACGCGTGACCGCCGCCGGACGGATCAGACCGGGACGGCCGCTGGGTTGTAGGCCATGAGACCGAGCGATTCAGCGCTCACGTGCCGTCCAGGCCGAAAGTTCTCCTCGCGGCCCGAGTGGTAGTTGAGTGCGGTCTTGCGCGACTCGAGCATCACCCAGTTTGCGCGCGGCAGCCGCGCCTCGACATAGCGCCGCAGCGCCTCGTCGATGGAGCCCGCAGCGGCGAAGGCGCGCGCGACCACCATACCGTCCTCGATGCCCATCGCCGCCCCCTGACCGAGGAACGGCAGCATCGGATGCGCGGCATCGCCGATCAGCGTGACGCGACCTCGGGTCCACTCCTGCAGGGGTTCGCGATCGAACAGCGCCCACCTGAATAGACCCTCGGCCGGCGTGGCGGCGATGATGCCCCGTACGTCCGCATGCCAGTCCGCATACTCGGCAAGCATCTCGCCGACCGCTGCGCGGATCGACCAGCCCTCCTCGCGCCAGTCATCGCGCTCGGTGAGTCCCACGAAGTTGACGAGCGCACCGCCGCGTACGAGATAGCGGGTGAAGCTGCGACCAGGCCCGGTAGCGAGGCAGGAAGTCGGTTCCATGATGCCGGCCGGCAGAGCCGACACGGGCACGAGGCCGCGATACGCGACGTAGCCGGTGAAACGGGGACGGTCGGCACCGAAGAGACGCGTGCGTACCAGCGAGCGTATGCCGTCGGCACCGATGACGGCATCGGCCTCGGCACGGCTGCCATCGGCGAAGTACAGCGTCACCCCATCGGCGTGCTGCGCGAGATCGGCGAAGCTGTGCCCGGTGCGGATCGCCGCTCGATCCGCGGCAGCCACCAGCGCCGCCAGCTCCGCGTGCAGGTCGGCACGATGCAGCTGGTAGTACGCGGCACCGTATCGCTCCAGCATCTCGTTGCCGCGCGAGATCTCGACCATCAACTCGCCCGTCTGCCAGTGCTTCACGCCGCCACGATCGGGGCGCAGCCCGATCCGCGGCAGCACGTCCCCGAGACCTATGGCGTTCAGCACATGGGTCGCATTCGGCGTGACTGTCAGTCCGGCGCCGACCTCGCCGAGCGCCGCGGCCTGTTCGTAGACCACCGGTCTATGGCCGAACTGCTGCAGGGCACGCGCCGCAACGAGGCCGGCGATTCCCGCACCGATGATGGCGATCCGCAGTTCACGCATGACGGCACGTTGCACCGGTTCGCCTCCCGGGACACGGAACGACGCAACGAAAATCCGCATCGTGGCCGTCAGCAGCACCGAATCCCGGCGCCCGGCCCGCGGGTGACTGCAGGGTGGCGAACGGCTACGATGATGCTTTCCCCCCAGCGCTTCCTCTGCTCATGACCAACCCGGGCCGTGAGGCGATCGTCGTTCGCGGCGCCCGCCAGAACAACTTGAAGAATCTGGATCTCGAGATCCCGACCGGCGAACTCATCGTGGTCACGGGAGTATCGGGGTCGGGTAAATCCTCCCTGGTGTTCGACACGCTGTACGCGGAAGGCCAGCGCCGCTACGTCGAGACCTTCTCTCCCTACGCCCGGCAGTTCCTCGACCGGATGGACAAGCCGGCCGTGGACCGCATCGAGGGCATCCCACCGGCAATCGCCATCGATCAGACCAATCCGGTGCGTACCTCGCGCTCGACCGTGGGTACGATGACCGAGCTCAACGACCACCTGAAGCTGCTGTTCGCGCGCGGCGCGCAGTTGCACTGCCGGCGCTGCGGCGACCACGTGCGTCGCGACTCGCCGGAAAGCATCCGCGCCGATCTGCTGCGGCGCGCGCGGGAGGCAGGCGATCCTCGGGTGCTCATCTGCTTCGAGGTCTCCATTCCGGCGAACTTCGGCGAGGCCGAAGTGCTTGCGCTGCTGGAGAAACAGGGCTACACGCGTATCCGCTCGCGCGGCCGCAAGTCGGTCGAAGTCGTACAGGACAGGTTGCGGCCGTCGGGCGCCGATGCGGCGCGGCTCGCCGAGTCGCTGGAGGCCGCGCTGCGGGTCGGCCGTGGCCGCCTGCACGTGCATGTGCTCGCGGCGGCGGAGCGCGGCGACGCCAGCGCGGACGAGGTCGTCGAGACCTGGCGCTACTCGAGCACCCTGCACTGCGCGCGCTGCGACATCGCCTACCGCGAACCCACGCCGAGCAGCTTTTCCTTCAATTCGCCGGTGGGCGCCTGCGAGTCCTGCCGCGGCTTCGGCCGCATCATCGGTGTCGATTACGGCCTAGTCATCCCGGACCACGGGAAGACGCTGCGCGAGGGCGCGATCCGTCCCTGGCAAACCGCGGCCTACAGCGAGTGCCAGGACGATCTCGAGCGGCTCGCGCGCAAGCGCGGCGTGCCCCTCGATGTGCCGTGGCGCGAGCTCGATGAAGCCCATCGGCAGTGGGTCATCGAGGGCGAAGGTAAATGGGCGAAGAACGTCTGGTACGGCGTGAAGCGCTTCTTCGCCTGGCTCGAGACCAAGGCCTACAAGATGCACATCCGCGTGCTGCTCTCCAAGTACCGCGCGTACACGCCCTGCGAAGCCTGCGACGGCGCACGGCTCGCGCCCGAATCGCTGCTGTGGCGGCTCGGCGATGCCGCGCTGGCAGCCGCAGCGCTAGGCACCCGGCAGCGCTTCATGCCACGCGGCGTCGAGTGGTCGCGCCAGCGGCTCGATGCCCTGCCCGGGCTCTGCGTGCACGACCTGATGCTGCTGCCCATCGAGCGCGGCCGCGAATTCTTCGACGCGCTGCGGCTCCCAGGATCACTCGACGAGGCGACGGAACTGCTGCTGACCGAGATCCGCGGCCGCTACCGTTACCTGTGCGAGGTCGGTCTCGGCTACCTCACCCTCGACCGGCAGTCCCGGACGCTATCGGGCGGCGAGGTACAGCGCATCAACCTCACCACCGCCCTCGGTACCTCGCTGGTGAACACGCTGTTCGTGCTCGACGAGCCGTCCATCGGTCTGCATCCGCGCGACATGCAGCGCGTGATCGGCGTCATGCACCGCCTGCGCGACGCGGGCAACTCACTGCTCGTGGTCGAGCACGATCCGCAGATCATGCAGCAGGCCGACCGCCTGCTCGACATGGGCCCCGGTGCCGGCGAGCACGGTGGCAGCATCGTCGCCTGGGGCACGCCGGCGCAGGTCTGTGCGCAGCCCGCATCAACCACCGGCGCCTATCTGCACGGCCGGCGCCGCGTGACCCTGCCACCCGCGGGTACGCCCCGCGCCGATGAAGGGCATGTGCTCGAGCTGCTTGGCGCCGCCCAGCACAACCTGCGCGAACTCGACGTGCGCTTCCCGCTCAATCGCCTGGTGTGCATCACCGGAGTCTCGGGATCCGGCAAATCGACGCTGCTGCAGGACGTACTGTACCCGGCGCTTCTCAAACATTTCGGCCGTCCGACCGAAGCAGCCGGCAAGCATGCGGCGTTGCGCGGCGCGGCACGCCTGACCGACGTGGTGTTCGTCGACCAGACTCCGATCGGGCGGACCGCGCGTTCCAATCCCGCGAGTTATGTGGGCGCCTTCGATGTGATCCGCGAGCGCTTCGCGAAACTCGCCGAGTCGCGCGAGCGCGGCTACACGGCAGGCACGTTCAGCTTCAACTCCGGCACCGGCCGCTGCCCCGCATGCTCGGGCAGCGGCTTCGAGCACGTGGAGATGCAGTTCCTTTCGGACGTCTACCTGCGGTGCGGCGACTGCGACGGTACGCGCTACCGCGCCGAGACCCTTGAGGTCCGCCACCCCGGCCCCGACGGCCGCAGCGCGAGCATTGCCGAAGTGCTCGGCATGACGGTCACGGAGGCGCTGGCATTCTTCGCCGACGTACCCAAGCTTGCCGCGCGGCTCGCGCCGCTCGCCGACGTCGGCCTCGATTACCTGCGGCTCGGACAGCCCGTGCCGACGCTCTCGGGAGGCGAGGCGCAGCGCCTGAAGCTTGCCGGACATCTGGCGGAATCAGCCGAGTCGGGCAGCACGGGCAAGCTGTTCCTGTTCGATGAGCCGACCACGGGACTGCATTTCGAGGACATCGCGAAGCTGCTCACCGCCTTCCGCAAACTGCTCGATGCCGGCCACTCGCTGTTCGTGATCGAGCACAACCTCGACGTGATCCGCGCCGCGGAATGGCTCATCGACCTCGGTCCGGAAGGCGGCGACCGCGGCGGCGAACTGATCGCCTGCGGCACGCCGGACATGCTGATGCGCGAACCGCGATCGCACACCGGCGCTGCGCTGCGCGAGGCCGAGGCTGGCGTTGCGACAGTGCAGGAGCCGTCAGTGGTGACGGTCGGGACGCGGGGCGTGCCCGAGGCAATCGCAGCGGCAGACGCGGCGCGGATCGGCAGTGCCGGCGAAATCGTGGTGCGTAACGCCCGCGAACACAATCTGCGCAACATAGACGTCGAGATCCCGCGCAACGCCTTCACCGTCATCACCGGCGTATCGGGCTCCGGCAAGTCGACGCTGGCTTTCGACATCATCTTCAACGAGGGACAACGGCGCTATCTCGAGTCGCTCAACGCCTACGCCCGGCAGTTTGTCCAACCCGCGGCGCGCCCCGAGGTCGACTCGATCCGCGGTATCCCGCCCACGGTTGCGATCGAGCAGCGCACCAGCCGCGGCGGCCGCAAGAGCACGGTGGCGACGCTCACCGAGATCTACCACTTCCTGCGGTTGCTGTACGTCAAGCTCGGCACGCAGCACTGCCCCAAGTGTGCAGTGGCGATCGAGCCGCAGTCGGCGGAGGCCATCGCCGCACGGATCCTGCGCGAGTATCGCGGCAAGACCGTCGATCTGCTGGCGCCGCTCGTGGTGGCGCGCAAAGGTCTCTATACCGACCTCGCGAAGTGGGCGGCCGCCAAGGGGTACCGCGAGCTGCGGGTCGATGGCGAACGACTTCCCGTGAAGCCCTGGCCCCGCCTGGATCGCTTCCGCGAGCACGACATCGAGCTGCCCGTCGCGCGGCTTGGCATCTCGGCACGCGGCGAGGCGGATCTGCGGGCCAAACTCACCGAGGCGCTGCAGCACGGCAAAGGCCTGGTCCAGGTGCTGCCCGTCGGCACCCGGCAGGCCGTGGTGTTCTCCACCAAGCGCGCCTGTCCGCAGTGCGGCACCAGTTTCGCCGAACTCGATCCGCGCCAGTTCTCGTTCAACAGCAAGCAGGGCTGGTGCGCGGATTGTTATGGCACGGGCGTCGAGCTCGAGGACTTCGACGCGGAACAGACCGGCGAGGAGGCTACGTGGAACGAATGGCATGACGGCGAGGCAGGTCGCTGCGGAAGTTGCCAGGGCGAGCGTCTCAATCCGGTGGCGCGGGCGGTGCGCTTCCGCGGCAAGTCGATAGGCGAGTTCACCTGCGCGCCGGTGGCCGTCGCCCGCGGCGCACTGCAGGGGCTGAAGCTCGACAAGCGGGAGCGCGCAATCGCCCGCGACCTGCTCGCCGAGATCCGTGCGCGGCTGGGCTTTCTGGAACGCGTCGGGCTCGGCTATCTCGCACTCGACAGGGCGGCGCCGACCCTGTCGGGTGGTGAGGCACAGCGCATCCGCCTCGCCGCACAGCTCGGCTCCAACCTGCGCGGCGTCTGCTATGTGCTCGACGAGCCGACCATCGGCCTACACCCGCGGGACAACCGCATCCTGCTCGACGCACTGAGCGAACTCGCCGCACACCGCAACACGCTGGTGGTGGTGGAACACGATGAGGACACCATCCGTCGTGCCGACCACGTCATCGATCTCGGTCCGGGCGCCGGGGTGCGCGGCGGCCACGTCGTCGGTCGCGGCCGGGTGGCCGATCTGCTGCGCAATCCCGACTCGATCACCGGCAAGTACCTGCGTGAACCGCTGCAGCACGGCCGCGCGCCGCGGCGGGCCGTCGACGCCGCCACACCTGCGCTGACGGTCGAGCGGGCAACCCTGCACAACCTGTCCGCACTCGACGTACGCATCCCGCTCGGACGCCTCGTCGTCGTCACCGGCGTTTCCGGCTCGGGAAAGTCGACGCTCGCCCGCGACGTTCTCCATGCCAGCGCGCATGCGCTCGTCGGCGGTCGCGGCGGCCCGATCGGCTGCCACGCACTGCGCGGCATCGAGGCGGTCGATCGCGTGCTCGAGGTCGACCAAACGCCTATCGGCAAGACACCGCGCTCCTGTCCTGCCACCTATGTGGGGATCTGGGACGAGATCCGCCGTATCTACTCGGGTACTGCCGAGGCGCGGCTCCGCGGCTACGGCCCGGGCCGCTTCTCCTTCAACACCGCCGGCGGCCGTTGCGCGGCCTGCGAGGGTCAGGGCGTGCAGACGGTGGAGATGAGCTTCTTGCCGGACGTCAAAGTGCTCTGCGACGCCTGCCGGGGCAGCCGCTTCAATGCCGAGACTCTGGCGGTAGGTTGGCGCGATCGCAGTATCGGCGAGGTGCTCGCCATGAACATCGAGGACGCCGCGGGCTTCTTTGCCGCCCACGCTACGCTGCATCACGTCCTCACCCTGCTGTGTGATGTGGGACTCGGCTACCTGACGCTGGGACAGGCAAGCCCCACCCTGTCGGGCGGCGAGGCGCAGCGGATCAAGCTGGTCACCGAACTGGCCAAGGTACGCGTCGACCTGCGGGCACCGCTGCGCAGCCGTCCGAAACACACCCTGTACGTGCTCGACGAACCGACCGTCGGCCTGCACATGGCGGACGTCGAAAAGCTGATCCATGTCCTGCATCGGCTCGTCGACGCGGGCAACACGGTGGTTCTGGTCGAGCACAACCTCGACATCATCGCTGCAGCCGACTGGGTGCTCGATCTCGGACCCGAAGCAGGCGCGGAAGGCGGACGCCTGGTGGCCGAGGGATCGCCGCAGGGCCTCGCCCGTCGGCCGGGGCGCTCGCACACCGGCAAGGCCTTGCGCGAGTTTCTGGCGGATCGCTGCGCAACCGGCTAGCCTCGGTCCATGGGCCACGATCTGGTCTGCTGGAAATGCGGGGCCTCGCTCGCCGTGCTGTCGCTGCCGTTGCGTCGGCTGGATGAGTGTCCGCGATGCCGCGCGGAGTTGCACGTCTGTAAACTCTGCGTCGATTACGAGCCCCGGGTCGCCAAGCACTGCCGCGAGCCGACTGCCGAGGAGGTGCGTGACAAGGAACGCGCCAACTTCTGCGACCACTTCAAGCCGCGGCCCGGCGCCTGGCGGGCCGCCGACACCGCCGCCGCCGACACGGCCCGGGCGGAACTCGAACGCCTCTTCGGCAGGAAGTGACGGGATCCACCCGCAACCTGCCGCACCTCGAACCCCGCGACCTCGCCGTCCGAAGACTGTCGCTGTGGCTGCTGGGGTCGTGGGCGCTGCTGGTCGCGAGCGCCTCGCTCTACCCGTTCGACGGTGAGCTGCGGCGCCTGCTCGACGCCATCATGTCGGGGCTGCCGCAACTGCAGGAGTGGCGTACGCCATCGCGGCGCGACGCCACCGTCAATCTGCTGCTTTACCTGCCCTTCGGCCTGCTCGGCGCAATCGCCCTCGAGAAAACCGCCTCGCTGCCGCGACGAATTCTTTGGCCAATCGCCGGCGCCGGCGTGCTGTCGCTGCTCATCGAGATCATCCAGCATGCACTGCCCGCGCGAGATCCGAGTACCGCCGACTGGGTGCTGAACCTCATCAGCGCGGCAACCGGGGCCGTGCTGGGCGTCATCTATTCCGCCCTGCCGGTGCGACCATTCTCCTACCGGCTGCAGCGGCTCGCGATCGGTCCCGCACCGGCGCTGCTGGTTGCGCTGTGGCTGATCGCGCATCTGGCACCCTTCGTGCCGCGTCTGCGCCCGGGGCGCGTGGAGGCGGCCATCGACTCCAGCCTGTCGATGCCGTTGTCGCTGCCGCACCTGTTGGGCTTCTTCGCCTGCTACCTCGTGCTCGGCGCGCTGGCTAACGCGCTGCTGCGCCGACCCTTCTTCTGGTCAGGACTGCTTATTTTGTTCGGTGTATCGATTGGCGGCCGGTTGTTGTTCGTCGGTCAGCACCTGAGTCCGGCCGAGGGCCTTGCCCTCGGCGCCGCGCTCGCGCTGATCGGCGTGCTGCGCCGCTACGACCCCCGTCATTGGGACTCGCGGCTGTTCCTGCCGGCGTGCGCCAGCCTGCTCGCCGCCGGACTGTGGCCGGTCGCAGCGGCGGCAACAGGATCAGCGGCGACCATTTGGCTGCCGTTCGCGGAACTTGCCGATGGGCCGACCGATCCGGGAACCCTGCCGCTGCCCGAGCGTCTGTTCCTCGGCATCGGACTGGCGTGGCTGGCGCTGCGCGCAGGCACGCGCCGGGTGCCGCCCCTGCCGCTCGCGATCGCCATCGCCATAGTCGCGGAGTTCCTGCAACAATGGATCCCCGGACGCATCCCGGACACCACGGACGTCGCGGCGCTGCTGATCGGTGCCGCACTGGCCCAAAGTGCTCTACCCGTCGATCCGCGTCGTCTCGCGCCCCGGAGGCAACGATGAACAAGACCCTGCTGCAGATCCTCTTCGGCTTCATCCTGGTGTCGCTGCTCTGCTACACCACCTATGCCAGCCTGCAGCAGTCGCTGCTCGACTGGCAGGGTCTGGTCCGACCCCCGGACAACTGGTGGACCATCGCCACGCTGATCGATGCCTACTACGGCTTCCTCACGTTCTACGTCTGGGTGTTCTACAAAGAAACCCGCTGGGGGGCACGTGGCGGCTGGTTTGTCGCCATCATGCTGCTCGGCAACATGGCGATGGCGGCCTACGTGCTGATCGAACTGTCGCGCCTGCGTGAGGACGAGCCGGCCTCGGCTATCCTGCTGCGCCGGACCGCCTGAGCTGACGGAGAGGGAAGCGTGCTCGCCATAGTCCGCCGCCGCGTAGTCGAACCCATCCTCGGCCTGCTTAGGCAGGGGCTCGCACCGCGGGATCTCGCTCTCTGCCTCGCGCTCGGCGCGGGGGTGGGCATGTTCCCGGTGCTCGGTGTGTCGACACCCGCTCTCACCGTGATCGCACTCTGGCAGCGCCTGAACCTCGCCGCGATCCAGCTCGTCAGCTGGCTGGTCGGACCGCTGCAGGTCGCCATGATCATCCCCTTCATGCGGCTCGGCGAACGGCTGGTCGGCGCAGCGCCCCAACCGCTGACGGTGGAGGCGGGCCTCGCCATCCTCGCCGATGGCGCCCTGCAGGCGATCGTCACCCTTTGGGATGCGATCGTGCATGCCGCCGTGGGCTGGATCCTTATCGGACCGGCCTTCATTTATGTACTCTACCGGTTGTTGATCCCCGTGCTCGAACGCGCTCTCAGCCGTCTCGAGTCAGCACCGCCAGGCACATGAATAGAAACGACCTGCAAAACCGCATCACCCGCTGGCTGGAAGAGGACCGGATACCGGACTGGCTGATCCGCCGGCGCATCCGCGAATTGCTCGCCCAGCGGCTGCGCGAGGAAGACAAGGGCAACCCGGAAGCGCAGCAGGAACACCTCATGGAGATGATCTCCAGCCTGCGCGAGAGTCCGATCGCCGTGCACACCGAAAAGGCGAACGAGCAGCACTACGAGGTGCCCGCTGCCTTCTACCTGCAGGTGCTCGGCAAGCATCTCAAGTACAGCAGCTGCTGCTTCGAGGACTTCACCATCGAACGCGCCGCGCAGAATCTCGACGACGCCGAGGAGCGCATGCTGGCGCTGACCTGCAAGCGCGCGCGGCTGCAGAACGGCGAGCGGGTCCTCGAGCTCGGCTGCGGCTGGGGTTCGCTGTCGCTGTGGATGGCAGCCCGGTATCCCGACTCGCGCATCACGGCCATCTCCAATTCCCGCTCGCAAAAACTTTTCATCGACGCGCGCGCAGCCGAGCGCGGGTTGAAGAACCTCGAGGTCATCACCTGCGACGTCAACAAGCTGCAGTTCGGTCCGGAGATCCGCTTCGACCGCGTGGTGTCGGTGGAGATGTTCGAGCACATGCGCAACTACCAGTCGCTGCTCGCCCGCATCGCGGGATGGCTGACTCCGGAAGGCACGCTCTTCGTGCACATCTTCACCCACCATCACTACGCCTACACCTTCGAGGTGCGCGACGAGTCCGACTGGATGGCGCGCCATTTCTTCACCGGCGGCATCATGCCGAGCGATGACCTGCTGCTCTACTTCCAGCGGCATCTGCGCCTGAGCGAGCACTGGCACGTCGACGGGCGGCACTATCAGCTCACCTCGGAGGCGTGGCTCCAGAAGATGGACGCCAGCCGCGCCGCGCTGCTGCCGGTGCTCGCCGAGACCTATGGGGCGGAGCAGTCGCTGCGCTGGTGGGTCTATTGGCGCATCTTCTTCATGTCCTGCGCGGAGCTCTTCGGCTACAGGAACGGACGCGAATGGCTGGTCTCGCACTACCTGTTCGAACGACGCTGATCGCAATCGGCGCGCTGCTCGCCACAGAGGTGGCCCGCAGCGGGGTAGCGGCGCCGGCAGCCGCACAATCTGTAACGGCATCGGCGCAGGACGCCGCTGCGGAAGCCACTGATCCCTTGCAGGTCTTCGCCCGCTTCAAGTCCGCCATCGAGGCCAACGATCTCACGACTGCGGGCGAGCGGGCCCGGCAGCTGGTCGACCTCACCGAGACCCGCTACGGCAAGGACGCGCGCGAGCTCGTCAATCCGCTCACCAATCTTGGCACCGTCCACTTCAGGCTCGGGGAATTCGCGGCGGCCGAAGCGAACTACCAGCGCGCCGTCGGCCTGATCGAAGGCCAGCTGTCGGGTGCGGACCGGCTGCTGATCCGTCCGCTGCAGGGGCTCGGCGAAACCTGGCTTGCGACCGGCCGCCAGGCGGAGGCCATTGCCGTGCTGCGGCGGGCAGTCGACCTGTCGCGCAACCTCGACGGTCTCTACAACGCTGACCAGCTCGATTCGGTCGACGCGCTGATCGAGGCCTACACCGCGCTCGGCCTGAACACCGAGGCGGAGCGCGAACACCAGTATGCGTTCCGTATCGCCGAAACGTCCTACGGCAAGCGCGACCTGCGGTTGGTCGAACCGCTGGATCGCTATGCACGCTGGTTCGAGTCGGTAGGCCGCTACGCCACCGCTCGTGGCCTGCACGCGCGCGCACTGCAACTCGCCGAGGAGCTGTCAGCGGACAAACCGGTGGTGGGCGTGCCGGCGCTGCGCGGCCTCGCGCGCACCTGGTTGCTCGAGGCGATCTACGGCCCCGAAGTCGAGGCGCAAGCGACCTTCGAGGTCAATGACGCGGGCGACCCCTTCGGCTCAGGCGCTAACCAGTCGCGCATCAACAACGAGGGACTGCGTGCACTGACCTATGCGGCTGGCCTGATCCAGCGCAGCAAGCCGCTCGACGCGCGGCTGCTCGGCGAAACCTATGCGCAGATCGGCGACTGGCATCTGGTCACCGGGAGTCTCGGTCGGGCGGGCGCCGCATACGCGGAGAGCTGGAAGGCCCTCGATACGGCGGGTCCCGAGGCAAGGGCTCTGCTCGAGGCGCCGCGGATGCTCGTGTATCGCGGGCCGTCGACCTCGGCGTCGCGGATGCGGGTAGATGATCCGGACCAGTACGCGATCCGCGATGTGGAGTTGCGGCTCACCGTGGGCGCGGATGGCAAGGTCGATGACGCCGCGGTAGCCAGCAGCAACGCTCCGGAGAACAGCACCAGAGCCGCCCTGCTCGCAGCGCGCAAGGCGCGCTATGCACCGCGTATCACCAACGGCGAACCGGTAGCAACCGAGGGCGTGGTGCTTCGCGAACGCCTGCTGGTCAGGATCCAGCGGGAGACGCCGGCGCCTCCGGGAGCGGAGCCTGCGGGGGGGAAGCCGGCGGCGCAGACGCCTGTGGCGCCGACGCAGCCGGAGCCGCAGGAGCCGGTTTCCAATCCGGGTTGACGCGCCGCGACACGCGGATCGGTACCGCCTCGATGCGCAGGCCGCTCGCCGCGAGGGCACGCATCGCATCCTCGGCGCTGACCTCCAGACGCTTGCCGGCCGCCAGTGTCCTGCCGGCCTCCGTCGACGGAAACTGCGTCAGGAAACGCGAGGCAGCATCGCGGATCGCCGCTTCGCTGGCCTCGGCCATGGGTTCACCCGAACTGATGCCCTCGGCGAGCGCCGTGCCGTACCCGGTCAGCGTCAGCGAGTCGTAGCGTTCGCCGTTGGGCGCATGCACGTTGATGCGGTAGCGGATGGTGACCGCGACGTACTCGCCGCCGGTCTCCTGCGCCGTGGCGAAGGAGTACTGCTCGATGCGCGGCTCGAACACCGCGAGCAGGTCCGGTGCGGCGCGGGCGGCGTCGAGATCCGGGAACTCGCCGTACTCGCGGAAGGTAGCACCGAGGATGGCGCGCGCGAGCTCCAACTGGGCCTCGCCGAGAGCGACGTTCCAGGCAACGCCGCTGCGGGTCTCGGTGTGGGCGAAGTTGCGCTGTTCGGCACTGACGACAAGACCGACCTTGGCAGGCAGTGCCTCAACCAGTGCTTTGGGGATCTGCGGATCGGGCTTGACCTCGACTCCGCCGCAACCGGCGAGGGCGGCGACACCGAGCAGAACCGCGGCTAGTTGCCACCGACGCATGTGGTAATGCCTCCGACGTTCATGGTGAACGCACAGCTCCGGGTGTTGGTGAGCCCGACGAACGTGCCGTCGTTGCGTTCGCACATGGCACGCATTAGGGCCGAGAAGCGGATGTTTGTAAACGGTGTCATGCCCGGCGCCTCCGGAAAGCCCACCGCGTGGATGCGTACCCGCCGCCGGCCACCTTCATCCGGACGGTTGATCCGGTCGACCGCGTCGAGCGCCGCCTGGATGGACTCGCCGGTGAACTCGTCGCCGAGCACATAGATGCTGATGCGCTTGTCTGCCGACCAGTAGGTCCTGATCGCGGCCTCGATGCCATCGGCAGGGTTCGAGTCGCTGAAGGACCGCCAGCTGCGCATGCGCTGCACGATGTCGGTACGCAGCGACGGCGAATCGGTCAGCCAGCGCCCGCGGCTGCCGCCGAACATCTCGCGGCCGTTGTCATCGACGATCTGCACGCCCTTCAGCCGCGGGTAGATGTCGAGGATCTCGCGCATCACTTCCATGGCGGTCTCCCAGTGGCCGCCTTGCATGCTGCCCGAGGTGTCGATGAGGAAGATCACATAGTCGCTATCGACCGGAATGCCGCCCACCGCCTGGGTGGCCAGACGCTGTCTCGAGCGCGAGGCCTGCACCAGCTGCCGGTTCTGGGCCTCGAGCTCCTGATACGCGGACAGCAGCTCGTTCTCGAGGATGTTGCTGACCGCCGCATTCTGCCGCGACGCGGCGAACTGGCCGCTGATGCTGGACATGTCGCCCGCCACCCTGGCGAGGTTCTGCCGTTCGCGGGTAAGTAGATCGACCCGACCCTGCAACTCACGCTCGAGCCGCTCGCTGTCGCCGCGGATCACGAATAGTTCCTCCTGCAACCGCTTGATCTGCGCCTCGAGATCCTGCCGCGAGCGCTCGATGACGATCGGCTGGCCGTACTCCGAAAGCACCAGCAGCAGGATGATCGCCCCGAAGCCGCAGCAGATGACGTCGAGGAACGAGAGGCTGAAGACCTCGGTGTCGCGGCGCTTGAGCTTCATGACGGCGGCATAGCCCCCCGCTCGCTCACGGCCAGTCCGGAGAAGGCATGATGAACGCGCCCTTGGTCATGCGCGCGAGGCCCCAGAAGCGGTGAGGTGCAGGCACGTCGCCCTTCATGGGCAGCAGGATGACATCCACCGGGACATCGCGGTTGATGCCGCGGACCGCCTCGTCGAACAGCCGCGCACGATCTCCGGCATCGACATAGCGGCGTAGCGCCGGTGCCGACGCACCCTGGGTCGGCAGACCGTCGGTGATGAGGATGATCTGGTCGGGCGGCACCCTCATGTCGCGGATCGCTGCGAGGGCGTTGATGAGGCTCGTGCCACCGCTCGGCGCCAACCGGCCGATCGACTCCTGCAACCGCTCGCGCACCGTCTCGTCGTTGCCACGCAGCCACTCGCCAGCGGTGCCATCGAGCAGCGGCGCCGCAGCGGTGTTGAAACCGTACACCTGATACTGCGAGCCCTCGGGAACCTCGCCGATGATCCAGGTCGCGATGTCGGTCGCCCGTCGCCATTTCTGGGCCGATAACTGTGCCGCCGGCGGCGAGTTGCGCAGGCGGATGATGTTCACGAGATCCTCATCGAGCATGCTGGCCGAGCGGTCGAACAGCACCAGTATGCGGCGGCCCTTGAGCGTCAGACCCGTGATGTACCGGCGGCTGACCCGTGACTTGCCGGCCCCCGTGAGTTCGGCCCGGGGCGTGGCCACCTGCGCGCTGGCCTCGAGGCGGCGGGCGTTCTCCTCGAGCGCGCGCACATCGGCCTTCAGCCGCTCGATGCGCTCGCGCTTGGCAAGCGTCTCCGCATCGTAGATGAAACTCTCTTCGCGCTTGCGTTGCAGTTCCTCGATGAGCTGCGTCGCCCGCGAACTTGCGGAGACGGTCTCGCTCTCGGTCTTCTGCAGGGCGTTGCGCAGCAGCACGAGGTTACGCGCGCCCGTGATCACCTCCTCTTCAAGCATGGCGACCTGGGCGCTGAGATCTTCGGCCTTGCGCGTCCGCTCGACACCGCTCTGCGCGCTGATGATGGTGTAGAAGAGGATCACCGCCCCGAAGCCGCAGCAGATGACGTCGAGGAACGAGAGGCTGAAGACTTCAACCTTGCGTCGCGCCATGCTCCGCCCCGCCCACGGCTATGAGTTCGATGGCCACGCCTGGCGTACCCACCCGCAGTCGATCTCCGGAATGCACACGGATGCGTCCGTGCACCCGCTCGTCATTGAGCCACGTCCCCTGCGGCGAGTGCGGTACGAGCACGACGCCCTCGGCATCGCCACGCAGTGCGCAGTGCAGCCTCGAAACGCCCGCGAGACCCTCCGCCAGCCGGATGCCGCCGGCCGCTGGATCGCGACCGATCTCGAGGGCGCCGGCGCGCGGCAAGGCGAAGGCTCGACCCTCCCACAGGGCATGCGTGGGCGCGGCGCCGGCGAGCGGCGCGAAAGCGGACAAATCCACCTCCGCAACCGGCTCAAGCGGTACCGCGAGGGCATAGCCGCGCTGCAGCGCCACGGTGCCGGCGTCGTCGCCCGGCGCGACGGCCAGCGAGGCGGCCTTCGCCGCGAGGCCTGGGGGGCAGGCGAGCAGCCGCGTCCCGCGCAACCCGGCGAGCCGTGCGCTGAGGCCAGGCAGGCGCAGCAGGGCGTCATCGACGAGCAGGTTGACTCGGGCACCTGCCGGGCGCAGTTCGTGCAGTACGGCCAGCGCCTCGCCGTAGACGTCCGTCGCCGCCTCGGCGAACTGGTCGCGGCTGAGCACGACCGTTGCCACGTCACGTCCGGTAGGCAGACCGATTTCCACGGACCCGTTGGCCGCGGCAGTCGCCGCGGCGGCGTCCAGCGCGTCGTAGAGACGCTGCTCGCTGGCTCCATCGTGCAGCGGGTCGAAGCGTGTGCGCAGCACCATCGCCTCGCTCACCATACGCAGCCACGCCTGCTGCAGCGCGAGCATGCCCGGTCCGCGACGCAGCACGGCTGCGCGACGGCGGACTTCGCCATCCAGCTGCTCGACGCGCGTCGCCACCAAATGACCGAGACCCAACTCGAGGACGATCGTAGTGCCGGTGATGCCGAGACTCGCGACCGCAAGTGCCGCCGTATCGTGGAACCCGCGGATCTCCAGACCCTCGCGGCGCGCGATGGCGAGGACCACGCCGAGCGCGGCGGCGGAGAACGCCGCCGAGACTGCGCATTGCAGCGGCTGTTGGCGCAGCTCCGGCGCTATACGCTCGCGCAATTCGGCTCCCGCCACCGCGAGGGTCGCGGCATCGGTCTGCGCGCCGTCCCGCGCCAGCCTCGCCCAGTGTTCGCTGCTCACGAGCCGCGGCGTCACCCGTGCGAATGCGGCTGCTGACTGGCCGAGCAGCGCAGGCTGTGTCGGATCGGCGCGGACGATCGAGGGCGCAACCGATATCAGGCTGCCGTCGCTCGCCACGGCGAGGGCCGCGTCGTGCAGTTGCAGCCCGGTCGTGCTCATGAGCGTGCCTGAAGGTTGCGGATGACGCGCTGGTCAAGCCAGGTCTCGGTGTCGAGCACCCGCCGTTCCTGCACGCGCTGCAGTTGCTGCATGAGGAACATCAGCAGGATGGACAGCAGCAGCGCGATCAGCGTCGAGTTGAACGCCACGCCGAGGCCCTCGGTGACGCCGGAAATGTCTCCGGTCACCGCCTTGTGCGCCTGCGACAGCGCATCGCCGATGCCGCGCACCGTGCCGATGAAGCCGATGGCGGGGATCGCCCAGGCGATGTAGCGCAGCAGCGAGAGATCCGAGTCGAGACGGTCGGCTTCCGACTGGCAGATGCCATGGGCGACGGTCGATGCGTCCTGCACGTTGCGGGTGGCGCCGAAGCGGGCGAGCGCCCCGAGCAGTGCGCGCGGCGCCAGCAACTCGCGCGTCTCGGGCGGCAAATTCTCGATCTGCCGCGCGTACTCGCGGGTGTCCTCGGGCAGGATCTTCATGCCGTCCGGCAGGCGCAGCAGATCCGCTTCCAGCGCACGCTGCTCGCGCCGGTGGGCGATGGTCTTGTAGCCCATGATGCCGAGAGCCCAAAGCATGAGGATGATCTCCGCCTCCTGCTCGTAATCCTTGAGCACCACTTCCAGCGAGCGCTGCGCCACATAGTTGGGGTCGCTCGCCATGCGTTCGCGATCAGCCTGCAGCGTCGCCTCGGCGACCGGCCGCACGTGCAGCACGTAGACCGTGCGGACGATCACGATCGACACCAGCAGGGCGACGATGGTGAAGAGAAATTCGTTGGGCAGTCTTCTGTTCATGGTTCAGATGTCGATCGGCAGGCTGATGTTGTTGTCGGCGGAGTCACGGTACTCCGGAGCCTCCTGCTCGCTGGGCGCAGGTGGTGCTGCGCGGCGCTGCACCTCCTCGGCCTCGTTGGTCGCAGCAGGCGGCGGCACCTCCTGGGCAAGCGCCCGCAGCATCGCGAGCGAGGCGCCCCAGCAGACCAGCGCGGCGGCCGCCGTGATCCAGATCATCCGCCAGGTGCGCCCATGACTGCGCGTCACCTGATAGCCCACCGGTCTGTGCTGCATGTGTTCACTCCGCATAACGTGCCACCCGGAACCCGATCTGCTGCGAGGCCTCGTCGGCGCCCTCGCGCCACGCGGCACGCAGATCCGAAAAACTCGTCGTGCGCCAGTTGCTGCCCTTGATCACGCGCCGCGCAGCTGCTGCCGGCGGCCCTGTAGGATCGGTGCCGCCGGCGTTCGCCTCGAAGGACACGTAGGCGTCATGCACCCACTCCGAGACGTTGCCCGTGAGATCGAAGATGCCGAACGCGTTGGCGCGGAACTTGCCGGGCGGCGCGACGACCTGATAGTCGTCCTGCCAACCGTCGAGTACGCGCGGCATTTCCGCCGCCGCCTCACTGCCCGCGAGGTTGCCGATGCCTGCGGGCGGCGGCAAGACATCCCCCCACTCGTAACGCTGGGTGCGGGTGCCCGCGCCGGCGTGTCGGGCGACGTACTCCCACTCCGCTTCGGTCGGCAGCCGGTAACCGGTGTTCACCGGCTGCACCAGCAACCAGCGCCCGTCCTTCTGTTCGTAGGCGGCCGGCAAACCCTCCTGCGCCGACAGCCAGTTGCAGTACTGCACTGCATCGCTCCAGCTGACGCTGCTCACCGGTTGCCCGTCGAGGTCGAGCGTGCGCTTGCCGACGAAACCCGACGCGTGGTTTGCCCTGAATCGGCGGAACTCGCCGTTGGTCACCTCACGCGTCCCGAGATAGAAGGGCCGCACCAAGCTCACCTTGCGCGGGAATTCGTTGGCGCGCCGGCCCTGCTCGCGGCGCTCGCTGCCCATGGTGTACGCGCCCCCCTCGATGAGCCGCAGCAGCGTACCCGTCTGCGCGCGCAGGGCCGCCGGCGGCGGCGTCCAGTCGCGAGCGCGGCCGACGGGCACCATCTTGTACTCCACCGTGCGCTCGACAGCTGCCGACAGATCGACATCGATGCGCTCATTCTGCATACCAGCCTTGCGCAACTCGAGGCTGTACCGCCTCGCGGGCAACTCGAGGGTCAGCGGTGTCTGTCCGCGCAGCGTATCGCCGAGGAAAACCTCGGCACCAACGGGCTCGCCCTGCACGGTCAGTCGCACCGGGACAGCCGGCAGCTCGGCGGCGAAGGCGAGGTCCTTGCCCGATTCAGCGAAGATGCGCCGCGATGCAGGCCGATATCCCTGTAGCGAGATTCCGACGTCATGCTCCGACCCGGCCGGCAGCGCCACGGTCAGCGGCGTGCGGCCGCGGAACACGCCGCCCACGGTCACTTCCGCCCCAGCAGGACGGGAAGTGACGCGCAGCCGGGCATCGGGTGCGCCGAGCACGATTGGCCCGATGAGCTGCGTCTCGCCAGCGCGCAACAGGACCGCACTCTGCCAGTCCCGCGCCCCGGGAGCGAAGATCCGCAGCCGGTGCAGACCCGCCGGCAGGTCGACCTTCGCCGGCAAGGCAACGGGCGCTGCCGCATCGACGGCGAGCAGCGCGCCGCGCGTGGTCGAGCTCACCTGAATCGCGCCCCAAGAGGGCTGCAGCCGTACGGCGAGCGCCTGACGCACGCCGCGCCCCTCGACGCGCACCGTCGCCACGTGATCGAGATACCGCTCGGCGCGCAGGATGAGGGTGCGCTCTCCGGCCGGCACCGGCAGATCCCCCGGCACACGACCGACTTCGGCGCCGTCGATGAAGGCGCGCGCCGACACCCCGGCGGTATCGATCTCCAGCACGCCGGGCTTTTCTTTGAGTTGCAGCTCGACCACCAGCGGCTCGCCGGCACGCACGGTGATGCGGCGCTCGAGTGGTTCGTAGCCCGCGGCGCTGGCACGGAGCGTGCGCTCTCCCGGCAACACCAGCAGCCGGTCCGCCGAACGCCAGCCGAAGCCCGAGGCCGAGACCTCGGCATCCGCCGGCAGCACACTTACCCGCACCGCCTCGAGTTGCGAGAGCAGCGCTGCAAACCCTCCCACCAGCAGCAACAGGACCGCGGCGACCGCCAGCAAGCGACGATTGGCGGCCGTGGCAGCGACCCGCGGACGGCGGGCGACAGTGCCTGCCGCCACGGGCGCGCTGCCAGACAGCTCGGCGAGGACGATACGCTCGTCGACACTGGCTTCGTTGAGTTCGCGAACCGCCTCACCGGCCACCGGGTCGAGCGTCGCATTGCCCATGAGATGCCGTACTTCGAGCACGGTGTAGCCGTCGGCCTGCGGGCCCTGCCACAGCAGCCGCGCAGTGCCGAGCGCGAGCGCGTCCCCGGCCTGCAGCACGACGAACTCGTTGGCCGGGAGCAGCCCACCGTTGAACTGTACGGCGGCACCGGGCAAGGCCGTCACGCCGGTCTCGCCCTCGATTCGGTGCAGCAGCACACCGGCGCCCTCGACGCCGGGGACGAGTATGTCATCGCCGGGCTCGCTGCCGATGCGGCAGGGCAGTCGCAACGGCCGCTCGCCGCCGGGCTCGCGCAAGTACACCGTCTGCAGTTCCGCCGGGCTCACGAAATGGCCTCGGTGCAGCGCACCTCGATGATCATGCCGCCTGCACCCGGCGTGATGGTGAATTCGCGCCGCACGTCGCGGAAGCCCGGCCGGCTGCCGATCGCCACGTAGCGCCCCGGCCGCAACTGCAGCTCGCGGCGCGTGAAGGCGCCGAAGTTGCCGACCCGCTGCACGCTCACCAGCGTGGCGCCGTCGGACTGCAGCACGGCGAGCACGGGTTGCTCATAGAGCTGCAGTGCCGAGCGCAACTCGTCGGCCTGTGCCCGCAGCACCGGGGCATCGCCCTGCACGTTGCCCGCCTCGGCAAGCAGACGCGTCGCCTCCCTGCGAACCTCCGGGGCGGAAAGTCGCGTCGGATTGCCGAGCAGCGCCTCGAGACGACGCGCCAGCTGGGCACGCGGTACGACCCGGGCCCGCCCGGCGCGCGCGAAGCCCAGCGTCTGGTCGCGCGCCAGCAGCGCGTCGTAGCGCAGCAGCGCCTCACCCCACTTCTCGGCGGATTCGAGCAACAGGATTTCGGCTTGCACCTCGTCGAGGTTGCGTTTTTCGCCGGCTGCATCGACCTGGGCAAGAATCACGGCGAGTTCGGGACCGTCCGGTCGCAGCGCCCGGGCGCGGCTGATCGCGGCGCGTGCCTCCTGGGTGCGCCCCGCGCGCAGGGCAGCCAAAGCCTCGCCAATCTGTCGGGCGTATCGGTCCGAGCCGATCGCCGCGCGGGCACGCGCCGCGCCCTCCCGCGCCACCCGGTTCGGCGGATCGGCGCGCAGCACCTCCTCGTAACGCGTCAACGCGTTCAGATGGTCGAGAGTGAGCGCCGCGGTCTCGGCTGCCACCAGCGCGGGCAATACCGGTCCCAGAGCCTGGACGCGGGCGAGGCCACGGCCTGCCGCCGCATTGCCCGGCTCGATGCGCTGCGCGAGTTCGAAGGCCTGACGCGCGAGTTCCAGCCGACCACCATCGAGTGCGGTCTCGGCCTCGCGCAACTGCCGGGCGAGCGCCTGCGGTCGCTCCTCGGCGACGCGCGCGAGCCGCTGGTTCGCCACGCCGATGCGATCGAGCGCAAGCGTGTAGTCACGCATGGTCTCCGCCTCGGCGGCGAGCGCACCAAGGGACTTCGCTGCCGCGAACGTCGCACCGCCCCAAACTCCCGCGCCCTGGGTCTCGAGCTCCTCGAGCAGGGCCCGATACCTGCCGTCAGCCTCTGCGAACTGCGCCACCAGTTCGCGATCGACCTGCTGCTGCGCACCCACGGTCGCGACACTCCGCGCAGCCGTTGATGCCG
This sequence comes from Steroidobacteraceae bacterium, assembly GCA_044375655.1. Lineage (GTDB taxonomy): Bacteria > Pseudomonadota > Gammaproteobacteria > Steroidobacterales > Steroidobacteraceae > UBA964. The sequence goes on along the minus strand of JBILMF010000002.1, from coordinate 35,020 downwards.
CAGCGCGCTCCGCGACGCCTGGCGGCGGCGCGGCGTAGCGCGGCAGCACCAGAAAAACGCCGGCGAGCGCCGCCGCCAATGCGCCGAGGCCGATCCAGGCTGCTGCCGAAGGACGCCGGGGGCGGTCGCTCCCCGCCTGCGCCTCGGCGACCTCCACCGGGACCACTTCTGCAGCAAGCACCGGAGATAGCCGCCGCGACTCGAGCGCGGCGAGCGTCGCCGCCACCTGCCGCAGATCCTGCGGTCGGGCGGCCGGGTTCGGCGCAAGCAGCGCCATGACGAGATCGACCAATGCCGCCGGTGTCGCCACCGAGGTTGCAAGACGCGACGGCGGCAGTCCGGCGCTGGCGCGCGCCGCGTCGGGGAAATTCGGCGGGTAACCGCCCAGCAGCTCGTAGGCCAGAGCGCCGAAGCCGAAGATATCGTCCGCGGGGCTTGCAGGTGCGCCGGCGTGCCGCTGCGGACTTGCGCTGAACGGCGAGTAGCTGCGCGCGGCCGCGGCATCGCCGATGCGGGCGGCGGCACCGAAATCCGCCAGCCGCGCGCGGCCATCGAAGCCAATCAGCACGTTCGCGGGCTTGATGTCGCCATGCACGACGCCGCGTGCATGCAACCCGGCCAGCGCCTCGGCAACCTCGCGCAACAGATCAAGCGACTGCGTCCACGCGCGCGCGCGCAGCGAGCGGGCGTCGGCAGCCGCCAGTTCCATCGGCAGCACGACGAGATCTTCGCCGGCCACGGGTTCGAAGATCTCGAGCACACCGGGACCGGCGGCAGCGCTGGCGAGCGCATGCTGTACCTGCAGCCGGGGCAGCTCCGCGGCAGCGGCAATCTTCAGGGCCACCTGCGCGGCCCGCTGCTCGTCAAGCGCCCGCCAGACCTCGCCCTGCCCGCCCTGCCCGAGCGGCTCGAGCAGCACGAAGCGGTCGAGCAGACGCTGACCTTTCGTGTACGCCCCCACGGGTCCTCAGGTGCCGGGGACTTGGCGGGCGGGGCTCACGCCACCGGTTTCCTCGGCGTAGATCGCGGCCAGCATCCGACGCCACTCGCGATACTGCTCCTCGGCGGTGCCGGTGAGCTTGAGCGAGCGACCCTCCACCTCGATGACCTGCGCGCCAGCCTCGTTCTCGAAGCTGCGGGCGAGCTCCTTGACCTCCTGCGCGGCGGTCTTCGCATCAGCGAATTTCCCGATGCCCGACATGACCGCGGCAACGCCACCGGCACCGCCGCCATAACGCACGGCATCCTCGATGCGCCGGCAGTTGTAGTCACCCGAGGCGCACTGGCTCGACACAAAGATGCTGGCGAGGACCGCGGCGGCACCGAGCACGGTTCGCGTGGTCGCCTGGGCGCGCGCCTTCTCCTCGCGCTCGATGGCCTCACGGCTGGTGCGCCGGTAGCCCGCGTAGGAGTCGAACATGCCCTCGGCGAACTGCTCGTTGTAGCCGTCGAGCGTGTCGATCACCGCTGCATCGCGATCGCGGATCTTGGCGATACGGGCGATGGCCGGATCATCATTGGCCGGCAGACGAGCGATACGGGTGATCCCGCCGGTATCCTGCTGCAGGTAGCCGCCGAAGGTCTGCGGGTCGAGATCCTGCGCGAAGCGCAGCTGCGCGATCTCGCGGACTTCGCGGCGCGCCGCGCCATCGAGCTGCTCGCGCGCCAGCAGCAGATCGTTGGCGATCTGTGCATAGACGTTCTGGAAGGGGTCACGGGCGCGCAACGCGGCGTCGGTCTTGTAGGAGCCGAGATCGGCGTCCCCCTCGTAGGTCTTGTCCTTGATCCAGACCCGACCGGTGGCATCGACGGCATCGATCTCGAGCTCGAGGCGACCGCCGGTCGACTCGAGAATCCTGCCGGTGACCATCACGTCGACGAAGCGCACTGCCTCCGGTACGACCCGTACCGCGCCCCATTGCCCGGAGGCCTCAAGAGTCGCCTTGAGCCGTGCCGGCAGCAGGCGGGACTCGGCGCGACGAACTTCCGGGTAGATGCGGCGCTTGTCGAGCGCCTCCTCATCCTCGGCGATCGCCGCAGGAATGTTGGGATCGAAAGTGCGGATGCCGACGTCGAGCAATTCCGCCTCGGGAATCTGCTGACTCGCTTGCACGGCCTCCAGCTTCGGCAGCGGCCGCGTCTCGCTGACCACGCATCCGGCGAACGCCAGCACCGCGAGCGTCGCCGTGGCGAGCGGGCGCAGCGGCCGCCGGGCGTCCGGGAAATCAGCCCTTGCCTTGAACATTGCGCTTGTACTCCATGTACTCCTTCCAGAGCTTTTCCTTGAGCTCGGGATCCGTCTCCTGCTCGGCAGCACGCCGCAGCCGGCGGGCAACGATGTCGTCGTCCTCGCCGGACGGGATGGCGCGATCGGGAGCGCCACTGCCACCGCCGCTGACGGCACCACGGTCACGGCGATCGCCGCCTGAGGTCTCGCCACCGCCACCGGTGCCGGCGCTCGCGGTCTGCGCGGTGCGCTCGGAGCGCAGGTCACCCTCCCGCCGACCACCGGTTCCGCCGCCGCCCGCGTCCGTCCCGGCAGCGGCCGTGCGGCTGGCGGCCTGCGAGTCGCGTGCAGCCGCAGTACGCCGCTGTTCCTCCTCGAGTGTCCGGTCGAACTCGCCGAGCGAGTCGTCGAGCGAGCGATCAAGGCTGCCGCGCCGCTCGTCAGCGGTGGTTGCGCCCTCGCTGGTCGCGCTGCCGCCGACCGTGGTGCCCTCTGCAGCGCCGGCATCGGCGGTGGCGTCACCCGCAGCCTCGTCGGCGTCTTTGCCGCCCGCCTCCCCATCCCGGGTCCCGGCAGTTGTTCCGCCGGCTTCATCACTGCCTGGCAAACCCGGCATGCCGCCACCGGATGTGTCACCGGGGATCGAGCCTGGCATGCTGCCAGGCATGCTGCCCGGCATGCCGCCGCTCGGGCTGCCACCCGGCTGTGGCTGCGAGGCGCAACCGGCGAGCGCGAGCATCGCGAGCAGCGTCAGCGTAGTGAATTCTTTGGTGTGCTTCATGTGGACTGGTGCCTGCATGGCGGGGGCTGGCGCGGTATCTGCGGGCTACTGCGCGGCGGCGCCGCCGCCGAAGAAAGACTGCAACTGATCGGCGAGACGCTGGCAGGCCGTAGCCTCCACGCGGGCAATGAACGGCAGAGGAACGACCGCACCGACCAGCGCCGAGGTCCCGGAAACACTGGTGCCCACGCTGCCGGCGGACTTCGCCTGCTTGAGATCCCAGATGGTCGCCTCGTAGTTCGATTCGTTCTCCCACCAGCCGAAACCGATGCAGCCGGCCGCACCGGGCGCCGCGCCGCAGGCAATGCTGCCACCGCCATCGGTCCGGCGCGTGCTGCCGTCGAGCCACACGAGATAGCGCACACCGCTCGCGGCGACGCGCTCGCTGACACCGGGCCGCGCGAGCAGCTGCGTCACGGCCTCCGGCCGGGTCGGCGCCGTCGCCGGCTCGAACCACGGATAGAGTCCGTCGACGAAGCGGTTGTTGTCCTCGACGCGGATCGGGCTCGGGCCCTTGGTCAGTCCGCGACCGACGCAGTCCATGAACTCGTCCTCGGCGGACGCGCCCTCGATCTGCGGCTTGGCGAGGATCACCACCGCCTCGCCGGAGGCGATCTGCGTGGGCAATTCACGCGACTCCTCCAGACGCGCGGTCATGCAGCCACCCAGCCCGAGCGTGAGGGCGGCGGCGAGCAAAGCGGGGCGAATGACTCCAGCCTGCATTAGGGATCTCCCACGGGTTGCGTCGAGTATGCCACGCAGCCCCAGACAGGTTGACCGGGGGCTACGCGGGCGGGTTCCCGCGCGACGGACCTTTACGCTTCTTGACTCCGGGCCCGGCGGGAACTCCCGCCCCCCGCCGAGTCTGTCTATCCATACAGCCCTCCCGGATAGCCAGCGCACCCGAGACGGATCGTCGGATCCTCAGGGCGGTTGCGGAAAGCGATCGAGGCGGCGCAGTTCGGGGAACCACTTCAGGTAAACCGCCACCACCACGAGGCAGGCGACACCCCCGACGGTCACGGCCTTCACCGGACCCCACCAGCTCGCGGTGAGGCCGGATTCGAATTCGCCGAGCTCGTTGGAAGCGCCGATGAACATGGCACTGACCGCGCTCACCCGCCCGCGGATCGCGTCGGGGGTCTCGAGCTGCACCAGCAGGTGGCGGACGAACACCGACACCATGTCGCCCACGCCCAGCCAGAACAGCGCAAACAGCGAAAGCCAAAAGGAGCTCGACAGACCAAACACCACGGTGGCGCAGCCGAACAGGGTGACGCCTGCGAACATCCACGATCCGGCGTGCCTCGCGATCGGCCGGCGCGCCAGCCAGATCGCCGTCACTGCTGCGCCGAGGCCCGGCGCGGTACGCAGCAGTCCGAGTCCCTCGGGTCCGACATGCAGAATGTCGGCGGCGAACATCGGCAACAGCGCGGTGGCGCCACCGAAGAGCACCGCGAACAGATCCAGCGAGATCGCCCCGAAGACCGGCCGTCTGCGCAGCACGAAGCGCAGGCCCTCGGTCAGCTCATGCCAAGAGGCGGGCGCCGCGTCGCGAGCGACCGGACGCGGCCGGATACCGGCGACCAGCCAGATCGCCGCTACCAGCAACACCAGAGCGACGGCGTAGACCAGCAGTGCTCCGGAAATCTGCAGCCGCGACTCCCCGGCTGCATAGAGGATGCCGCCGATCGCCGGTCCGGCGATGACGGCAGTCTGGAACAGGGTGGAACTGAAGGCCACCGCGGACGGGAACACGTTCGCCGGCACGAGGTTGACCACCATCGCCTGACCGGCCGGCATCCACAGCGCGCGACCCGCACCGAGCAGCGCCATGGCGAAGAACACCCATGCCACCTCGCGACTGCCGCTCCACGAGAAAGCGAGCAACACGATCACGCAGGCTGCGTCGATCAGGTAGGCCGTCACGATGACGAGGCGGCGATCCCGGCGATCGGCGAGCTGTCCGCCGGGCAGCACCAGAGCGAAGAACGGCAGGAACTGCGCGAGTCCGATCAGTCCGAGATCGAGCGGATCGCGGGTGATCGCGTAAACCTGCCAGCCGACGGCGACACCCAGCATCTGCCAGACCAGCGCCGAGAGGAAGCGCCCGAAGACGTAGCGTCGATAGTCCCGATAGGCGAGTGCCGCGCGTACCCCGCTTGGACTGTCGGCGGTCGTCCTGTCGGTGGACTCCGTGACGGGTCCGGTCGATTGGCTCATGGCGGGGTGATAACTTCGGCGCAAGCTTGCGGGAGGGAGTGTCGCATGTCCGCCAATCGCATCACCCGGCATTTCGCTTCGATCGCCACGGGCCGCTGGGGCGCGCGACAGGTGCACTACCGTCGTGCCGGATCGGGGCCCGTGGTGATCCTCTTCCATCAGTCGCCGCTGTCATCCCGCGATCTGCTGCCGACCATCGAGCGCTGGCAGGCGCATTTCACCTGCATCGCGCCCGACTCCCCGGGCTTCGGACTGTCCGATCCGCTCGGGGTCGGCGAGGCTCAGATGCAGGATTTCGCGGAGGCGGCCATCGAGTTCATGGATGCGCTCGGCATCGACCGCGCGGCGGTTTACGGCTTCCACACCGGCGCCATGATCTCGGCGGCGATCGCCGCCGCATTTCCGCAGCGCATCGTCTGCGCCGCGGCCAACGGCTACGTGATGCTTGCCGAGGCCGAAAAGGCCGAGATCGTCCGCCACTATCTGCCGCCGTTCACGCCCGCTTGGGACGGCTCGCATCTCACCTGGCTCTGGTCACGCATGCGCGAGCAGACGATCTTCTTCCCGTGGTACGCCAAGTCCCTCGCCAACCGGCTGCAGGTCGATGTGCCGCCACCAGAGGTGCTGCACCGCGGCCTGCTCGACTTCATGCGCTCCGGCGACCACTACCGGGTCGGTTACCGCGCGGCGTTCGTGATGCGCTCCGACCTTGCACTGCGGGACGCAGAGACACCGGTGCTTGTCACCGCCTACGCCACCGATGTGCTCGCCGCGCACCTGCCGCGCATCCGCCACCGCAGCCCAAGCGTGACCGTGCAAGCGGGCGGCAGCGTCGAGCAGACTCTCGACTTGTGCCGCGACTACATCAAGCGACACGAGCCCCCGCAGCCGCCGCGTGGCGTGGCTCCGGCGGCGGATCTCGCCGGCCGACTGCGGCAGGACTACGTCGATCTGGGCAACGCGCAACTGCGGCTGCGCCGCAACGACGATGCCGCGGGCCGGCCAGTTCTGTTGCTGCACGATGCCCTCGGTTCGAGCGAGACAGTGGCAGCGATCGCCGGCGGCTTCATCGGCAAGCGGCCCGTCATCGCGCTGAATCTCCCGGGCCATGGCGAATCGGACGACACGTTGCCGCGCGGCAAGCCGTCGGTCGCCGCCTACGCACGCGCGGTGGATGCCGCGCTGGCCGCACTCGGCGCCTCCGCAGTCGATGTGGTCGGCGTCGGTGTCGGCGCCCTGATCGGTCTCGAGCTCGCGCGGCAGAACCGCCCACGGGTGAACGCCCTCGTCATGACCGGCGTCGCCTTCGTCGACGAACCCCTCGCTGAGCAGCTTGCCGGGCAGATCGCGCCGGCGATCGCGCCGGACTGGTTCGGCGGCTATCTGCTGCATGCCTGGCATGTGGTGCGTGATCAGGCGCTCTTCTGGCCGTGGTACGACCGTCGGGGCAGCGCGGCCATCCGCCAGGAACCGCAGGTCGACCCGCTGCATGTACAGCAGCGCGTGCTGGAACTCTTCCGCTCGGATGGCACCTGGCGGCGTGCCCTCCACGCGCAATTCTCCTACCCACTGCACACGCGACTCGCCGCGGCGCTCGAGCGCGACCGCTTGCCGGTGATCCTCGCCGCGTCGGACCTCGACCCGCAGCGTGACGGCATGTGGCGGGCGGCAGCGGACCTGCCGCTTGCCCATCACGCGCTGTTGCCGGACGCGGAGGGCAAGTGGGCTGCGGCGCTGCTGCCCTTCCTCGACGGCCGTCACTGATGGCCTGGCGCAGCGTCTGCCTCAGCGCCATCAGCTACGCCGCGGCTGCAGTCCTGCTGGCCTCGCCCACCCGCGCGCAGACGGCGTTGCCCGTACCCGTGCAGGGCTTCGAGGTAACGCAGATCGCCCCCGGCTACTACACTTTCCGTTACCGCGGATTGCGCAATATTTTTTTGATCACGCGCGCGGGAGTCATCGTCACCGACCCCATCGAGCCGAAGGCGGCGGCAATCCTCCGCGAGGAGATCCGCAAGCTCACGCCGCTACCGGTCAAGTACGTGGTCTACAGCCACCAGCACTGGGATCATGTGCGCGGCGGGCGCATCTTCGCCGCCGAGGGTGCAACCTTCGTCAGCCACCGCAACTGCGTCCGTCACTTCGAGGATCTGCCGGAGCCGGACATTGTCATGCCCACGCGCACCTTCACCGGCGAACGCCACGTGCTGCGACTCGGCGAGCGCCGGCTCGAGTTGCGCTGGCTGGGGCCCAACCATGGTGACTGCCTGATCGTCATGAAGCCCGACCACGCCGACATTCCGTTCATCGTCGACCTCGCCACGGCGGGCGGCATGCCGCTGCCGTTCATCGCCGACTACTCGCTGCACAATTGGGTGCGCAGCCTGCGCGAGCTCGAGGGCTGGTCCTTCACCGAATATGTCGGCGGGCACGGCATACCGATCGCACCGAAGTCACGAATCACCGAGCGACGCGAGTATCTCGAGGCATTGATGACGGAGACCCGCCGCGAACTCGACGCCGGTACGCCGCTTGAGCAGATTCCGGACCGGGTGGCTGCGCGCCTGCAGGGTCGTTTCGCGCACCTGCGCGGCTTCAACGGCATCGTGCGCGACAACGTGCGGCGCACCATCACCTACTACGGGATGGGCTGGTGAAGCGCCTCTGCGTGTTCTGCGGGGCGAACGCCGGCAGGGGTACGCAGTACCGCGAGGCAGCCGTCCGGCTTGGCACGGTGCTCGCGCGGTCCGGCGTGGGTCTCGTCTACGGCGGCGCCGCAATCGGCCTGATGGGCGCGCTCGCCGATGCCGCAGCGGCGGCGGGAGGCGAGGTGATCGGCGTGATCCCGCAAACCCTGGTCGATCGCGAGGTCGCTCACCGCGGCATCGCCGACCTGCGTGTGGTGGGCTCGATGCACGAGCGCAAGGCGCTGATGGCGGAGCTCGCCGACGGCTTCATCGCCCTGCCCGGCGGCGTGGGCACCCTCGAGGAGTTGTTCGAGGTCTGGACCTGGACGCACCTCGGACTGCACCGCAAGCCGTGCGCGCTGCTCGACGTCGACGGCTTCTACCGGGGACTTGCCGCCTTCCTGGACCACGTCGACAGCGAGGGATTCCTGCGCGAAGGCGTACGCAGCATGCTGCTCATCGACGACGACCCGGAGCGTTTGCTGCTGCGCCTCCGCGACTACCGCGCTGCCGACACGCCGCGCGTGCTGACCCGCGCCACCAGCTGACGGGCAGCGCGTCGGCCCGACCGGCCTCACACGTGCTGGTTGATCTCCGAGTAGATGCCGTCCTGATCGAACATCGACATCGAGCGCAGGTGGATCACGCTGCTGCCGTCGTGCGATGGCACGCTCCAGTCGGTGGGCGGCATGCAGATGTTGGCACCGGCCGCGCACGCGCGTGCATGGATCCCGTGCACGTCATCAGTCTGCACTACGAGTATCGCCTCGCCCATGCGTACCTTGCTGCGGCCGGTCACGACGCCCGTATCGAAGGGAGCATCGACGTACTGCAGGAAGCCGATCATGCCGATCTGCGGATCCTGAGCCTTCAACAGCACCAGCTTCACCGGTTCGTCGCGCGGACCGACGGGCGGAAAGCCGGCGCGTGCCGTCAGCGCGTGGTCGTAGAAGCGGGTCCAGCCGAAGACGCTCTCGTAGAACGCCGCGGCGCGCTGCGCATCGGCAACGATGAAGGTGGTACGGCGGAGTATGGCAGGCATGGCGGTCAGGCCCCCTCGGTTGCAACCTGCGAACGCTTCTCGGCCAGCCACTCGCGCCACACCGCCATGATCACCGCAAGGATGACCGGGCCGATGAAAAGGCCGACGAGACCGAAGGCCGCAAGGCCGCCGAGCACGCCGAAGAGCACCAGCAGGAAGGGAATGCGCGTCGCGCCGCTGATTACCAGCGGCCGAACGATATTGTCGATCCAGCTGACCGCAGTGAGACCCCAGATGGCAAGGCCGATCGCTGCCGTCGGCTCGCCGGTGAGATAGAGCCACACGCTCGCCGAGCCCCACATGAAAGGCACGATGAATGGCACCAGACCGACGAGGAACGTGAGCAGGGCGAGCAGCACCGGCACCGGCAGGCCGGCCGCCCAGTAGCCGAGACCGGCGAGCGTGCCCTGGGCGAGTGCCGCGAGCACGATCCCGTAAACCACCGCCTTCACGGTGTTGCCGACCGCCTCCAGATAGTGCTGCACGCGCACACGACCAAAGAATTGCTCGAGCATGCGCTCGACCTGCGCAGCGAAATGCTCGCCGTCACGGTACATGAAGAAGAGGGACACCATGGCGATGCCAAGCTTGACTATGTTGCGGCCGACACCGCCCAGCAGCGCACTCAACTCGCCGGAAGACTGGGCGAAGAACCCGCGGATGGCCGCGTCTATGGCGCCGGGGTCTCTGGCGACCTGGGCGAGGATCTCCTGCAGGCGCGGACCGAGCAGCGGCAACTCGGCGATGAACGGCGGCAACTGCATGCGGGCCAGCAGCGGCAGCACCTCGCGGTAGAACGGCAGCGCCTCGGCCTTGAGCAGCAGCACGATCCACACGACGGGCAGGATGATCGCAGCGCCGAGCAGCAGCGTCATGAGCAGCGCCGCGAGGTCGCGACGCCCCCCGCAGACCCGCACCAGCCGCTCGTGCATGGGCCAGGTGACGTAGGCGAGGATCACGGCCCAGATCACCGGCACGATGAACGGCTGCAGCACCTGGAAGGCGAGCAGCAGCAGCACGGCAATGAAGCCGATGACGATCAGCGGCCGCAGCCATTTGCTCTCGGCGAGTTCCTCGAGAATCACGCGCTGCCCTCGGCGGCGAATGCCGTGAACACCAGCAGCGCGCAGACACCGAGCGTAAGGTTGCGCCGCAGCGCGAGATAGTCGGCAGGCAGCGCAAGCGCCCTGACCCGGTGCTCGTACAACCAGAACATGCCGAAGCCGACCACGAGCAGCGCGAGGCCACGCCCACCGCCCGCCAGCACGGCGAGCGCGCCGACCACCGAGGGCAGGATCGAGCCGAGGATCCCGGCGGCGGTCCAGCGCCAGCGGCCGGCGAGCGCGAGCCCCCAGTGCACGGCGGCGACGAAAGTGAGGATGACCGCGCCCCAGGCAAGCGCGAGTTCGACGCCGAATCCGGCAAGCCCGTACCCGGCGCCGAGGGTGACGCAGCCGAGCGCCGCTGCGAACGGCAGCAGTCCCAGATAGCCCGCGAGGCTGGCGCCGGATGCGACGCCCCCCCAGACGGCACTACGTTCCGTCGGCGGCGTCGAGGGCATCGAATTGTTCGCGTCCGCGGTCATCAACCCCACCCCGAAAGCCCCATTGTCGCAGGTGGCGAGGAGGAACGTCACGCGGGGCGCAGGGATCCGCGCCACATCACGGGTGCCGCTGCAGCCAATCCTCGATGATCCCGGCCACGGCGGCGGCATCCTCGTGGTGCATCATGTGGCCGAGCGCGGGGAAGTCCCGTACCTCGATATGCGGCAGACAAGCGGCGAAGCGCGCGACCTCGTCGACCCCGCTGTCCCGCTCGAGGTGCCGCCGGTACTCGGACTGGCCGCCGAGCAGCAGCAGGGCGGGTGCCTGGGCTCTGCGCCAGCAAGCCTCGGCCTCGTCGCGGCGGTAGCGCACCGGATTGACGAGTCGGTGCCAGGGATCGAAGCGCAGCAGCACGCCGCCGGAGGCATCCGGCCGAGTCCATGCCGCGGCAACGAAGGCCGCTACCGTCGCTGGCAGGCGCTGATTGCGCCGCTGCAGCAGCGCCGCTAGCTGGGCGGCGGACTCGTAGCGGGACTGCTCCACGCCCTTGCATAGCTGGTCCAGCCAGCGGGCGTAGTGCTCGGGCGTCTGCTCGATGGCCGTGCGCGGCAAGCCGAACCCCTCGATCGAGACGAGTCGCCGCACCCGCTGCGGCCGGATGCCGGCGTAGAGGGCGGCGATATTGCCGCCCATGCTGTGGCCCACCAGGGTCACCGCTTCGCCGGCAGCGAACTTCCCGAGCAGACCCTCGAGATCGGCGAGGTAATCAGGAAACCAGTACGGCCCCGCGTTGTGCCCACTGCCGCCGAACCCCCGCCAGTCGGGCGCTATGCAGTGCAGGTCACGCGGCAGCGCATCCACCAGAAACTGGAAGGTGTCCGCGCAGTCCTGAAAGCCGTGCAGCAGGAACAGCCGCGGCGCGCCGGTCGGACCCCAGTGCAGTACCCGATGCTCGACTCCGCGGATCGTGGTGAACTCCTCGCGCGCGGGCACGAGGGGCTGGTACTGCTGCATCGTGGCTGCTCAGTTGCCGAGGAACAGACGGTAGGCCGGATTGGCTGTCTCGTCGACCCACGGATACTGCAGTTCGGCGAGGTGCAGAAAGAAGTCCTCGCGGGTCGACTCGGGCACCTGTATGCCAGCCATCACCCGACCGGCGTCGGACCCGTGGTTGCGGTAGTGGAACAGCGTGATGTTCCAGCGCGCGCCGATCGCCTCGAGGAAGCGCAGCAGGGCCCCGGGCCGCTCGGGAAACTCGAAGCGGAACAGCCGCTCGTCGTCGAGCGACTCGGGGTGTCCGCCCACCATGTAGCGCACATGCAGCTTGGCCAGCTCGTTGTCGGTCATGTCGGTGACCGAATGGCCGGCGGCGCGCAGCGCGGCGATCACTTCGGCGCGCTCGTCGCGACCGCCGTGCATGCCGAAGCCGAGGAAGATGCGCGCCGCGGCGGGCCTTTCGTAGCGGTAGTTGAACTCGGTGACGCTGCGCCGGCCGAGGGTGCGGCAGAGCGCAAGGAAGCTGCCCGGGCGCTCCGGGATCTCGACGGCAAGCAGGGCCTCGCGTCGCGCGCCGATCTCCGCACGCTCGGCAACGTGCCGCAGACGGTCGAAATTCATGTTGGCACCGCAATTGATGGCGACGAACCGGCGTTCGCGGCAACCCTCGCGGGCGACGAATTTTTTGATCGCGGCCACCGCCAGCGCACCCGCCGGCTCGACGATGGAACGCGTGTCTTCGAAGATGTCCTGGATACCGGCACAAATCTCGTCGGTGTCGACCAGCATCATCTCGTCGACCAGATCGAGCGCGAGGCGGAAGGTTTCCTCGCCCACGCGGCGCACTGCGACACCATCGGCGAAGATGCCGACGCGCGCGAGCGTCAGCCGCTCGCGGGCCAGCAGCGAGTCGTGCATGGCCGTCGAGTCGGCGGCGTTGACGCCGATGATGCGCACCCGCGGGTGCACGTACTTGAGGTAGCTCGCGATGCCGGCGATCAGGCCGCCGCCGCCCACGGGCACGAACACCGCATCGACGTTGCCGGCGGTCTGACGCGCGATCTCCATGCCGATGGTGCCCTGGCCGGCGATCACGTCAGGATCGTCGAAGGGGTGCACGAACACCAGCTGCCGCTGGCGCGCAATGCCGAGCGCGTGCTCATAGGCAGTGTCGTAGTCGTCGCCATGCAGCACCACTTCACCGCTGAGGTCTGCCACCGCCTGGACCTTGATCTGCGGCGTGGTGACCGGCATTACGATCACCGCCGGAATGCCGCGTCGGCTCGCCGCGAGGGCGACACCCTGCGCATGGTTGCCCGCCGAGGCGCAGATCACGCCGCGTGCCGCCACATGGTCGGACAGCTGCGCGATCTTGTTGTATGCCCCGCGAAGCTTGAACGAGAACACCGGCTGCAGGTCCTCGCGCTTGAGCAGGACCTCGTTGCCGAGCCTGCGCGACAGGCGCAGCGCGCGCTCAAGCGGCGACTCGATAGCGACGTCGTAGACGCGCGCGCGCAGTATGCGCTCGATGTAGCTGCCGGTCGGCGGGGACATGCGGAGTGTCAGGTCGCGGGCGGCGTGGCGGGGACGGTGTCGCGGGTGAAGGCTGCGTACAGGCGGCGCACGAAGGCGTCGCGCTCGGCTTGCACCCGTGCGGTTTCTTCGGGCGACATGCTGTACCGCTCGAGATCTTCCGCGGTGACCACGCCGCGCTCGGCCAGCAACCGCTCGATCGCGCGCATCCGCTCCTTCTGCACCCAGAGTTCGGCGCCGAGTTCCATGGTGACCGCCATCAGGTTGTCGATCGCCGGATTGTCGAAGAATGCCGGCTGCGGGGCCGGATCGGGAAGTTGCCGTTCGCTCATGTCGTCAGCATAACCGAGGAGGATGCAGCGGATATACTGCGGCCACGCCCGTGTCCCGAGGCCTGTACCCGCCGCATGCGCAACGTCTGGATCCTCACCCTTGCCCAGGGATTTGCGGCCTGCGGCAGCATCACGCTGATCACCTTCGGCGGCATCGTCGGTACCCAGCTCGCGCCGCAGCCAATGCTCGCCACGCTGCCGCTGTCGCTGTCCGTGCTCGGTATCGCGGCGATGTCGCTGCCAGCCGCGCTGCTGATGCAACGCATCGGACGCCGGCGCGCGTTCATCGGCAGCGCCATCGTCGCCGCCATCGCCGCCCTGCTCTGTGCGACCGCCATCGTGCAGCGCGATTTTCCGCTGTTCTGCCTCGCCGGACTGCTGATCGGCAGCAACATGGCATTCGTGCAGCAATACCGCTTCGCGGCCATCGAGTACGCCGGCCCGCAGCATGCGGGTCGCGCGGTCTCCACCGTGATGATCGGCACCCTTGCTGCCGCGCTCGCGGCGCCAACCCTCGGCGGGCTGTTCGCCGACCTCGAGGGCTGGCCGCCGTACGGCGGCTCGTTCCTGATGCTCGCGGGACTATGCCTCGTCGCCGCCGCGGTGCTCACCCGCCTGCCCGCCGCGCCGCCACCCGACCCGCCCAGCCCGCAGGGTGCAGACTGCGCGCGTCCCATCGCCGCACTGCTGCGCGACCCGCGCTACCGGCTCGCGGTGCTCGGCGGCCTCGCTTCCTACGCGGTGATGAGTTTCATCATGACCGCGACTCCGCTCAGCATGCACGTGCACGATGGTTTCTCGACCAGCGAAACCACGGCCGTGATCACCGCGCACCTGCTAGGCATGTACCTGCCCTCGCTGGCGACACCATGGTTCGTTGCGCGCCTCGGGATCCGCGGCATGATCTTCGCGGGCATCGCGGTCAACGTGGTCTGCGTGCTGATCTGCGCCTTCGTCGGTCACCAGTTCATCCACTACTTCGCCGCACTGCTGTTGCTCGGTGTCGGCTGGAACCTGATGTTCGTCGGTGCGACAGCGCTGCTCGCCGCCACCTACTCGGCAGCCGAGCGCTACCGCGCACAGGGCTTCAACGATCTGGCAGTGTTCGGCTCGCAGGCCGTGGCATCGCTCTCGGCCGGTGCCGCGATAGAAACCCTCGGCTGGCAGACGCTGAACCTGCTGACCCTGCCGCTGCTGTTGGCGGTTTTTTGGGCCATGCTTCGGGTTGACGCTGGCGTCACGGCGCGTTCATAGTTCGCGCGCTTTTTTTCACCGTCGGCCGCAATTCCGGAGGCTGCCATGAAACTCTTCGGTTCGCTCGTTTCTCCCTATGTGGCCCGTGTGGCCTTCGCCGCGCGCCTGAAGGGCATAGCGCTCGTCCCGGAGATGCCGCCGGGCGGCATCAAGAGTGCGGAGTTCCTCAGACTTAACCCGATCGGCAAGATGCCGGTCATGGAAATCGACGGCCGCGCACTCGCAGAATCGATGGTGCTGCTCGACTATCTCGAGGACGCCTATCCTTCGCCGGCGCTGCTGCCGGCAGCGCCGTACGAGCGCGCCCAGTCGCGGCTGCTCGGTCGCATCGTCGATCTCTACGTGGCGCCGCAAGGCCGCGCCTACTTCGCCAACCTGAACCCCGCGACCCGCAAACAGGACGAAGTCAGCGCCGCCACCGAGGGCTACCGCAAGTCGCTCGCGCAGCTCGAGCACTTCATGGACCGTGGTCCCTATGCGGTCGGCGACAGGCTCGGTTACGCCGACGTGGCCATGCTGCCCTGCTTGCAGATGATGTCGCTCATCGCCGGCATCTGCGGCGTCGTCGACCCCTACGAAGGCCAGCCGCGTCTCGCGGACTGGTGGCGCCGCATGCAGACAGATCCGGTCACCGCGGCGTTCGTCGACGAGTACCACACCGCCTTCATGTCGTTCATGGCGTCGCGTCGCTGAGCTCGTGGCCATGGCAATGGAAGGCTGGTACGTCCGCGAGTTCGGTGGCCCCGAGACCATGCGCTGGGAGCAGCTGCAGCCCCTGCATCCCGGTCCGGAGCAACTGCTCGTGCGCGTGCACGCGTCGGGCATCAATTTCGCCGAGACCCGCATGCGCTCCGGCAGCTATTCGGGCCAGCAGCTGCCGTTCGTCATGGGTATGGAGTCCGCCGGAATCGTCGAGGCGGTCGGCCCCGGCGTCACTCAGTTCGCAGTGGGTGACCGGGTGTTCGGCCGCGCCCGCGGCTCGCACGCCACGCATGTGCTCTTCGATGCCGCCCATGCGCTGCCGCTGCCTTCCGCCCTCGATTTCGTCCAGGGCGCTGCCATACCGGTCGGCTGGCTGACGGCCTGGCATGCGCTTGTCACCGTGGCCAAGGCGCGCGCAGGGGAGCGCGTGCTTATCGAAGCCGTCGCCAGCAGCGTGGGCAGCGCGGCGCTGCAAATCGCGAAGTGGCAGGGCTGCTGGGTCGCCGGTACCGCGAGCCGCGACGACAAGTGCGCGCGCGGACTCGCCGCCGGCGCGGATGCGGCCTACAACTACAAGACGATCGACCTGCCAGCCGCGGTGCTGCGTGATACGCAGGGACATGGCGTCGACATCGGCCTGATGACCATCGGCGAGGAGACGGCGACGGCGCTGTTCGACAGCATGGCCGCCGAGGGCCGTATCGTGATGTACGGCAGCACGGGTGGCCGCCAGGTCTGCTTCAGCCTCAACATCGGCATACGCAACCTGCAGTTGCTCGCGATGAGCATCAGCTCCAGCGCGCGCTTCCTGCCCGAGTCGATGCCGTCGTTCCGCAGCGTCGCCCTGCCGCTGTTCGCGCAAGGACGCTTCAAGGCGGTGGTCGACACGGTGCTGCCGATGCGCGAACTCGCGCGCGCACATGCGATGGTCGACTCGCGGACCCATTACGGCAAGGTCGTGCTCGTCAACGACTGAAGACTCCCGTCGCTGCAAGGCGCCGCAGGCGGCTCACGTCTCGAAGCTGATGATCACCTTGCCATCCCGATCGCTGCCGGTCAGCGCTGCGTGCTCGCAGGCCTCGACGATCCGCTGCAGCGAATAAACGCCGGCAATGCGTGCAACCAGCTCGCCACTTGCCATCAGCTGCGCCAGCTCCGCATACAAAGCACGCACCGCCTCCGGCGGGCGCCGCCGGAACTGGCGCACAAAGCTGAGCCCGTGCAGCACGATGCCCTGACGGAACATCAGGTAGAAGTCGATCTCGCAGCGCTGGCCACTCATCGATCCGTAGCTGACGAGGGGCGCGTCGGCGGCGAGGCACTCCGCGATGCGCTGCGTCGCCGGGCCGGCCACTGCATCGATGCCGAGACGAATCGGCGCGCCGCCGACGGCGGCGGCCACGCGGGCTGCAAGATCGTCACCATCCAGCAGCACCACATCGGCACCGAGCTGCCGCAGCTCATCCAGCATCTCCGGCCGGCGCACCACGTTGACCGTGCGCATGCCACGACGGCGCGCCAGCTGCACCAAATAGCGTCCGCAGCTCGAGTTGGCTGCGTTCTGCACCAGCCAGTCACCGGGCTGCAGCGTCGCGAAGTCTTCGAGCAGCACCCATGCCGTCGGTCCGTTCACGGTGAGCAGGCTCAACTGCAGCGCGTCGCCCTGGGGCGCCGGCATGCAGGCAGCGGCTGCGCAGCGGACTTCCTCGCGGAACGTGCCGCTGCCCAGCGCCGGGAACACCCGCTCTCCCGGCCGCGGGGTATCGACCCCTTCGCCAACGCGCAGCACGCGGCCTATGCCCTCGAAACCCGGCGTGCGCGGCAACGGCGGCCGGAAGCCCGCGGCACCGGCGATGGTGCGCAGATCGGCGATGTGCATCGCCGCGGCCTCCATGCGCACGATCACCTCGCCGGGTCCCGGTTGTTCGGCAGCGGCCTCGATCACCCGCAGCACGGCGCGCGGCTCGCCGTAGCGGTCGTGGATGGCGAGTTTCGGCATGCGCGGGATCCCGTGGTGGTCAGCGCGGCAGACGGCGGGCGACGATCAAAGAATGCCGCGCGCCACCATCCGGGCGATGGCATCCGCCTGACGCTGCTGGAAATAGGCGCGATCGGGGATCAGCAGCCCGTCACCCTGCAGCAGGCCATTGCGCCGGCGCAGATCGGCGTTGGCGAAAGACTCGGCAAACATGTCGAGTGCCTGACGGGAGAGCATGTTCGACATCGCCGGACGGCGCCGGTAGGCGCGCAGCCCGGCGAGGTCGAGAAAGCCGGAAGCGACCGAGGAATTGCCGGCGCCCGCCACCACCATCTGGTTGCCATGATAGTCGATGAGGTCGGAGAAGCCGTTGCTCGAGTCCACGGGCACGTCGATGCCGAGCAGTGCGGCGTTGTTCGCCGACACGACATAGGCGAGGTTCTCGAGCGCACGCGCCCGCCGCGCGATCTGCTTGATGGTCAGGTTCGGCGACGCCACTTCGCTCGTGGAGTGCAGGAAAACCTCGGCGCCCCGGATCGCATGCGCCCGCGCGATCTCGGGATAGAGGATTTCCTCGGAGGCGATCGCCGCCAGCCTGCCGATCACGGTGTCGGCTACCGGGAACACGCCCTCGAGCCCGTAGATGTCGAGGTAGCGATCCCAGACGTCGTGGGGCGTCGGCGCGAAGATGGAGATCAGCCGGCGGTAGGTGAGCACGCGGTTGCCCGCCGGATCGAACACCCAGCAGGCCTGGAAATAGAGGCCCGGAAAATGCCGATCGGTTTCGTAGCCGTTGCCGGCAAGAAAGATGCCGTGACGCTGCGCCATCGCCGCAAGCGTGGCGTATTCCGGTCCGTCCGGCTCCAGCGCCGCCTTCGCCGTCCAGGCCGGGATCGTCTCGCCCCAGGGCGGCCCCGAGAGGATGTACTCCGGCAGCACCACGAGCTTTAGGTCGGACCCGATCCAGCGCTTCGCGCCTTCGATCGCCCGTTCGATGCGCACCAGCGACGCGGCCATCCGTGCGGCGGCGGCCGCGCGGTCGGGATCGGGGTGTACGCCATCGCAGTCGACCTGCAGGGCCAGCGCAACATAGCGATCGAGTTTCGGGGCGTTCATCGTTCCTCAGAGTTTGTACTTGACCGTCAGCCCGTACTGCCGCCCTTCGCCGAGCGAGGCCACGTAGGAGTTGGCGAAGAAGATCACGAACGAGTTGGCGACGTACCGCTCGTCGAAGAGATTTTTCGACCACAGCGACACGTCCCAGTTTTCGTTGGCGATGCCAAGCTTGGCATTGGTCAGAAAGCGGGCGCCGGTGTTGCCGAGATTGAGCGCCTCGAGAAACTGCTTTGACTGGTAGTTGAAGTCGACGTTGGAGTAGAAGTCGAAACCCGCCATCTCACCCGTGTAGGTGAGCAGCAGGGCCGCCGACTGCTTTGACTGGCGCTCGAGGGAATTGCCGTCGATGTTGTTGTTGCCGACCCCGTTGACGATGCTGCCGTTGGTGCAGCGCACACCGTCGCAGAAGACCGTCGCGGCGAGGAACGTCGCGCCCTTGTACTTCGGGTCGTTGTACGAGGCTGCGAGTGTCACGCTGAAGTTGTCGGTGAAGACATAGCCGAGCTCGACCTCGATGCCGGTCGACTCCGCGCCACCGCGGTTCTCGATCACGTTTGCGTCGGTCGGCACGACACCGGGCCCGCGCTGCGGAGCAGCGCCCTGGATGTCCTTCCAGTCGATGGTGTAGACCGCGCCGTTGAGACGCAGACGGCGGTCGAGCCACTCGCTCTTCAGGCCGAGCTCGATGGTGGTGTTGGTCTCCGGGTCGAACGCGCCCTGCAAGTCCGGGTTGCGGGCGGTGTTGAAGCCCCCGGCTTTTTCCCCCTTGGCGGCGGACAGATAGGCAAGCAGCGATTCAGCGGGCTGCCAGGAGATGGTGCCGCGCCAGGTCGTGCTCTTGTAGGTCTTCTCCTGGAACGTGCTCTGTGGCGCCGCCGGGGTGTTCACCACCGGCGCCCCGGTGGAGGTGGTCAGACGGAAGATCGCCTTGCGCTCGTCGTTGTACCGCGCCTCCGCCGCCACCGACCAGGCATCCGTCAACCGATAATCGATTGACCCGTAGACCGCCTTGATACGGTCCTCGAAGCGCGAGGCCGAAAGATTCGAGTTGCGGATGTCTGCGGCGATCGAGGCCGAACCGAGCACCGGGGCGTTGATCGAGATGCCGGTCGTGTACTCGTCGACGTCCGAGTAGTAGGCACCAGCCAGCCACGAAAGAGGGTTCCCGGCTGCCGACTGCAGGCGAAGCTCATGCGATGTCGCCTCGAGATTGCCGTTCGGTCGCGAGTCGACGACGTTGCGGAACACCGGCACCGGCGAGCCGATCAGGAACTGCACATTGCTGCCGCGAACCGGATCACGGTCGTTGGGACCGCCGCCGAAGCCTTCATATTCGGCCCTGCCGTATTCATAGAATAGTTCGAGCGACTCGGTGATGTCCCATGAGGCGATCGCCGTGGTCACCGAGCTGCCGCCGTTGAGGCCGAGCTGCCGGGGGTCGATCACGACGTCAGGCAGGCGGGTGTCACCCGGTACCTGCGGTCGCGTCGCCGGCAGCTCACCGCACCATGCCGTGTTGCGCGGTGCGCCGAAAACGGTGCGCGGCAGGCAGTTGAGATCGTTGAACACCGTGAGACCGAACAGGTTGGAGGCTGCGCCCTGCAGCGACCACGAGGCTGCCGGCTCGCGCAGCAGCTCGGTGTCGAAGTAGCCGAGGTTGATCTCGAGGGTTTCGGAGGGCCGCAGCGTCAGCCCAGCCGAGTAGGACTCGTTGTCGTAGCCGCCGACGTTGCCCTTGTTGCCGGGGCTGACGCCCGCGCCCGCACCGGGGTGGTTGTTCCTGATCGTGCCGTCGAACTCGGACCGACCGTAGGACAGCTTGACCAGCACGTTCTCGCCGGCGAGCGGTCCGCTGACGAAGGCGGAGTAGTCGCGTCGTTCGTCGCTGCCGACGGTGACCGTGGCATCGCCACGCCATTCGCTCGAGGGCTTGCGCGAGATGTAATTCACCGCGCCGGCGAAGGCGTTGCGGCCGTAGAGCGCGCTCTGCGGACCCTTGAGAATTTCGACGCGCTCGATATCGGCCAGCCCGAGATCGAACATCGCCTGGTTGGGCAGGTAGACACCATCGTAGAACACCGCCACGTTCTGTGTGCGGTTGGTGAGCTGGGTGTTGGTGAGGCCGCGCAGAACGAGGCCACCCGAGAGCCCCGAAGAAACGTAGCCTTCGTAGTTCAGTCCCGGTGTGCGCAGGGCTATGTCGCCGAGCCCCTGGATGGTGCTGCGTTCGATCTGCTCGGCGGTGATCGCGTTGACCACCAGCGGGATATCCTGCAGCGACTCCTCGCGCTTGCGCGCCGTGACCACGACTTCATCGAGCGCGGCAGGCTCGGCATTGCGCTCCTGAGCGATGCCGGCGAGCGGCAACGCCAAAGCGGCGGCGAGCACGGGTTGCAGACGATTGCGTTGCGGATGACTGTACATTTCGACCTCCCTATCGAATGTTGCGTCCGGCAAAAACGGGCGTGACCCGAGGTGATGAACCCTCGCCCGTCCAACCGATTGAATGCAGCGGCGAGCGTTGAAGTCAAGCAGCGCAACGGAATTCAGGTCGCTGCAGTCGTCCCGCGGACGCGGCAAAGTTCCGCGGTGATGAGCAAACGCCGTTGCGATGCTGCCACCGCCGCATCAAGGCGCCAGGCGGGTCTCCGCCAGATCGCTCCAGGTGTCGAGTTCGACGATCCGGCCGGCCTGCACGAGGAAGCGGTCGCACCAGCGAACCTTTCCGAACGGCGTGCCATCGGCCCATCTGCCGGACAGTTCGCCGCGCACGAAGACCGCAAAACCACCGACCGCCTCGCAGGCCTCGAAGCTGTCGCACTGCTTGCGGATGCTGGCGTAGCGCTGCGCGCCGTAGGCGACAAACTCGGCAAGGCCCGGGAACCGGTGCCCGCCCGACACGGTGATTCGCGGCCCCGGCGCCATCAGCTGCGCGGCCGCAGCCAGATCGCCATCGGCCATGGCCTCAAACCACTGCCTGACGAGATCGATGGCGTCACCGCGCTCGCCACGCGCCGTGCCGACCACGATCCGCCCTTCGCCAAGACTGGACATCGCTCGGCAGTATGCATGAGCCGCCCGCCGGCTGACGACCCGTAGCGGTGGCGCGGCCGATCACTTAGCCTCTCGCCAGGCTTTGGTTGCAGGTTTTGATGGCGGATCCGCTCAGGGGAGAAGGCGCATGCAGCACAGCGATCGTCGACGGGCCCTGGCGCTGGCCCTGGGCACCGGGCTGCTGACCCCGCTGCTGCGGGCCGGCGGCGGTAGTCCGCTTGCAACACCCGACGGCGCCGCGACGGCCTTCGGTCTCGCGGACGACTCCGTCAGCTATCCGATCCGTCTCAACTTCAACGAGAACCCCTGGGGTCCGGGACCGGCGGCGCGTGCCGCGGTGGCGGCCGCCATGGATGACGGTTGCCGCTACGCCAACACCGGCAAGCTGATCGCCGCGATCGCCGCCCGCGAGGGCGTGCAACCGGAACAGATCGCCATAGGCTCGGGTTCAGGGGAGTTGCTGAACATGCTGGCCTTCGGCTGGGCAGCGCGCGGCGTGGTGACCTGCGCCTGGCCGACCTTCGACCAACTGATGGCATTCGCCGCCAAGGCAGGCGCGGAAGTGCGCCGCGTGCCCCTCGATTCCAGCCTGCGGCACGACCTCGCTGCCATCGAGGCCGCCGCACCGGACGACAACGGGCTGGTGTACCTCTGCAACCCGAACAATCCGACAGGCACGGTGATCGAAGGTCCGCGGCTGCGCGCGCACTGCCGCGCGCTGGCGCAGCGCACTCTGGTCGTGGTCGACGAGGCCTATATGGACCTCATCGAACCGGGCGCGACCGAGAGCATGGTCGATCTCGTGCGTGAAACCGCCAACGTGGTGATCTTGCGTACCTTCTCTAAGGTCCACGGACTGGCCGGGTTGCGGGTCGGCTACGCGATCAGCCGCCCTGAACACATCAGCAGACTACGCGAATTGCAAATGGCAAGCCCCAACGTGCTGGGTCTCGCCGCGGCGACGGCCAGCCTCGCGGACACGGCCTTCATCGCCGCCTCGCGCGAACGCATCGTCACCGACCGACGCCGCGTGACTGCGGCCTGTCGCAAGCTCGGCATGGAATGCAGCGATTCACATGGCAACTTCGTGTTCGTGCGCACCGGTGTGCCGGTCGCGGAATTCCGCGAGCGCATGCGCGCCCTTGGCATCGAGGTCGGACGTCCGTTCGCCCCGTTGACCGACTGGTGCCGCATCTCGCTTGGCAGAACCGCGGAGAACACCGCCCTGATCGCCGCACTGGCCAAGTTCCGTGCCGCAACCGACTTGAACTCAGCCACTTGAAGAACGCCGCTCGAGGTACGTACATGGAAAAAGCCGTCTCGTCACGATCCGCTCCGCGACTGCTGTCGCTGCTTGTCTTGCTGACGCTGCCGTGCGCGCTGCCTGCAGCCGCGGCGGTGCCGGAACGTCTTTCGGCCGAACGCATGTGGTCGCTCGTCCGCCTCGGCGATGCGGACATCTCGCCGGACGGACGGCTCGCGGTGGTGACGGTCACGCGCTTCGACATCGAGCAGAACCGTGGTCGCACGGACCTCTGGCTGTTCGGCACCGACGGCAAGGCATCGCGGCAACTCACCAGCCACGTTGCCAACGACACCGCACCGAGTTTCAGTCCGGATGGTTCCCTGATCGCCTTCCTGTCGCAGCGTGGCGACGACAAGCGGCCCCAGCTCTATGTCATACCGGTCGATGGCGGCGAGGCACGACGGCTGACCAACGTGCCCACCGGCGTCAACGCACCGAAGTGGTTTCCCGACGGTCGCCGCATCGCCTTCGTATCGCCGATCTGGATCGATCTCGTGCGCTGGGAGGACCAGGCGGCGCGGCTCGCGGAACGCGCCGACTCGAAGATGTCTGCCATGGTCTGGGAGCGGGCGCCGATCTCCTACTGGGACCGCTTTCTGGACGAGCGGCAGCCGCATCTCTTTTCCGTGTCGACGGCAACCGGCGAACTCGTTGCCATGACCCGCCAGTCGGGCTTCCATCTCGCGAAATCGGAGTACTCGAGCGACTCGTACGACATCTCGCCGGACGGCACCGAGGTGACGTTCTCCGCGGACATCGACCAGAGCGGGGTCGCGCCGAACTTCGATCTCGTGAGTCTCGACACCTGCGGCTGCAAGCCGCCGCGAAACCTCACCGAGGGCAACCGCGGCAACGACGGCTCACCCGCCTACAGCCCTGACGGCAAATGGCTCGCTTACACCGCACAATCGATTCCGGGCTTCTACGCGGATCGTGCGCGGCTCCTGCTCATCGGGCGCGCGGATGGCACGCGGCTCGATTTGTCCGGTAGCTTCGACCGCTCCGCAGGCAGGCTCCTGTGGCGTCCGGACTCACGGGCGATCTTCAGCGGCATCGACGACGCCGCCACCCAGCGCATCTACCGCTTCGATCTCGCCAGATCGGGCCAGCCCGCGGCAGTGACGGGCGCCGACAGCTTCGACAGCCTCGCGCTCGCCGCCGCTGGCGGCGCCCGCCCGACCGCGGTTGCGCTGCGCCAGAACTTCTCCACGCCACCGACCCTGGTCAGGCTGGATCTCGGCAGCGGCGCGGCGACTGCGCTGTCGACGTTCAACGACGCCGCGCTCGCCGCGACCGCTCAGGGCAAAGTCGAGAGCGTCACCTACGCCGGCGCGAACGGTGCGCCGATACAGATGTGGGTGGTCTATCCGCCGGACTTCGATCCCTCGAAGAAATACCCGGTTTTCGTGCTGCTGCACGGCGGCCCGCACAACGGCATCCAGGATGCCGTCCAATGGCGTTGGAACGCGCAGGTGTTCGCCAGCTGGGGATATGTCGTCACCTGGCACAACTTCCACGGCTCCAGCGGCTTCGGCCAGGCATTCGCCGACTCCATCAATCCCGACTGGATCAGCAAACCGTACGAAGACACGATCAAGGCGGCTGGCTGGCTGGCAGCGCAGCCCTGGGTCGATACGGAGCGCATGGTTGCCGGCGGCGCAAGTTATGGCGGTTTCCTCGCCAGCACGCTCCTCGGTCGGGCCCATCCCTTCAAGGCGCTGATCGCGCATGCCGCCGTGTACAACAGCTACACGCAGATTGCCGCCGATTTCGCTGCCCAGCGCAATCGCTTCTTCGAGTTCTGGGAGCGACCGGAGGAGTTCGCGCGCTACTCGCCGCACACCTCGGCGGGCAACTTCTCGACGCCAACACTCGTCATCCATGGCCAGCTCGATCTGCGGGTGCCGGTCAACCACGGCATCGAGCTGTTCAACACGCTGCAGAAACGCGGCGTGCCCTCGAAGTTCGTCTACTTCCCCGACGAGAACCACTGGATACTCCAGCCGCAGAATTCCCTCTTCTGGTACAAGACAGTCAGGGAGTGGGTCGAGAGGTACGCACCACCCGGTGCGCGCTGACCGCAGATCGCTCCGCGGAGGTCGCCATGCTCAGGATCCTGCTCGGCCTGCTCAAGTTCGTCGGCGGTCTGGTGCTCACGCTGGCACTCGTGCTCGCCCTGTATGCCTTTTGGCTCAGCGGCTCCTCGCACGAGCCGATCAACATCCGCGACAAGGCGGCCTACACGCCGGTCGGCGGCCCGGTCCTCGTGTTCGGCGGCACCCGCGGCACCGGCCTCGAAATCGTGCGCAAGCTGCGCGAGCGCGGCGAGTCGGTGACGGTGGCCGTGCGCCGCACCTCGAACACCACCGAGCTCACCCGCCTCGGCGTGCAGACCGTCGTCGCCGATGCGCTCGACAGCAGTCAGGTGGCGGCCGCTTTCGCGTCCGGAAACTATGCCGCGGTCATCTCCACGCTCGGCACAGTGCGCGGCGAGCAGGACCGACGACCTGACTTCCTCGGCAACCGCAACGTCATCGATGGCGCAAAGACGGCTGGCGTGCGGCGGTTCGTGTTCATCACCGTGATTGGCACGGGCGACTCGCGGGCCGCGGCGCCTGCCATCTCGCGCCGCTTCCTCGCGGAGGTGATCGCTCTCAAAGGACAAGCGGAAGATCATCTGCGGACCAGCGGACTCGACTACACCATCATCAGGCCGGGCGGTCTCGGCGACGTCCCGGCCACTGGCACGGCGGTGCTCGCCGAGGATCCGGCGGCATTCAGCTACATCGGCCGCACCGACCTCGCGGATCTTGCGGTGCAGGCGCTCGGTGACACGCGCACCGTGGGCAAGACCTACTCCGCCTACGATCCCTCGCGCCGGACGATGGCGCGGATGTTCTACTGAGCTTGCACGCGGCGGCGGGACGGCCGCGCCGCACACCTCACCACGGCAGTTCGCTGCCGTCGTGCACCATGAATCGGCCCGCGTTGCCGGTATCGAGAGCGGCGATCACCCGACGCATGCCGGCGACGCTGGTAACCACGTCGATGTCGGCGTTGGGCCCGCCGAGATCGGTGCGCACCCAGCCCGGATGCAGCGCCGTCGCTGCGATGCCGTGGGATTTCGCCAGATCGATCGCCATCGACTTCATCATCGCATTCACGGCCGCCTTGCTGGCGCGATAGGCATAGAGACTGCCGATGCGGTTGAGCGCGATCGAGCCGAGCATGCTGGTGAGGGTAACGATCTTCTTCTGCTGCGAGCGTGCGACCTGCTCGACGAATGCCTCGGCCATCTTCATCGGCGCGGCGACATTCACGCGGAACACCCGCGCCCAATCGCCGAAATCGGTATGCCCGAAGGCGCCGAAGCCTGCGCCCTCGATGGCGAAGCTTCCACGGCCCATGATGCCCGCGGAGTTGATGAGCACGTCGATTGCCGCGTCGGCGAGATCGCCCGACCGGCGCTCGATCGCCGCATGATCCTCGACGTCGAGTTCGAGCAGGCGGACCCGTCCTCCATGGGTTGCCGCAAGCGCCTGCAAACCGGCAGCGGCGTCGGGCCGGCGCGCGCAGGCGAGGACATGCCAGCCGTCGGCGGCGTACTGGCGGACGAACTCGAGGCCGAGTCCGCGGGAAGTTCCGGTGACGAGCACGGTAGGCACGCTGCGTGGCTCCTCTGGGATAAGCTGCGTGACTCTAAGCGGCGAGGCCGCGTAACCACAACGACCATCGAGCCGACGAGCCAGCCCGTGATCCGACCCGACCGTTATCGCAAGCTGGTGATCAGCCAGCTCACAGGAGACTTCCGCAGCGCCACCGCCGTCGTCGAGCAGCCCTGGCGCGATCCGGCACGGGGCGAGGTCGTGATCCGCAACCACTACGCGGGCTGCAACGCCATCTTTGACAAGAACCTGTGCCGCAATACGGTCCGCTACGTCGATGTACGACCGCCGTTCGATATGGGGGTGGAGGCGGTCGGCGAGGTGGTGGCGGTCGGGCCAGGGGTGACGCGTCTGCGTGAGGGCGATCGGGTCGCCTGCACACGCCTCGGCTCAGGCTATCGCGAGTACCAACACGCCGACGCCAGCCGTCCTATCGCCGTGCGCGCCGCAACCGCGGAGATCCTTGCCCTCGTGCCCACTGGCATCTCGGCAATGGTGGGACTCGAGCGGATCGGCGAGGTACGCGCCGGCGAGGTCGTCGCCGTGTCCGCGGCTGCGGGTGGGCTTGGACATCTGGTGGCGCAGCTCGCAAAGCTGCGCGGCTGCCATGTGATCGGCGTCACCGGCAGCGACGACAAGGTGGCACTGCTGCACCAACTCGGCATCGACCGCCCGATCAATCATCGCCGCGAGGATTTGCGCGAGGTGCTTGCACGGGAGTACCCGCGCGGCATCGATGTGGCCTACGACTCGGTCGGTGGCGAAATCTTCGACTGCTTCGTGGATCATGTTGCCTTCCGCGGACGCGTCGTGGTCAGCGGCCATACCTCGGACTTCGACAAGGACGTGGAGCTCGTGCCGCAGCCGCGTGCCTACCGCAAGCTCTATTGGAAGTCGGCATCGATCCGCGGCTTTCAGAACCAGGCCTTCCCGGAATTCTTTGACGAGGCGGCCGAGCGCATCCTCGATCTTTACTACCGGGGCCGCCTGCGTGTGCTCGTCGATCCGACGCCGTTCGTCGGACTTGGGCAGGTCGCTGACGCCGTGGAGCATCTGCTGGCAGGCCGCAATCGCGGCAAGGTCGTGGTGCGCCTCGCCTGACCCTCGGCGCACCATCGGCAATCCGCCCAGGCTCCGCTCCGGCGCATCGCAACCGAGATGTGTCGCAAAAGCAACGCTGATCGGCGTCCGGGCAGCGCGGCGTTGTCAGCCGTCGCGCTCTGCTAGATTAGGCTTCCCGCGCCCTCCCAAGGTGCTGCGGTCGAACGAACAGGGATCACCAATAACGAAGGAACCGCCCATGTCGAAACGACTGTTGCCATTTGCCGTTGGTCTCGCCGTGCTGCCCGCCGGTGCCTATGCCCAGAGCGACAACTCCTCTGCCGTGCTCGAGGAAATCGTCGTCACCGCCGAGCGCCGCGAGGCCTCACTGCAGTCCGTACCCGTGCCCGTTACGGCCATCACGGCCGAGGCACTGACCAACAAGCAGGTCACCGAAGCACGCGACCTCGCGCGCTTCGCGCCCAGCCTCAAGATGTTCAACAACATCACCACGCCGACCAACCTCTCGCCTTCGCTGCGCGGGTCGCTGCAGCAGGACGCCTCGCTGGTGGTGGCCGAATCGCCCTTCGGCATCTATGTCGACGACGTATACATCGCGCGCCTGAATGGCAACAACATCACCCTCGCCGACATCGAGCGCGTCGAGGTGCTGCGCGGCCCGCAGGGCACGCTCTACGGACGCAACACGCTTGCGGGAGCGATCAAGTTCGTCTCGCGCTCGCCCGGCGAGGATAGCTGGCGTGACGTCAGCGTCGGCGTGGGCAACTTCGACCAGCGCCGCATCAGTTTCAGCACCGGTGGCGCACTCGCCGACGGCTGGGGGGGTTCATTCTCCGCGCTCTACACGAACAAGGGCGCGCAGTTCTACAACCGAAACCCCTCAAAGGCGGACGACGTCGGCGAGGAGACCAGCTGGGCCTCCCGCGCGAAGATCCGCTATACGGGCAGCGAGAACCTAGAGGTCACCGGCTCGATCTCGGTAGCCAACTCCACCAACGACGGCGGACAACTGATCCCGGCGTCAACGCCGTCGGTCTCGTCGAACAGGCAGTTCACCTCCGACGATCTCGTGCCGCAGTTCGGCCGCTACGTGCTCAATACGCCGAACGGGCCGCGCCCCAACGGCCTCAAGAACTACCCGGAGGGCGAGACGCGCCAAACCATCGGTGCGCTGAACATCGGCTACGACTTTGGTGCCGCGACGCTGCGCTCGATCACCGGCTACGTGAAGACCGACGACTACTTCACCAACGATTTCAGCGGTAACGGCAACGTCATGGCGGCCAACAAGGCGATCGCCGAGCAGTGGAGCCAGGAAATCCAGATCCTCGGCTCGACCGATCGCCTGAACTACCTCATCGGCGTCTATTTCTTCGACGAGGACGGCACGCAGGACTTCAACTGGAACTCCTGGCTCGGTTTCCCGGGCAGTCCGATCCTGCCGATCTCTTTCAGCAGCATCAAGGCCAACACGAAATCGACCTCGCTGTTCGCGCAGTTCGACTACAAGGCCACCGACGCACTGAAGCTCACGGCAGGCGTACGCTACACCGAGGACAAGAAGACCTTCCGCCTAAACTGGAACAGCCTGCTCGGTGCGCCGCCGGCGCTGATCAACCTGCAGAACACCTACTCGGAGGTCACGCCGCGCATCGGCCTCGACTACACGCTGCCGGCCAGCGGGAACGTCGACAGCATGCTGCTCTACTTCTCGGCGGCGAGCGGCTTCAAGTCGGGCGGCTACAACGGCATCGCGATCTTCAATCCGGATGACGCTCGGTCGGCCTACTTCCCCGAGAAGAACTGGACCTACGAGGCCGGCATCAAGACCGACCTGCTCGGCAACCGTCTGCGGATCAACGCGAACTACTTCCTGGCCAAGGCGGATGATCTCGCGCTCAACGCGACGGTGCTGGTCAACGGTCTCGCCTCGTTCCCGGTGCAGAACTCGGGCAAGGCCACCATCAAGGGGCTCGAAGCGGAGATCACCGCCGTACCGACGGACGGCCTCACCCTGTTCCTGAGCGGCACCTTCGCCATGGACGGCAAGTACGACTCGCTGAATCCCACCAGCGCGCCGGCACGGGCGCCGACGGCCTTCGGCGTGAACCCCGTCGTGCCGCAGACACCGAACTTCTCGTTCACCGTCGGCTTCGACTACGGCTTCGACAACGCCTACGGTCGCACCACCTTCGGTGCCGACTGGTTCACCACCGACGACTACATCACGGCGGCGACCAACGACTTCAGGGTCAAGGGCTACGCCACCGGCAACGCGTTCATGAACCACGCCTTCAACGACAACTGGTCGGCGAGGGTGTCGGTGAAGAACTTCACCGACGAGTACGTGATCACCACGGGCTCGCGCGGCTTCCTCGGTGGCTTCATCCCGCTGCGACCCCGAGAGTATCTGGTGTCGATCAACTACAAGATGGACTGATCCGGCATTGCCCGGCCACGCGCGGCCGTCAGCTGCGCGTGAGCCGGGCGGCCGCCTCGCCGGCCAGACGGCCGAGCGTGGTCGCGGTCAACAGTCCGTTGCCCGCCATGTAGCCGGAGCAGCCGGCCCCCGAGACGCCGCGTGCGGCACCACCGCCCGCAAACAGGTTCGGCAGCGGCGCGCCATCCTCGCGCAGCACACGCCCCGTGGCATCGACCGCCAGACCGCCCTGGGTGTGGAACAGTGCCCCCGTGACCTTCACCGCGAAAAAAGGCGCCCCCAGCGCGGGCTTCGCGGTGAAGTCGCGTCCGAAGCGATCGGTCCGCTCACCGCGCTGCAGGGACTCGACTTCGGCGACGGTACGCGCGAGCCCTGCGGCATCAATACCGGCGAGTGCCGCGAGGGCGGGGACATCGCCTGCCTGCAGGATCGCCCGTGCCTCGACGGCCTCGCGGTAGTCGTCGAACTCGAGCATCAGCTCGTGCAGCCGCCGGTCGTAGATGTCCCAGGCGACATGTCCGGGCTGAGCCACCACGTCGACCGCCTGTTCAGAGTAGCCGCGGGACTCGTCGGCGAAACGCTCGCCGCGGACATTGACCTGATATCCGCCCTCCATGATCAGCGGCCAGAGTATCGGGATGCCGCGACCGGCAGCGAGGCCCCCGTGCCCCTGATAGCTGTGGATGTCGCGGATGGCGGCGCCGAGACCCTCACCCCAGCGGATGGCATCGCCCTTGTTGCCGGGATGGCCAAAGAAAGCGGCGTCGGCGATCTCCGGGATGAAGCGACGCACCATCTGCGGGTTGCCGCCGAAACCGCAACAGGCGAGCACCAGAGCGTCGCAGCCGAGATCCTCGGTGCTGCCATCGGGGCGGCGGATGCGCACGCCCCGGATCCTGCCGTCGGCGGACTCGACGAAAAGTTCGCTGACCAGAGCCTCGGTGAGTACGTCGATGCCGCAGCGATCAGCGGCGGCTGCAAGCGCGCCCATCAGCTCGCGGCCAGTGCGGTTCGGCGTGCCGTGCATGCGCTTCACGCTGTGTCCCGGGTAGAGGAAGCTGTCGACCAGGGAAAGCGCCACCTGATGCTCGTCGATCAGCCACTCGACCGTGCGCGCCGAGGCCCGTGCGAGTTCCAGCGCGAGCTGTGCGTCGGTCTCGCCGCGGGTTTTGGCGACGATGTCGCGGGCGAAGAGCTCCGGAGAGTCGACAATGCCGCGCGCGCGCTGCAGCCGCGAGCCCGCGGCCGGGATGAGCCCCGTCGACATGGCAGTGGTACCGAGGGCCGATGCATCACGCTCCAGCACCAGCGCGTCCGCGCCTGCCTGTCGCGCTGCCAGCGCGGCGGTCAGGCCGCAACCGCCACCGCCGACCACGAGCACGGGTACCCGCGCGCCGAAGTCGGCCTCGCGGTGATCGAGCAGTCCGTGGCTGGCGGCAGGTGGTGCCATAGGGTCCTTGCAGCAAGACGTGCAGCCTAAGCGAGCCGAGCTTGGCGGCTCAACCGCCGGCAGCGGCCACGGACCGGACGCCGCGGGATCCGATCGGCGGCTACGCTCGCGCGACCGCCTTACGATGGACGGCTACCAGCCGGGGGTCATCATGAGTGCCGAATCCGCCCTGTCCCGCTATCCGCTGTCGCCATCCACGCTCGACTTCCTTGCGCGTCGACACGGCCACTTCATCGGCGGTCGCTGGCTGCACGCGGGCGACGGACCCGACATCGACATCCACGATCCGGCAAGCGGGCTTAGGATCGGCAGTTGCGCTGCTGGCGGCACCGCCGAGATCGACGCGGCAGTGCGCGCTGCACGCGCCGCTTTCGAGGGCCCTTGGGCGAGGTTCACCGCTGCCCAGCGCAGCGCGGTACTGTGGAAGATCTCCGATCTCATCCTCGCCAACTTCCAGCAGCTGTGCGAGCTCGAGATCCTCGACAACGGTCTGCCGACGCCGCTCGCGCAGTACGTATGCGGCATGGTGGTCCCCGAGTTCTTCCGCTACTACGCGGGATGGCCGACCAAGATCGAAGGCGCAACGATCCCGGCAGCACCTCAGGGCAAGCTTCCGGGCGAGGTGCTCTCCTTCACGCTGCGTGAACCCATCGGCGTGGTCGGTGCGATCACGCCGTGGAACTCGCCGCTGCCGATGGTGATGCTCAAGATCGCGCCAGCACTCGCCAGCGGCTGCACACTGGTGCTCAAGCCCGCCGAACTCACGCCGCTCACGGCGATGCGGCTTGCCGAGATCTGCCAGGAGGCCGGTGTACCCGACGGCGTCATCAATCTCGTCAACGGTCATGGCGAGACGGCGGGCGCCGCGCTCGCCGCGCATCCCGGCGTCGACAAGATCGCCTTCACCGGATCCACCGAAGTGGGCAGACTGATCGTCAAGGCTGCTGCCGGCAACCTGAAGAAGGTGACGCTCGAACTCGGTGGCAAGTCACCGGTGGTCGTGTTCCCCGATGCCGACCTCGCGCAGGTCATCCCTGGCGCCGCACGCGCCTGCTTCTTCCTGCAGGGGCAGAACTGCATGGCCGGGACGCGCCTGTTCGTGCACGAGAAGGTCCACGACCAGGTGGTCGAGGGCGTGGCTGCCATCGGAAGCGCCATGAAAATCGGACCGGGGCTCGATCCCAGCTCGGAGTTCGGCCCGCTGATCTCCGCGCAGCAGCGCGAGCGCGTCGAAGGTTTCGTCGAGGCTGGTCGCCGGGAGGGCGCCGAGGTGGTGTGCGGCGGACGCGCACCGCAGCGGCCGGGCTATTTCTTTGAACCAACCGTGCTCACCCGCACCACCAACGACATGACTCCCGTCCGCAACGAGATCTTCGGTCCGGTGCTGTGCGTTCAGCGCTTCGGCGACGGCGATCTCGATGCCGTGGCCAGAGCGGCGAACTCCACCATCTATGGTCTGTCCGGCAGTGTATGGACCCGCGATCTCGGCACCGCAATGCAGATGGTGCGCAAGATCGACGCCGGCCAGGTCAGCGTGAACATGCACGCAGCCATCGACCCCGCGATACCGTTCGGCGGCAACAAGCAGTCGGGCTGGGGTCGGGAGTTCGGCAGGGAGGGCCTGGAGCCCTACCTCAAGACCAAGGGCATCTCGATGACCTGGTAGAGACTATGTCCACTAAGGAGAAACTCGATGATCACATCCACCACTCGCCATCCCGTCAGCAGCAGCACTCGTGCCGTGATTAACGCCGCGCTGACCTTGGCGGTGTTGCTGCCCGTCGCAGCCACTGCGGCCGGCAAGAGCGGCAGCGCCGTCCGGGTCACCACCGGCACGGTCGAGCGTGCCGAACGCACCCGCCTCGACTCCAACGTCGGCAAAGGCGCGCTCATCGGCGGGACGGTCGGCCTGCTCACTGCCAGCGGCCAATCCGGCAGCAAGAAAGCGCGCAATGCAATCCTCGGGGCGGGAGCGGGTGCCGTGATCGCCGGCGCAACCGAGGGCAGCCGCGAGGGCATGACCTACACCGTACGCACCGGCAGCAATGAGTCGATCCGCATCGTCAGCGACCAGACCGGCATCATGGTCGGCGACTGCGTCGTCGTCGAAGAGGCAGGTACCACCAACAACATCCGGCGCGTGGCCCGCGAAACCTGCGACGCCGCCTCGAAGGCGGTGCTCGCGCAATTGCAGCCGCAGTTCCAGAACGATGCTGCCGAGTGTGCAGCCGCCAAGGACCAGCTGGTCTCGGCGGTCACCGCGGAGGCCGTCGACCTGGCCGTACGCAAGGTGAAGATCCTCTGCAACGATTGAACGGCTCCGCGGCCGGGCGGCCGCGTCTGCAGGCTCAGCGCTCGCAGCGCGCCGGGGCAACCGGCGCGCTGCCGTAGGCTGCCAGCAGACCGCGGTAGTCCTCCGCCGCGGCGAGCAACCGGCGGGTCGCGCAGCGCAGCGCGCCCGCCTGGGCGCGCGGCAGATCGAAGCTGGTCGGCAGTTCGACGAGATCCGCCAGCGCAGCATCCGCCCGCAGGGACTCGAGTTCGATCTCTATGTAGTGCAGCGTGGCGCCCCGGCGCCGGGCATGCTCCTGCAGCGCCTCGCGCAGCAACACCCTGCTCTCGGCCGTGTATCGGTCCACCGGCACCGTGCCCATCAGGCGCAGCATCTCAAACATGTCCGGCGGACCGCGGCTCATGCCGATCCGCGGCACCTGCGAATCGCCCGCATTGAGTGAGATGTAGACGATGCGCGGATTTTCACCGGCTGTCGGCAGTCGCTGCAGTCCCATGCGATCGTCAGCATCATTCAGCGCATCGAGGAGTGCCCGTGCGCCGAGGTTGTCGCTGAGCGCACCGTCCACGAGATGCAGATAGGCGAAACGCTGCGTGTCGGTGCGCGCCTTCATGGCGGCGGCACGGAAATACCGACGCGAACTATGGTCATCGATGCGCAGCGTCTCTTCAACCCACGTCGGCAGGCGGTAGCCGCACTGGCCCGCATGGTTGCGCAGAGTGATCGGCGTCGAAATCACGGGCACCGAGGACGAGGCAGCAACTGCGCGCGACAGTGGGTAACGCGCGAGATCCATGCAGATCAGGTCGAAGTCGTCCTGAGTGAACTCGAAGCGCGAGGCAAGTCCGATGTCGGTGGCATTGATCACGAGGAACGGTCGGCCGCCAGTGCGCTCGAGGTCCGCGAAAGTGCTGCCACGGAACAGGCGGCGGTCGAAGTACTCGGCATACAGGTCGCCGCGCGAGAAATCGCTCGAAGCCAGCCGCAGCCAGTTGCGCGGGTCGAGAAAAACCCGTCGCCGCAGTGCCGCGGTGACATCGCGGTCGAGGAAGCGAGCCGCGAAATCCGCGAACAGCCGGTCGCCGTAGAGCGCGTAGTAAGTGGCCGTGACTGCTCCACCCGAAACCGCCGACAGCACATCGACCTCATCGAGGACCCGCAGACGCCGACCGGCATGTTCGAGCTGGTCGGCCGCGAGTTGCTCGAAAAGACCGTAGGCCATTGCCGAGGCACGCATGCCACCGCCGGACAGGCTGACGAGCACGAGCAGATCGTCTTCGGTCCGATCCGCCAGCACCGCTGTACCCCGGTAGCCCGCCTCCGGCACCACCCGCT
>JBILMF010000212.1:0-3434 GCA_044375655.1 Steroidobacteraceae bacterium | reverse complement strand
CTATTGCTGCCGCTGGTGCTCCTCGCCGAGATACGCCCGCGGGGTAGTACAACCGGCAAGCAGCACCAGCGGCAGCAATAGCAATGCCGCGACACGACCCACGGCCGGCTTGCCGGCGACGGACATCACGCGCTCAGCGTGCGCCGCCCGGGGGCGACGCCGGCGACGCGTCCGGTGCGCGCGGCTGCATCCGCGAGAGATAGTCGGCGATGCCTTCGGCCCGTGCCTGATCCATGTCGGCCATGGATCTGCCGTGCGAAGCTGACAGCGGAGGACGCCGTCCCTCCAGTACATCAAAGAATTGCCGCAGCAGGTAGGGGTGATGCTGGCCGGCGAGCCGGGCGACGGCAGCCTCCGCGCTGCCCTGCCCGGTTGCGCCGTGACAGTCGGCGCAGTGGCGCAGGTAACTCGCGGCGCCGACCCCGAGGTGCCGTCCGTTGCCGATCGTCACCCTGCCTGTGGCTGGCAATGCAGCGGCAAAGGCGGCGACGTCGGCAATATCCTGTACGGTCTCGAGGCGGCGCAGCTGCATCACGTGCTCCATGCGCAGGTCCCAGCGGCGGCCGACGCGGTAGTCCACGAGCTGGCGCAGCAATACCACGCGGTGCTGGCCGGCGATGGCCGGCGCCGCGCCGTCAGGCTGCCCCATGCCATCGACACCGTGACAAGCGGCACAGGTGGCGAACAGGCGCTCGCCACGCTCTCTGTCCGGCAGCGCCTGCAGGGCAGCCGCCAGCTCGCTGGGCACCTCGGCTGCAGGGATAGTCGGTGCGGGCGACGCGGCGCCGGCCGTGGCACAGACGCCCGCCGCCAAGATCAACAGCATTCCAGCGAGCGTCGAAGCGCGCACGCCCGGAGTCACCAGCTGCCTTGGTTGGGCATGGACATCCACGGCTCCACGGGCGTCAAGGCACCGCCCGCCTGCAGCAGTTCGATGGAAATGCCGTCGGGAGAGCGCACGAACGCCATGCGACCGTCGCGCGGTGGACGCAGGATGGTGACGCCATGGTCGACGAGGCGCTGGCAGGCAGCATGGATGTCATCGACGGCGTAGGCGATGTGCCCGAAGTTGCGGCCCCCCGTGTAGTTCTCCGGATCCCAGTTCCAGGTCAACTCCACCTGCGCGGAGGGATCGCCCGGCGCTGCGAGGAAAACCAGCGTGTAGCGACCGGCAGCAACGTCCTTGCGTGAAAGGACTTCGAGTCCCAGGGCGTCCCGATAGAATCGCAGTGAGACCTCGAGGTCCGTGACCCGGACCATCGTGTGCAGGTACTTCATGGCCAAAGTATAGGATGCGCGCTTGAACTTGTCCGATTCCGAGTGGCTGGCCGTACTCACCAGCCTGCGGGTGGCGATGCGCGCGCTGCTCTTCACGCTGCCCCCGGCGCTGCTGCTCGGTTGGCTGCTGGCGCGTCGCCGGTTTCCCGGCCGGACGCTGCTCGACGCCGTCGTGCATTCGCCGCTGGTACTACCGCCCGTGGTGGTCGGCTACCTGCTGCTGCTCGCGCTCGGCGTGCAGGGACCGCTCGGCCGCTGGCTCGATGCCGCTTTCGGTGTCCGACTGGTCTTCACTACCAACGGCGCCGCGCTCGCCGCCGGTGTCGTCGCACTGCCGATCATGGTGCGTACCATCCGTCTGTCGTTCGAGGCGATCGACCCGCGACTCGAGCTGGCTGCCCGCTCGCTGGGTGCAGGACCGCTCGACCGCTTCATGGGAATCACCCTGCCGCTGGCGCTGCCCGGCGTTCTGGCTGCCGCCGTGCTCGGGTTCGCGATGTGTCTCGGCGAGTTCGGGGCGGTGATCACCTTCGCCGCCAATGTGCCCGGCGAGACACAGACGCTCGCGCTGGCCATCTACGGCGCCTTGCAGACACCAGGCGGCGAGACCATCGCCATGCGGCTCGCCCTGCTCTCGATGGCGATCGCACTGTCCGCCCTGCTGCTGGCCGAGTGGTTGGGGCGACGTGCACGCCGCTGGAGCGGAGGGCAGTGATCCGTGTCGATGTAACTTGCCGCCGCGGCAGCTTCACCCTCGAAGCCTGCTTCGCCGTGCCCGCGCAAGGGGTCACCGCCGTATTTGGTACCTCGGGTGCCGGCAAGTCCACGCTGCTCGATCTGATTGCCGGATCCCTGCTCCCCGATCGGGGCTGCATCAGCGTGGGCGAACGGGTGTTCGTCGACACACAACGCGGTTCGGAACTGCCGCCCGCGCGACGTGCCCTCGGCTGGGTACCGCAGGACGGCCTGCTGTTTCCCCATCTGAGTGTGGCCGGAAACCTCGACTACGGCGCGCGACGCGCGGCCGCGCGTACCATCGCCGCGCGCACCGGTCGGCCGGCAGATAGCGTCGGCAGCATCCGTCGTGACCAGGTCATCGACACGCTCGGCCTCGGCGCGCTGCTCGATCGCTGGCCGCGCGATCTGTCGGGCGGAGAGCGGCAGCGAGTCGCGCTCGGGCGCGCGCTGCTGTCGCAACCTTCACTGCTGCTGCTCGACGAGCCCCTCGCGGCGCTGGATGCGCCGCGCAAGGCGGAGATCCTCGGTTTGCTCGAGCGTATCAAGCGCGAGTTCATGATCCCGGCCATCCATGTCACGCACAGCCTCGCCGAGGTGCTTCGTCTCGCTGATCACCTGCTGCTGCTCGACGCCGGACGCGTGCTTGCCTGTGGCGCCATCGACACGCTCATTGGTCGCGCCGATACACCACTGCTGTCGACGCGGGCGGATGCAGGCAGCCTGCTCACGCTGCAGATCCGCACCCGCGATAGCGGCGGCGACGGCTGGATCGGCGAACTCGACGGTCAGCCGGTGCGCATCCCGCCGCTGCCCCTCGCGGCGGGACAGAGCACCCGCGCCTACGTGCCGGCCAACGAGGTGATCATCGCAACGCAACCGCCGCTCGGCCTGTCAGTACGCAATATGCTGCGCGCTCGCATCATGCGGCTGCGAGACCGTGGAGACGGCTCGGTGCTGGTCGAACTCGCCGTCGGCACGCAGCGGCTGCTCGCGGCAGTAACCCCGGCGGCAATAGCCGAGCTCTCGTTGGTCCCGGGGCAGGAAGTATTCGCGCTGGTGAAGTCGTTGTCGCTGGACGCGCCGGCGGGCGTACGGTTGCTCGAGCTGGGCTGAAAGCCACGCCGTCTCAGAACATCTGCGACGGCTCGGGGGCTTCCGTTTCCTTGATGGCGTGCCGGGCGACGATATGCTCGCCCGTGATCATGGCGTCATAGGACTGCCCTGGACCGACCATGGGATAGACGCCGGCATCCGGGTCGATCAGTACCTCAAGGAAGGCTGGTCCGGGATGGCGGATGAACTCCTCGATGACACGCGGTACATCGGCCTTGCGATCGAGACGGACGGCGTAGCCGAAGCCGTCTGCCTGCGCGGCCTTGATGAAGTCCTTCTTGTGCAGCGACTTGTCGCTTGCCGAC
>JBILMF010000154.1:0-6713 GCA_044375655.1 Steroidobacteraceae bacterium | reverse complement strand
CCCCGCTCGCCGCGGTCGAGGGGTTCATCCGCCAGATCCTCGGCTGGCGTGAGTACGTGCGCGGCGTCTACTGGCTGCACATGCCCGGCTATCTGGAGCGCAACGCGCTGGCTGCCAGCGAACCGCTACCGGACTTTTTCTGGAGCGGTGACACACCGATGCGCTGCCTTGCCGAGTGCATCGGCCAGACCTTGCGCTACGGCTACGCGCACCACATCCAGCGGCTCATGGTGACCGGCCTGTTCCCGCTGCTGCTCGGCGTCGATCCGCGCGAGGTACATCGCTGGTATCTCGCCGTTTATGTGGACGCGGTGGAGTGGGTGGAATTGCCGAATACCCTCGGCATGTCCCAGTACGCGGACGGCGGAGTGATGGCTTCAAAGCCCTACGTGGCTACCGGCCGCTACATAGAGCGGATGAGCAACTACTGCTCCGGTTGCC
This sequence comes from Steroidobacteraceae bacterium, assembly GCA_044375655.1. Lineage (GTDB taxonomy): Bacteria > Pseudomonadota > Gammaproteobacteria > Steroidobacterales > Steroidobacteraceae > UBA964. The sequence continues at coordinate 6,272 of JBILMF010000154.1, read as the reverse complement.
GCTACGACCCCGCGAAATCGACCGGCGAGGACGCCTGCCCGTTCACCACGCTCTACTGGGACTTCCTGCAGCGCCACGAAACCAGTCTGCGTGCCAATCCACGGATGGGTCTGCAGGTGCGCAACCTCGACCGGCTCGATGCCGCGCAGCGGCGGGCGATCCGCGAGCACGCGGCGCGGCTGCGACGCGATTTCCGCAAGGGCTGAGCGCTGCGGTCGCGGCCTTTCCGCACGGCCCGCCATCCACGGGGACCGGCGGCGTAGTACCCTTCGCTCCCGTGACCTCCGCCGCCAACAACCTTTCGCAGCGCCTGTCGGGACGGCGCGCGTTCATCACCGGTGCCGCCAGCGGTCTCGGGCTCGCATGCGCGGAGATCCTCGCGCGCGAGGGTTGGCAGCTCATACTCACCGACGTCGATGCGGCCCGGCTCGAGCTCGTCGCCTCGAGCTTCGCGCGTGACGGCGCAAGGGTCGCTGCCGTGGCCTGCGACGTGCGCGACGCAGTAGCCCTGCAGAACCTGATCGACTCCGCGGTGGCCACCCTTGGAGGTATCGATCTCGCCATCCACTGTGCCGGCGTCGCGCACGGCGGTCCTTTCCACGCCAGCACGGCTGAGGAATGGGAGTGGGTATTCGACATCAACCTGCACGGTGTGGCCAACGCCTGTCGCGCGGTGATCCGCCACATGGCTCGCGGCGAGGGCGGACTGATCATCAACATCGCCAGCATCGCCGGCGTCACCACCGGCGCCAACATGGCCGCGTACAACGCTTCCAAGGCTGCCGTGATCGCGCTCAGCGAGTCGCTGATGCAGGAGTACGCCCGCTACCAGGTGCAGGTGATGGTCGCGATGCCCGGCTTCTTCCGCACCCGCCTGATCGAATCGGCGCGTGGCCACGAGAAGACGCTGCAGGTCGCGGCGAAGCTCATCCAGGACTCCGGTCTCGGTGCCGACGAGGTGGCCGAGCAGTTGCTGTCGGCGGCCGGCCGGGGTTGTACCCATTTCGTGTATCCGCCGAAGTTCCGTCTGTACTGGCGGCTCAAGCGGCTGATGCCGCAGTACTTCCAGAAACTCCTGCCGCGTCTGCTGCAGCGTGGCCAGCAACGGTGAACGCCATGCCCGCGCCCTTCCATCTCGCCATCCCCGTCCACGATCTGTCCGCAGCGCGGGATTTCTACGGCACGCTGTTCGGCTGTCCCGAGGGACGTTCCGACCGGGAATGGGTCGACTTCGATTTCTTCGGGCATCAGCTCGTCGCCCATCTCGACCCGTCCCGTCGCGCCTTCGTGCCGCCGGCGCATACCAACGAGGTCGACGGCCAGCACGTGCCGGTGCCGCACTTCGGGGTTGTACTCGACTGGCAGTCCTGGCACGAACTGTCGGCGCGCCTGCGTGCCGCCGGTGTCGAGTTCGTGATCGAACCCGGGATCCGGTTTGCCGGCGCGGTGGGCGAGCAGGCGACCTTCTTTCTCTATGACCGATCGGGCAACGCGCTCGAGTTCAAGGCGTTCCGCGATCCGGCGCGGCTGTTCGCCAAGTGACCTTGGGTGTCGCGGCGTGAGCGGTTTCACCGATCGCTTCGTGACGGTGGAGGACCGCCTGCGTCTGCACTGGCGCGACTACCCGGGCAGGGCGCGATCAACGCCGGTCGTGTGTCTCCCCGGACTGTCGCGCAACTGCCGCGATTTCGATTTGCTGGCACCGCACATCGTCGAGTTGACCGGTCGCCGTGTACTGGCGCCAGACCTGCGCGGGCGGGGCGACTCGGACCACGATCCCGAGTGGCGCAACTACCGCCTCGACGTCTATGTCAGGGACCTGCTCGTTCTGCTCGACGCCGCGCAGGTCGAACGTGCCATCGTCATCGGTACGTCTCTGGGCGGATTTGTGGGCATGTTCCTCGCCAGCGGGCAGCGCGAACGCGTTGCCGGCCTCGTCCTCAACGATATCGGACCGGAACTCGAGGTCGCCGGCATGCTGCGCATCGGCATGGCGGTGGGTACGGCAGGTCCTGCCGCGAATTGGGAAGCCGCCGCCGCGGACGCGCGCACCAGCAACCTGCTGGCTTATCCCGATTTCACTGACGCCGACTGGCTGCAGTTCGCGCGACGGGTCTGTCGCGAGGAGACGCCGCAGCGCATCGTGCGCGACTTCGACCCGAATGTCGGCCGCGCGGTCCGCGAGGCCCCGGGCCCGGTGCCCGACTTCTGGGGCGCGTTCGCGACGCTGGATGGTCTGCCCCTGCTTTGCCTACGGGGCGAGCTTTCGGACCTGCTCGGCATGCGCACGGTAGAGCGTATGCGCGAGATGCAACCGCAGATGCACTTCGTGAGCATCCCGCGGCGCGGTCACGCGCCGACTCTCGACGAGCCCGAGAGCCGCGCCGCCATCGACGGCTTCATCGCGCCGCTCTGAGCAGTCTCGGCGCTCCGCGTTGCCGCGGGGACTCAGCCCTCTCCCGATGCGCGCTCTTCCGGCGGACGGGCGCGGTTGTAGGCGATCGATACGAGGATCGATACCGCCAGGATCAAGCCGATGATGGTGAGCGACCAGCTGATCGGGAACTTGCCGCCGAAGGCTTCGTTCAGCCAGACCATCTTCAGGCCGACGAACACCAGGATGATGCCGAGGCCGTACTTCAGGAAGATGAAGGCCTTGACCATGCTCTGCAGAACGAAGAACAGCGAGCGCAGGCCGATGATGGCGAAGATGTTCGAGGTGAAGACGACGAACGGTTCGTTGGTCAGAGCGAAGATCGCCGGCACCGAATCGATGGCGAAGATGATGTCGCTGAACTCGATGAAGGCGAGGGCAACGAACAGCGGCGTCACCCAGGTCTTGCCGTCGATCTCGACCCAGAACTTGTCGCCGTGGAACTGTGGTGTCACCGGAAACAGCTTCTTGACGCCCAGGATGATCGGATTGCGCGACGGGTCGATGGGCTTCTCGGGCAGAAAGAGAATCTTTGCGCCGGTGAGGATCAGGAACACGCCGAAGATTGCCACCACCCAGCCGTACTGCATCAGCACCGAGCCGATGGAGATGAACAGTGCCCGGAAGAGGATCGCGCCCATGATTCCGTAGAACAGGACCTTCTGCTGGTACTGCGGCGGCACCGCGAAGTAGGAGAACACCGCCACGAACACGAACACGTTGTCGATGGCGAGCGCGTACTCGACCACGTAGCCGGCGAGGAACTCGAGCGAAGTGTCCTTGGCGAGCTGCGCATGGTCGAGTCCGGCAAGATCCGGCCGGTTCGGCAGTTCGTAGAGCAGGAACTGGTACAGCCCGTAGTTGAAGGCGAGGGCGAGCAGGATGAAGAAGACGCTGCGGATGATCGCCTCGCGCAGCGAGGGCACGGTGCCGGGCTTGCTGAACACGCCGAGATCGAAGGCAAGCACGGTCAGCAGTGCGGCCACGAAGCCGATGTACGCCCACCAGTAGAGGTGGAACGGCAGCAGCAGGATGTCTCCCATGTTCTCTTTATCCTTGAGCGATGGAGTCCAGGTCCGGCGGACTGCCGCCCCCCCCCTCTCCGGGGCGGCGAAGTGTACCATCCGCCGGTCACCGTCCAAGGGGGGAGGGGCATGACCGACAACTCGCTGGTGATCGCCACCATGGCGCTCTACATGGTCATCTGCCTCGGCCTCGGGGTGGTGGCGTGGCGTCGGACCAACGACCTTGGTGACTATATCCTCGGCGGCCGTTCCCTCGGCAGCTGGGTGACGGCGCTCAGCGCCCAGGCCACCGACATGAGTGGCTGGCTGCTGATGGGTCTGCCTGGTCTTGCCTATGCGTCGGGTTTCGACAGCATCTGGCTGCTGCTCGGCCTCGCGGTGGGTACCTGGCTCAACTGGCGCTGGATTGCCGCCCCGCTGCGCGAGGCCACCGAGCGTCTGCAGAATTCATTGACGATTCCGGACTTCCTCGAGCGCCGGTTCGACGACCGCAGCAGGATGCTGCGCAGCATCGCCGCACTCTTCATCCTGGTGTTCTTCGTGTTCTACACCAGCTCGGGCTTCGTGGCGGCCGGCCGCCTGTTCGAGACCCTGTTCGGGCTGCCGTATGTCGAGGCGATGTTCTGGGGTTCGATCGTCATGCTTGCCTACACCTTTCTCGGTGGCTTCCTTGCCGTCAGCTGGTCGGATGTGCTGCAAGGCACGCTGATGTTCATAGCGCTGGTGATGGTCGCCGCACTGGGAGTCGCACTCGCTGGCGGTTTTCCGACCGTATTTTCGCGTCTGCAGGTGCTCGATGCCGCGCTGCTGGATCCCTTCATCGCCGAGAGCGGCGAGACCTTGGGACTGATCGGCATCCTGTCCCTCCTCGGCTGGGGCCTGGGCTATGCCGGGCAGCCGCATATCCTCGCGCGCTTCATGGCCGCGCGCTCGGTGGGGCATATCACCGTCGCCCGCCGCGTGGCGATGTGCTGGGTGGTGATCGTGATGGTGGCTGCGGTGCTGGTCGGCCTGACGGGTCGGCTGGTGTTGCCCGAGACGCTGGCGGGCACTGACACCGAAAAGGTGTTCATCCTGATGTCGACCACCTTCCTGCACCCGGCGCTGGCCGGCATCTGTCTCGCCGGCGTCATGGCGGCGGTGATGAGCACGGCAGCGGCGCAGCTGCTCGTCGCCTCGTCGGCATTCACCCAGGATTTCTATGGCAGCCTGTTCCGACCGCAGGCCGGGAAGCGCGAACTGCTGTGGGCAGGCCGCCTGTCGGTGCTGGCGATCGCGGTGCTCGCCTTCGTCATCGGCCTCGAGCCGGGGAACACCGTTCTCGGACTCGTAGCTTGGGCCTGGGCTGGTTTTGGCGCCGCGTTCGGTCCAGTGGTCATCCTTGCGCTGTACGACGCCCGTACCACCCGCAACGGGGCGCTAGCCGGAATCATCACCGGCGGCCTTACCGTGATCCTCTGGAAACAAGGCGCCGCACTCGGCGGCATCTTTGCCCTCTACGAACTGGTCCCTGGATTCCTGCTGTCCACGGCGGCGATCATGCTGGTCAGCCGGCTCGACGGCGCGGCTGGCCCACAGGCCGGCGGACTGCCCGCGCGCTGAAAGTGGACAGCCTGCGGGGAAGCGCTGCGACGCCGTAGGGCTTTGGCTAGGATGCGGCGATGAGCGCTGCGGACATCAAGCTGGGACCCGTGCGGCTCGCACCCGGTTACACGCGCTGGAACGCCCGCACCTACCTGTTCGCGGCCTTCATTACCATCGGCATGCTGGCGTTCGTCAGCTTCATCCAGCCGTACCTCCTCAATGCCAACCTGAAGGTGCCGCAGGACGAGCAGGGCCGGGCGCTGGGACTGCTCGGTTTCAGCAACGAGATCGTCTCGCTGCTGCTGGTGGCCCCCTTCGGCGCGCTGTCCGACAAGATCGGCCGGCGTCCCGTGTATGCGCTGGGGTTTCTCTGGCTGGCCGCCGGCTTCTTCCTCTACCCGCTCGCGCGCACCTTTCCGCAGCTGCTGGCCTGTGCGCTGTTCTTCTCCGTCGGCGTCGCCGCGGTCGGCTGCATGCTTGCCACCGTGCTCGCCGACATCCCGCGCGAGGAGTCGCGCGGCCTGTTCGTCGGCATCACTGGCTTCTGTCAGGGGCTGGGCGCCACGCTCGCCGTGCTCGTCCTCGGCAAGGTGCCGCAGCGGCTTGCGGCAGACGGCATGGATGCGGTCACGGCAGGCCGGATAACGCTCGGTTTCGCCGCTGCGCTCTGTATCGTCACCGCGCTCGTCTGCTGGCTCGGCCTCAAGCGCGGCACGCCGAGCCAGATCGGCGAGCGTGAACCGCTGCGTGTTCTGCTGCGCACCGGTGTCGCCGCGGCGCAGGCCAATCCGCGCATCTGGTTCGCCTACATGCTGCAGTTCGTGTCCTTCGCGGACCGTATCGTCATCGGCACCTTCTTCAGCGCCCGGCTGCAGCAGACGGCCATTGCCAACGGCCAGTCGGTTGCCGAGGCCGTCTCGGTGGCGACCAAGCCCTACGTGATCGCCAATGCCTCCGGACTGCTGTTCGCCATTTTCTTCGGTCTTGCGCTGGACAGGATGAACCGCGTCACCGCAGGCGTAGTGGCCATGGCGATCGCCGGCTTGGGCTACATCGCCGGCGGTTTCGTGGGCGATCCGAGCAGCCAGTGGATCACGCTGGTGGCGGTCCTGCTCGGCATGGGCCAGATCAGCGCCATCATCGCCAGCCAGACCGTGCTTGGTCAGGAAGCGCCGCAGGACGTGCGCGGCGCCGTGTTCGGGCTAGCCGGCATCTTTGCTTCCTGCGGC
>JBILMF010000153.1:0-6724 GCA_044375655.1 Steroidobacteraceae bacterium | reverse complement strand
GCGTTGGCTCGCTCCCGACGGCAGCCTGCTGCAGCCAGTGACCGTTGGCGCGGAACTCGACGGCGACAACGTCCTCGTCTATCAGGAGCTGGCGGCGCCGACGGCGACCGGCCGCTACACCGTCGAGTCCACCCTCATGCACGACGTGTTCGACGAGCAGACCAACAACATCAGCCTCGAGTTCGCGGTGCCTTTCGTCACCCTGCGCCTGACGCGCCGTGCGCCGCGCGCAGGGTTCGAACTGCCGACCGCAGGCGCTCCGCGTCAGGATTCGCGGCGCGCGAAGTAGAACCACTCCTGCCCGACGGCGGCAAGGCGATTCGGAAACATGATGCAGCCGTCGGCCGGGGCGCGGATCTCCTGCCCGTCGTGACGCTGCGCCACCAGCTGACCTGCAGTCAGCGGCGAGAAACCCGACCATTCGACGGCGAAGGCATCGTCAGGATGCGTGCGGTCGACCACCTCGACGAGACGCAGCAACTCGCAGTCTGCGGGTGACGGGGCCGGTGCATCGATGAGGCCGAGGATCGCGAGCGAGCGCCGTATCGCCCGCTCCGCGACATCGACAGCTACGGGATCTTCGTGCTGCCCGCATTCCAGCGTCACGCCATACCCGCCGCACGAGCGCATGTACTCCGTGGTGCCGACGCCGTACTGCTCGTCGAGCAGCGTCGGATCCGTGACCTCGCCCGCCTGCCGTCGGCGCTGCACGCCCGCAGCGTAGACCTCCGTCCAGCCCGTGACGCAGCGCCGCACACCGAGGCTGCGCGCAAAGCGCCACTCGGGCGAATCGGCCTGCGTGCTGCCGACCATGACGAAAGGCTCGGCCGGCGCCAGGAAGGAATGCAGGTCGAGCAGCACGTCATGGCTCGCCAGCAGCGGACACAGCAAGTTGCCGACGCGATCCTCGAAATCGAGCGGCTCGGTGCGCGGACGCAGGTTGCGATTGAGGTTGCGCTCGCCCACACGGCGCCGCAGGCGGAAGGCCAAGGGATTGGTGACCGGCAGCAAGGTCACGCGCCCCCGCAGCAGGGACAGCTCGCCGCCCTCGAGGGCAGCGATGATTCTGCCGCACGCCTCGGTGCCGCAAGTCTCGTTGCCGTGGACTGCACCCAGCACCAGCAGCGCGGGCCCTGACTCGAGGGCGGCGAACTGATGAAGGCGGATCACGTGGAGGCTAGGGTCGGAATCGAACCGGCGTAGACGGCTTTGCAGGCCGCTGCATGACCACTCTGCCACCTAGCCGCGCCGCAAGGAGTGAGGAGATTGGAGCGGGAAACGAGACTCGAACTCGCGACCCCGACCTTGGCAAGGTCGTGCTCTACCAACTGAGCTATTCCCGCTCGGGACAGACGGGCGAGATTGTAGTGTCGACCCCCGACAAGTCAAGTTTATCGGTCATGGTCATCGGTCATGGCCGCGGAGGTCCGGCCAGGCGGCCCGCAGATAGTCTGCTGCCGAAACCAGGGTCAGAACCGCCGCGACGAGGGTCAGCAGCACACCGATCTGGTAGGTCGGCAGGATCCAAACGTCCCAGCGGATGAGCATCATGGACAGGCCGACAATCTGCAGAATGGTCTTGAGCTTGCCGAGCGGCGATACCGCGACCTTGGTGCGCTTGCCGATCTCGGCCATCCATTCGCGCAGCGCGGAGATGGCGATCTCGCGGCCAATGATGACGATCGCCGGCAGGATCACGATCAGCCGCGGATCCTTGCTGACGAGCAGCACCAGCGCGACCGCGACGATCAGCTTGTCGGCCACTGGGTCGAGAAAAGCGCCGAGCCGCGAGGTCTGTCCCAGCTTGCGCGCGTAGTAGCCGTCCAGCGTGTCGGTGATGCCGGCGATGGCGAACACGGCGCCGGCAGCGGGATCCGACCAATGAAACGGCAGGTAGAACAGCACGACGACCACGGGGATCGAGAAGATCCGCATCCAGGTCAGCGTGTTGGGTACGGTGAAGAGCATGGCGCGGCGACAGGCGGCGGCGGTCACTCGCCGGGATGCAGCGCATCATAAAGGTTTTGCGCGAGCGCCGGACCGATCCCCGGCGCCCGTTCGAGATCCATGCGGCCGGCCTTCAATACCCCCTGCAAGCCGCCGAAGTGCTGCAGCAGAGCCCGCCGCTTCGCCGGTCCGAGACCGGGAACGGTCTCGAGGATGGATTCGCTGAAGCGCCGCGCCCGCCGGCGGCGGTGACCGGTGATGGCGAAGCGGTGGGCCTCGTCGCGAACCCGCTGAATCAGCTTCAGGGCCTCCGATTGAGGTCCGGGTATCCAAGGCGGCCGGGCATCGCCCGGGAAGTGAATCCGCTCCTGCCCTGCACGCCGATCGGCGCCCTTGGACACGGCGATCACCGCCTGGTCGGCGAAACCCGCCTCGGCAAGCACCTCGCATACTCCCGCAAGCTGCGCGGCCCCGCCGTCGATGACCAGCAGGTCGGGTCTTGGCACCTCGCCAGCAGCGATCCGGGCACTGCGTCGGGCGACGGCAACGCGCAACGCCCCGTAGTCGTCGCCCGCCGCAACCCCCTCTATGTTGAAGCGGCGGTAATCCTTCTTCAGCGGTCCCTCGGCACCGAAGACGACGCAGGAGGCGACCGTACCCTCGCCCTGTGTGTGGCTGATGTCGAAGCACTCGATCCGCCCGGGAGGCGAGACGAGCCCGAGTTCACGGGCGAGTGCCGCCCGCATCTCCTCCATGCCTTCGCGACGGGCGCGCCGCATACGCAGTGCATTGCCGGCGTTCTCGACGGCCATCTCCACCCAGCGAGCCGCAAGACCCCTTTGCGCACGCCGCACCCGGACGGCCTGACCGGCGCGCGGCTCCAGCGCTTCGCAAAGCGCAGCGGCATCCTCGAGCAGCAGGTTGGTGTAGATCTCGGGAGGTGGCACCTGCTCGGAGTAGTACTGCATGAGGAAGGACGACAGGGCCTCCGGCGGCTCGGCGAAGCCTGCTTTCGGAAAGAATGCGCTGGTCCCGAGGCTGCGCCCGCCGCGCACCGGCATCACGCTCACCGCGTAGCCGCCGGCATCGCCGATGATCGCGAAGACATCGGCGTCGCGCTCGTCATCGGCAGCCACGACCTGCTGTGCCTGCAACTCCTTGAGGGCGGCGATCTGGTCGCGCAGCGCCGCAGCGCGTTCGAACTCCAGTCGCTCGGCGGCCTGCTCCATGCGGGCGGCAAGCTGCCGCTGCACTTCATCGTTGCGGCCCTCGAGCACCTGCACGGCCGACTGCACGTCGCGGGCGTACTCCGCCTCGCTGACGAGTCCGACGCAGGGCGCCGAGCAGCGGCCGATCTGGTGCTGCAGGCAGGGACGGCTGCGATGCGCGAAGTAGGTATCGCGGCAGTTGCGCAGGCGGAAGATCTTCTGCAGATACTGCAAGGACTCGCTCACCGCACCGGCATTCGGATACGGACCAAAGAAACGTCCCGGCAGGTTGCGGCTGCCGCGATAGACCGACAGGCGCGGGAACGCATGGTCGCCGGAGAGCCAGAGGTACGGAAAACTCTTGTCGTCACGCAGCACCACGTTGTAGCGCGGGTGCAGCGCCTTGATGAGGTTATGCTCGAGCAGCAGGGCCTCGGTCTCGGAGCGCGTCACCGTGACTTCCATCGAGGCGATCTGCGCTACGAGCGCCTGCACCTTCGGCACCACGTTGGACGGCACGAAGTAACTGCCGACGCGGTCACGCAGGTCCTTGGCCTTGCCGACGTACAGCAAGCCGCCATCGGCCGCATACATCCGGTAGACGCCCGGCCGCCGCGGCAGGCTGGCGACGAAGCCGCGGGCGTCGAAGCCGGTCATGCCGGCCCGACGTCGCGCGCGACCCGGGGACCCGCGGCCACCGCCGCGCCCGGCGCGACGGCGAGGTCGCGGGCGCGTTGCAGCACGCTGTGGAACATCTGCGCGGTCAGTCGCCGGGTCTGCGTGTTGTAGCGGCTGCAGTGGTAGGAGTCGAGCAGCCAGCGGCCGTCGGCCAGTCGATGCTCGGCGGCATGCGCGAATCGGCAGGCGCTGCGCGCCATGCCGAGCGCATCGAGGACTGCATCGTGCGCGATGCGGCCGAGCGCCAGCACCACCCGCAGCCGACGGTGGGCGGCGAGTTCCGCGCGCAGATACCCGTTGCACTCGCGGGCCTCGGCCGGGGTCGGCTTGTTCGCCGGCGGCAGGCACTTGACCGCGTTAGTGATGCGCACGCCCTGCAGGCGCAACTCGTCGTCGGCCGCCCGCGACTCGGGCTGCGAGGCGGCACCGATCGCGTGCAGGGTCGAGTAGAGCACGATCCCCGCGTGATCGCCCGTGAACGGTCGACCGGTGCGGTTGGCCCCATGCATGCCGGGCGCGAGACCGACGATCAGCCACGAAGGATCGTCGTCGCCGAATGCCGGCACGGGCGCCGCGTGGTAGCCGGGATACTGCCGGCGGGATTGCTCACGGAAGTCCGCGAGCCGCGGGCACCGTCGGCAACGCGCATCGAACAGCTTCGGCACTACAGCTCCGGACAACTCCGCGACCCTCGAGGGCAAGGTCGCGGAGTGTACCCGACCGCCGCAGTGCTACCGCTGCCCGGCACTCAACCGGCGGTGAACTGCTGCTCTTCGGTGGAGCCCTTCATCGCGGTCACCGACGAGCGACCACCAGTCACCGTCTGCGTGACGTCGTCGAAGTAACCCGCACCGACCTCGCGCTGGTGCTTGGTGGCGGTGTAGCCATCCTTCTCGGCGCCGAACTCGGCCTGCTGCAGCGCGACATAGGCCGTCATCTGCGACTCGCGGTAGCCCTTGGCGAGGGTGAACATCGAGTAGTTGAGCGCATGGAACCCGGCGAGCGTGATGAACTGGAACTTGTAACCCATCGCACCGAGCTCGCGCTGGAACTTCGCGATGGTCGCGTCGTCGAGCTTCTTCTTCCAGTTGAACGACGGCGAGCAGTTGTAGGCGAGCAGCTTGCCCGGGAACTCACGATGGATCGCTTCGGCGAAGTGCTTCGCCTCCTCGAGGTCCGGCGTGCCGGTCTCGCACCAGAGCAAATCGGCGTAGGGTGCATACGCGAGACCACGCGCGATCGCCTGCTCGAGGCCGGCGCGCACATAGAAGAACCCCTCGCTGGTGCGGCCACGCGAGGGGTCGATGAATGGCCGGTCCCGCTCGTCGACGTCGGCCGTGAGCAGGTTCGCACTCTCGGCGTCGGTGCGGGCCACGAGGATCGTCGGTACGTCGCTCACGTCGGCCGCCAGCCGCGCCGCCACCAGCTTGCTGACCGCCTCCTGCGTCGGCACCAGCACCTTGCCGCCCATGTGGCCGCACTTCTTGGCGGAGGACAACTGGTCTTCGAAGTGCACGCCGGCCGCTCCCGCCTCGATCATGCCCTTCATGAGCTCGAAGGCGTTCAGCACCCCGCCGAAGCCGGCCTCGGCATCGGCCACGATCGGCTGCACCCAGTCGATCGTGTCGTCGCCCTCGGCATGGTGCAACTGATCGGCACGCAGCAGCGTGTTGTTGATGCGGCGCACCACCTGCGGCACGGAGTTGGCCGGATACAGAGACTGGTCCGGGTACATCTCGCCGGCAAGATTGGCGTCGCCCGCGACCTGCCAGCCCGAGAGGTAGATCGCCTTGAGTCCGGCGCGGACCTGTTGCATCGCCATATTGCCGGTGAGCGCACCGAGTGCGTTGACGAACGGCATGGTCGCCATGTTCCGCCAGAGCTTCTCGGCGCCAAGCCGCGCGAGCGAATGCTCGACGTGCACAGTGCCGCGCAGACGCACCACGTCGGCCGCGGTGTAGCCGCGAATGACGCCGCGCCACCGCGGGTTGTCCTGCCAGTCACGGGCGAGCTGTTCGGCGGTCTTCAGTTGCATGCCGGGATCCTCCAGTTGCGAAGCGGCGAGCGGGGTTGTCAGGCGAGCTGGCGGTAGGCCGGCACGGTAAGGAAAGTGGCGAAGTCGGCGGCGGTGGTGATCGAGTCGAGCAGCACGGCCGCCGCATCGAAGCGTCCGCCCGCGTAGGCGGCGTCGCCGAGCGTGGCGCGCAGGCGGGCCTGCTCCCCGGCGAGCATGTCGCGGAACAGCTCGACCGTGACTTTGCGCCCGTCGGCAAGCACGCCGCCCGGATGCCTGATCCACTGCCAGACCTGGGCCCTGGAGATCTCCGCGGTCGCTGCGTCCTCCATGAGGTTGTTGATCGGGACGCAGCCGTTGCCGCCCAGCCAGGCCGCCATGTACTGCAGCGACACGCTGACGTTCTCACGGAGCCCCTCCTCGGTGATCGCCCCTGCCGGGATGCGCAGCAGGTCGGCGGCCGTCACCTGCACATCTTCGCGCAGTCGATGCAGCTGGTTCGGCGTCGGCATGAGGCGGTCGAAAACCTCCATCGCCACCGGCACCAGCGCCGGATGCGCCACCCACGTGCCGTCATGCCCGTCGCCGGCCTCGCGCTCCTTGTCGGCACGCACCTTGGCAATGGCCGCTGCGTTGGCCACCGGATCGTTCTTGATCGGGATCTGCGCCGCCATGCCGCCCATGGCGAAGGCACCCCGCCGGTGGCAGGTGCGGATGCACAGCAGCGAATAGGAGCGCAGGAAGTGGGTAGTCATGGTGACCAACCGCCGCTCGGGGAGCAGGAAGTCGGCGCGCCGCGCGAATTTCTTGATGAAGCTGAAGATGTAGTCCCAGCGGCCGCAGTTGAGCCCGACCGCATAGTCGCGCAGTTCGAAGA
>JBILMF010000152.1:0-6792 GCA_044375655.1 Steroidobacteraceae bacterium | reverse complement strand
CGAGTAGGCGAGCATGCGCTTCAGGTTGGTCTGCGCGATCGCCACGATGTTGCCTAGCAGCGCCGACAACACGGCAACGATCACCAGCATCTGGATCCAGGTATCGGCGACGTTGCCGAGTCCTTCGGACAGCAGCCGATAAGCCAGCGCAAAGGAGGCGATCTTCGGGGCGGTCGCGATCAGCAGCGTTACTGACGACGGCGCTCCGTGATAAACATCTGGTACCCACATGTGGAAGGGGACCGCGCCGAACTTGAAGGCGACGCCCACCACGATGAACACTACCCCGAGAATCAGCCCGAGGCTCGGCGTACCCTGCAACGCGGTAGCAAGTTCGCCCAGCAACAACGTGCCGGTGAGCCCGTAGACCATCGACATGCCGTAGAGCAGGCAGCCCGAGGCGATCGCGCCGAGCACGAAGTATTTCATCGCCGACTCGGCGGCCACCCCTGAGTCGCGATCGAAGGCAACAAGCGCATACAGCGACAGCGCGAGCAGCTCGATGCCGATGTAGAGCGTCAGCAGGCTGCCGGCCGAGATGATCACGAAAATGCCCAGCATCGAAGTCAAGGCCAGAACGTAATACTCGCCCTTGAGCAGCCCGCGGCTGTCGAGGAAGTGCCTTGAGTAGAGCAGCGCGAGGGCCACGAAGAGCATGGTGAGGAGCTTCAGCACGGTGGCCAGCGGGTCGGCGACGTACATATCCGAGAACAGCAGGGTCGTGGCCTGAACCTGCGCAAAGCCGAGCGTGAGTGCTGCGCCGACGCCGATGACGAGCAGAGTGAGCGTAGGCGTGATCCGCCGCGCCGCCGAACCCGAGAACACGTCAACCAGCAGCACGAGACAGATCGCTGCCGTGAGGTAGATTTCTGGCAGCGCGGGAGCCAGCGAGGCGAGTGTCGGGGTGGGTGTCATGGTGTTAGTGGCCGGTATCAGGGCAGCTTGCTGGTGACGATCTGCTCGACAAGATGCTGAACCGAGGGCTGCATCACCTCGAGCAGCGGCGCCGGCCAGAGACCGAGCAGCAACACGCCGGCGGCGAGGACCGCCAGCACGAAGAATTCGCGACGATCGAGGTCATCGAGCGCGGCGACGTGCGCATTGCCCACCGGCCCGAAGATCACGCGCTTGACGAGCCACAGCGTGTACGCCGCGCCCAGAATAAGGGTGGTGCCGGCGAGAAAGGCGTACCAGAAATTTGCCTTGAAGCTCGCGAGGATGACAAGGAACTCGCCTACGAAACCAGACGTTCCCGGCAGTCCGGCGTTCGCCATCGCGAACAGCACCATGAAGGCGCCGAAGATCGGCATCCGGTTGATGACGCCGCCGTAGGCACTGATCTCGCGGCTGTGCAGCCGGTCGTACATCACGCCCACGCAAAGGAACATCGCCGCAGAAACGAGGCCGTGCGAGATCATCTGGACCATCGCCCCGTCGATACCCATCCCGATACCGGCGAGTGATCGGGTGTTATCGGCGATATCGAACGCGAGGAAGCAGCCGAGGGTGACGAAGCCCATGTGAGCGATCGAGGAATAGGCGATCAGCTTCTTCATGTCTGTCTGCACCAGCGCGACGAAGCCGATGTACACGACCGCGATCAGCGACAGGACGATCATCAGCATGTCGAGCTCACGCGCCGCATCCGGAGCGATCGGCAACGAGAAGCGCAGGAACCCGTAGCCACCCATCTTCAGCATGATGGCGGCAAGCACCACCGAACCGCCGGTGGGCGCCTCGACGTGCGCATCAGGCAACCAGGTGTGCACCGGGAACATCGGGATCTTCACGGCAAAGGCCGCGAAGAATGCAAGGAAGATCCAGAACTGTTCATTGAGGCCGAGCGGCAGTTCCTGCAGCGCTACGATGTCGTAGCTGCCAGCCTGCAGGTACATGTAGATCAGGGCGACCAGCATGAACACCGACCCAAGGAAGGTGTACAGAAAAAACTTGAGCGTCGCGTACACGCGGCGTGGTCCACCCCAGATGCCGATGATGAGAAACATCGGAATCAGCATGGCCTCCCAGAAGAAGTAGAACAGCAAGGCGTCCAGCGCCGCGAAGACGCCGACCATCAGGCCCTCCATGATCAGGAAGGCTGCAAAGTATTGTGCCGGACGCTCCTCGATCACCTTCCAGCCCGCAATCACCACCGGGATGGTGATGAAAGTCGTCAGCAGCACGAGCGGCAGCGAAATGCCGTCGACCCCGAGGTGGTAAGTGGCATTGAATGCGGGGATCCAGGGCATCTGCTCTACGAACTGGAAGGCGGCCGTGGTGGTGTCAAAACCCGTGTAGAGAGGCACGGAGAGCACGAAGGCCGCCACCGCGGTCGCCAGCGCAACCCAGCGGCCGGCGCCGATGCGGTCGTTGCCGAGTGCAAGCACGGCGATGCCGCCAACTATCGGCAGCCAGATCAGAGTGGAGAGCAATCCTGCCTGCATCATGTTGTCCGTCGCGCGTGGATCCGGCGCCTTAGGCGACGAGCAGGAACCACGCGAGCAAAGCCGCGAGCCCGATCATCATCCAGAACGCATAGGAGTAGAGATATCCGGTCTGCAGACGACGCGCCACAGCGGCCAGGGCGCCGACGAGGTGGGCCGAGCCATTTACCAGTGCGCCGTCGATCAGCGTCTGGTCGCCGGCCTTCCAGAAGACCCGCCCGAGCGCGCGACTGCCGGCAGCGAGCACGTTCTCGTTGAACCAGTCGAAGTAGTACTTGTTGTCGAGCAGCCGCTGGAGAGGCGCCAGCCATCCGCCAAGGCGTGCTGCAGTCTGCGGGCTTTTCAGGAAGAGGTACCACGCAGCAATGACACCGCCGAGCGCGAGCCACAGGGGCGCGTGCCCGACCGCCGCGAGTGCGAACGATGCAGGGTCGCGGAAATGCCCGGCGAGGATGGCGAGCACATCGTTCTGCGGCAGGACCTGGATCGCATCGCCGAAATAGCCGCCGAAGAGCACCGGCTGAACCGTGAGGTAGCCAATCGCCAGCGAGGGGATGGCGAGCAGCACGAGCGGCAGAGTCACGACCCAAGGGCTCTCGTGCGGCGTACCGGAACCGTGTCCGTGATGGTCTGCGTGGTTTGGATGATCTTCTCCGTGCCCGCCGGTGTGGCCATCAGCGCCGTCGTCCTGCCGCCAGCGGGGCGCACCGTGGAACGTCATGAACACCATGCGGAAGGTATAAAGGGCGGTCACGAAAACGCCGATCAGCACGCACCAGTAGGCGTAAGTCGCGCCCCAGCGCTGAGACTCATGGACCGCCTCGATGATGAAATCCTTGGAGTAGAAACCGGACAGAAAGGGTGTACCGATGAGCGCCAGCGCGCCGATCCAGCACGTGGCGGCGGTGATCGGCATCAGCTTCCCGAGACCGCCCATCTTGCGCATGTCCTGCTCATGGTGCATCCCGATGATCACCGAGCCGGCAGCCAGGAACAGCAGCGCCTTGAAGAAGGCGTGCGTCATCAGATGGAAGATCGCCGCGCCATAGGCGGATGCGCCGAGAGCAACTGTCATGTAGCCGAGTTGGGACAGCGTCGAGTACGCCACAACGCGCTTGATGTCGTTGTTGACGATCCCGAGGAAGCCCATGAACAGCGCCGTGGTTGCGCCGACCACCAGCACGAACGAAAGCGCAGCCTCGGACTGCTCGAAAAGCGGCGAGAAGCGCGCCACCATGAAGATCCCCGCCGTCACCATGGTCGCGGCGTGGATCAGCGCGGAAATGGGCGTCGGGCCTTCCATGGAGTCCGGCAGCCAGACGTGCAGCGGCACCTGCGCGGACTTGCCCATCGCGCCGATGAAGAGACAGATGCAGATCAAGGTGATGGCCGAGACCTCGAGGGAACCCGACAGTGCGAACCCCGTCTCGGCCAGCTGCGGGGCCGCCGCAAACGCGTCGCGATAATCGAGAGAGCCGGTGTAGTAGGCGATGCCGGCGATCCCGAGCACGAACCCGAAGTCGCCGACCCGGTTGACAAGGAAGGCCTTCAAATTGGCGAAGATGGCGCTCGGTTTGTTGTGCCAGAAGCCGATGAGCAGGTACGAGACGACGCCCACCGCCTCCCAGCCGAAGAACAGCTGCATGAAGTTGTTCGACATCACGAGCATGAGCATCGCGAAGGTGAACAGCGAGATGTAGGCGAAGAAGCGCTGGTAGCCCGGGTCGTCGCGCATGTAGCCGATGGTGTAGACATGCACGCAGAAGGACACGAACGTCACCACGCACATCATCAGCACGCTCAGCTGATCGACGAGGAACCCCACCTCCATGCGGATGCCGTCGCTGACCAGCCAGGTATACACCGTATCGTTGTAGACCCCGACATCTCCGGAAAGCAGCTGCCATGCCACCCGGGCGGAGAGCACGAAAGCCGCGCCCACTGCAGCAATCGTAAGCACATGCGCGGCGCTGCGACCAATGAGCTTGCCGAACAGGCCGGCAATGACCGCCGCGGCCAGCGGCAGAAGCGGGATGGCGAGCAGGATGTTCGGGTCCATGTCAGCCCTTCAGCGTGTCGAGATCTTCGACATTGATGCTGCGACGTTCCCGGAACAGCACCACGAGGATGGCGAGGCCGATCGCCGACTCGGCGGCGGCCACGGTAAGCACGAAGAAAACGAATACCTGTCCGTCGAGGTCGCCAAGAAAACGCGAGAAGGACACGAAGCTGAAGCTCACCGCGAGCAGCATCAGTTCGATGCACATCAGAAGCAGGATCACGTTCTTGCGGTTGAGAAAAATGCCCGCCACGGAGAGCGCGAACAGCAGCCCCGACAAAGTCAGCATGTGCTGCAGCGTGATCATGGCGAGTCACTCCCCGGACCTACGTCCTTGACGATGCGCACCCGATCCTCACGGCGTACCGCAACCTGCTTCGAGACGTCCTGCGGCTTCAGCCCCGGCCGCCGGCGCATCGTGAGCGCGATGGCAGCGACGATCGCAACCAGCAGCAGAACGGCAGCCAGCTCAAACGGGTAGACGTACTGGGTGTAAAGCACCTCGCCCAGCTCGCGGGTGTTGCTGTGATCGGCCGACCGCCGCACCACGCCGACGGAGGTGTCGATACCGAAACTGCGCGCGCCGAACACCGCGACCATCTGTCCGATGACGAGCAAAGCCACCAGCCAGCCCAACCAAGCGTAACGGGTGAAGCCGCGCTTGATCTCCTCGACATTGATGTCGAGCATCATTACGACGAACAGGAACAGCACCATCACGGCACCGACGTAAACCAGCACGAGCACGATGGCGAGGAACTCCGCCTCGATCAGCAACCACAGCGCCGCGCTGGTGAAGAACGCCAGCACCAGGGAAAGGGCCGAGTAGACGGGGTTGCGCGAAACGATAACCCCGAGCGCCGCGGCCACGAGGACAGCCGAGAAAAGGTAGAACAGCACTTGCACGAACAACGACTTGACTCCTCTTGGGCGGCGACGGTCAGCGGTAGGGCGCGTCGGCGGCCTTGTCGGCGTCGATCAGCGCGGCGTAGCGGTCGCCCACGGCGAGCAGCTTGTCCTTGGTCATGATGTTCTCGCCGCGGTTCTCCATGTGGTACTCGTGGATACGGGTCTCGACGATGGCGTCGACAGGACACGCCTCCTCGCAGAAACCGCAGTAGATGCACTTGAACAGGTCGATGTCGTATCGCGTCGTACGCCGCGTGCCGTCGGCAGCCACATCCGACTCGATGGTGATCGCGAGCGCCGGACATACCGCCTCGCACAACTTGCAGGCGATGCAGCGCTCCTCCCCGTTCGGATAGCGCCGCAGCGCGTGCAGCCCGCGGAAACGGGGCGACTGCGGAGTCTTTTCCTCCGGATAATTGACGGTCACCTTCTTGCGGAACAGCGTTCGCGCGGTGAGCGACAGACCGGCGAGCAGCTCAGTCAGCAGGAAGGTCTTGGCGATGCTTTGCAGCGGCATGGCGGGTCCTCGTGCGTTGCGCTCAGTTCTTCCAGGGGCCGACGTCGAGCCAGGACATCAGCCCGGCGACGGCGATCCAGAAGAGCGTGACGGGGATCAGCACCTTCCAGCCGAGGCGCATGATCTGGTCGTAGCGATAGCGCGGGAAGGTGGCGCGGTACCACATGAAGCAGGTGAGGAAGAAGAAGAACTTGAGGAAGAGCCAGTGGAAACCCGGAGCGGCGAGCGGATTGTCGGCCGCGAGCAGACCCTCGAACGGGCTCAGCCAGCCCCCCAGGAAGAACACCGCGGTGAGCGCGGAGATGAGGATCATGTTGGCATATTCGGCGAGGAAGAACAGCGCGAACGCGATGCCCGAGTACTCGACGTGGAAGCCGGCCACGATCTCCGACTCGCCCTCGGCGACATCGAAGGGTGCGCGATTGGTTTCGGCGACGCCTGCAATGACGTAGACGACAAACAGGGGGAACAGCCAGACGATGAGCCAGTTGCCCACCCCGCCCTCCTGAGCGCGCACGATGTCACCGAGGTTGAGCGTACCTGCCGCCATCACCACGCCGACGAGAGCGAAACCCATGGCGATTTCATAGGCGACTACCTGGGCCGCAGAGCGCATCGCCCCGAGGAAGGCGTATTTGGAGTTCGCTGCCCAGCCCGCGAGGATCACGCCGTACACACCAACGGAAGTCAGCGACAGAATGTAGAGAAGGCCAGCGTCGATGTCGGCGATGACGAGCGCCGGATCCAGCGGGATCACCGCCCAGGCCGCGAATGCGGGTACCAGCGTGATCGCGGGAGCCACCCGGAACAGCCACTTGTTCGAGGCGGACGGGATGACGACTTCCTTGACCAGCAGCTTGATG
>JBILMF010000151.1:0-6920 GCA_044375655.1 Steroidobacteraceae bacterium | reverse complement strand
TACTTGAGGAGTTCGGATCCGGGACCGACCCGCAGGTCGCCCGAGAACGCCACCGACCGACCCGCGTAATCGACGCGGAAGCCGTAGGTGGCACCGTCGAGATTGCCGACGCGGTTGGTGCCCGGGATGATCGGCATGTGCGCGACCTTGAAAGCGGTGATCTTCACGCCATCCTCGTCGAACACCACGCCCGTACCGATCTCGTTGGGTTCGATCGGGCTGCCGGGAGACGGTATGCCGACGATCTGCCGATAGGCGATGTCCCAGCGGTATGCGCGTCTGAGCCCGTCCACGAACTCCGCGGTGCCCGGAGGACCGAACACGCGCAGCGGCTTCTTGCGGCCGTACATCCAGCCGGTGATCCAGAGGTCGGCTACCCCGGCGACATGGTCGTAGTGGAGGTGCGTGATGAAGATGTCGGTCACCGTCGTCAGCAGTCCGAAGCCACCCGCCTCGAACATGCGCTGGCGCACGCCGGGACCCGCATCGATGAGGATCTTGCGGCTGCCCGCCTCGACCAGGATGGATGGGCCATGGCGGTCGGGTGACGGCCGGGGTGCACCGGTGCCGAAGAAAGTGAGCTTGATGACTTTCTCGGGTGCCGTTGGCGTCGGCTCGGCGGCTGCCGTACTGACGGCGGCGATGCCGGCAAGAACCAGCAGCAGGACGGTTGCAGGACCCTTCATGACGCACCTCTGAGGACAGCACTTGGTCACCGTCAGGATAAGTCCGCATGCAAACAGTTGCAATTGCATATGCTGGCGGCATCAATACAATGACCGGGCGGCTCGAAGATGTTCCACCACGCCGTGACGCCACGAAAATGAAGCTCCTGCCGCTGGTCCTGCTCGCCGCTGCGCTCGGCGCCGCGCTCGCCGCCCCGCCACTCGCCGGGCAGGTGCCCGATCTGGTCCTCGCCAACGGCAGGGTCATCGATCCTGCCTCGGGCACCGATGCAATCGGCCACGTCGGCATCGTCGACGGACGCATCGCCGTGATCTCCGCGCAGCCCATCGACGGTCGCAGGATCGTCGACGTCAGCGGTCTCGTGGTGGCACCCGGGTTCATCGACCTGCATGCGCACGGCCAGAACCGCTTCAGTTCCCGGCTGCAGGCCCTCGACGGCGTGACGACGGCGCTGGAGTTCGAGTTCGGTGTTTTCCCGGTCGCGTCGTGGTACGCGGCGCGCGAGGGCAAGGCATACATCAACTACGGCGCCAGCGTCGGCCATATCGCCGCGCGCATCAGTGTCATGCACGGCATCGCCGCGAGCGACGGTGAGGTCGCCGATCCGACCGGCGAAACCGCGGCGTCGGGTGGGGCCCCCGCGCGTCCTGCACGCTGGGCTGACGACGTCATGACGACGGCCGAACTCGGATTGCTGCAGCAGCGGTTGCAGCAGGGCCTCGACGAAGGCGCGCTCGGCATCGGTTTCGGTCTCGCCTACACGCCAGCCGCTGGCCGTGAGGAGATTTGGCGTGCATTCGAGATCGCTGCCCGCAACGACGTGCTGACGCATGTCCATCTGCGAAGCTCCGGCGGCATCGAGCCGCGCAGCACGCTCGGGGCGCTGCAGGAGGTGCTGGCGAACGCCGCCTCTACCGGCGCAGCGCTGCATGTCGCACACATCGCGACCACCGCACGTCGCCAGCTGCCGGTGGTGCTCGAGATCATCGACCGCGCCCGCGAACAGGGCGTCGATGTCAGCACCGAAGTCTATCCGTGGGAGGCCGCGCAGACCGGGCTCGCGTCGGCCATCTTCGATGAGGGATGGCAGCAGCGGACGGGCGCGACCTACGGCGACCTCGAGTGGGCCGCCACCGGCGAGCGGCTCACCGAGGAGACCTTCAAGCGCTATCGTGCGCAACAGCCTCCCGGATCGGTGATCGCCCACATCATCCCGGCGGAGATCGTCGAACTCGGCCTCACCCACCCCGGCGTGATGGTGGTCAGTGATGGCCCGGCGTACGTTATCGGGCGCGGACACCCGCGCGGCGCCGGCAGTTTCGCGCGGACTCTTGGCCAATACGTCCGCGAGCGCAAGGTGCTCGGTCTTGCGGATGCGCTCGCCAAGATGACCATACTCCCTGCGAGACGGCTGGAGGCCGCCGTACCGCAGATGGCACGCAAGGGACGGCTGCAGCCTGGCGCGGATGCCGACATCACGGTGTTCGATCCGCGCACTGTTGGCGAGCGCGCCACCTACCGCAACCCCGTCGAGCCGTCGACGGGCATTGTCCATGTGCTCGTCGGCGGCACCTTCATCGTGCGCGACTCGACGTTCGTTCCCGACGTGTTTCCGGGACAGGCCGTGCGCCGCACGCCGCAGGAGCAGCCATGATCGATACCAGACCGACAACCATCATTCGTGCTTTGCCGCGTTCGGCCCGGCTTTCGCCCGCGCGTCGCCCACCGCTGGCGCGCTGGCTGCAGGTCGTCGCCTTGCTGGCCACCCTGATCTGCGGCAGTGCCGCCCGGGCTGCCGAGTGTCCGCCTGCCGCCGAGCAGCCGCCCTGGCCACGCCTCGCCGAGATCGACCGCGTTGCCGAAGAAGCCCTTGCCCGCGTACCGATGAGCGGCTTGTCGATCGCGGTGCTGCGCGATGACAAGCTGGTGCACGCCGCCGGCTACGGCAGGGCGAGTCTCGAACTCGATGTGCCGGCGACGCCGCAGACGGTCTACCGCATCGGCTCGGTGACCAAGCAGTTCACGGCGGCGGCGATCCTGCGCCACGCCGAACGCGGCGAATTGCGACTCGACGACGACTTCCGCAAGTATCTGCCGGAGTACGACACCGGTGGCCGGGCGATCACCATCCGCCAGCTGCTCGACCACACCTCCGGGATACGCAACATGACCACGATCGAGCCGCTGATGGCCAATCGTGCCATGGACGTGACCCGCGATCAGGTCTTCGGCTGGCTCAGCGCGGCGCCGTTCGACTTCGAGCCCGGCGAGCGGTACCTATACAACAACTCCGGCTACTGGCTGCTCGGCGCGGTGATCGAGAAGCTGAGCGGCGAACCCTACGACACCGCCATCGAACGCCTGCTGCTCGAGCCGCTCTGCCTGCAGTCGACACGCTACGATGTTCCGGCCGAGATCGTGCCCAACCGCGCCGCCGGCTATGTGCGCGATGCCGGGCGATTCCGCAACGCCGGACCCAACAGTCCGACGCGGCCATATGCGTCCGGCGCGCTCCTCTCCACGGTTCTCGACCTTGCCGTCTGGCAGCGGGCACTGTTCGGCGGCAAGGTGCTGTCGGCCGAGTCACTGCGACTGATGAGCACGCCCGGTCGGTTGAACGATGGCAAGCCGACCTCGTACGGACTCGGTGTCGCACTGACCCAGTTCCGCGGGCATCGCAAGATCGCGCATCCGGGCGGCATCGTCGGCCACTCTGGTTTTCTTGCCTACTATCCCGAGGAGAGGATCGTCATCGCGGTGCTCACCAACACCATGGGTGTCGAGCTGCGACCCGAGGTCGAGGAACGCATTGCCGGCCTGCTGCTTCCCGCGCGATAAGATTCTGTTGCCGCCACAGCGGTTCCGTGCCGTCAGCCGCGCCCGCTTGCCGATGGAGTATCCTCATCTTTGATGGTCTGCCTGCACGCTGACCGCGCGCCCGGCGGGCGGCGTGGTGCGTACAGCGCATCGCTGATCGCAGCTCCAAAGCGGGGGATACGCCCATGGTCGATGTCGGAGTCCTCAGGAATGTCGAACTCTTCGAGTCCCTGGACGGGCGCGAGTTGGCGAAGCTCGTGCCGCTGTTCAAGGCACACCACTTCGTGGCCGACGACATCCTTTGCCAGGAGGGTGAGCAGGGCGACTGCCTGTTCATTCTGGCCGAAGGAGAAGCCAGCGCGAGCCGCCGGCTCGGCGAGGACGAAGACCTGCTGCTGGCCGAGTTCGGCCCCGGCGCGTTCTTCGGCGAGATCGCACTCATCGACGAGAAGCCGCGCTCAGCATCGGTCCGTGCACTGAGCGACGGCGTCCTCTATTCGATGCGGCGCGATGTCTTCGCCACCCTGCTGGCATCGGATCCGCAGACGGCAGCGAAGATGCTGCTCGCGCTCTCCAGGGTCTTCTGTAATCGTCTGCGCAAGACCGGCGAGCAGTTGCGCACCTACTCCCTGATCAACAAGGCGATCGTCGAGGACGAGAACTTCCGCGAGATGTACATCGCGAGCCACGCGTCGGCCTGAGCCACGCGTCGGCCTGAGTCACGCGTCGGCCTGAGGCGCGCGACGACCGCGCCCTCAGGCTGCCGGCCAGCCGCAGGCGCGGTCAGCGCCGGCCGCGCCAGTAGACGATGGCGGCTGCGACCAGCAGCAGCGGCGCGAGCGCCGACGCCACCGGTCCCGGATCCAGCCAAAGAATGCCACCAAGCGCGAGTGCGCTTGCTACCAGTGTCGCGTTGCGGCGACGCTCGCCGGCCCGAATCTCCTCGCGCAGTCGCTCGATGTCCGCGGACTGCGCGCCGATGTGCAGCTTGCCGTCCTGTACTTTCTGCACGGCCACCTTGAGCAGCGGCGGCAGCGCATGGGCGACTTCGACCAGCGCCGGCAGGTGTTCACGGAACTGTCGCAGCTGGGTGCGCGGGCCCAGCCGATCGCGCATCCACTCGCGCAGGATGGGCGCGGCGGTCTGCCAGATGTCGAGCTCCGGGTAGAGATCGCGGCCGAGGCCCTCGATGTTGAGCAGCGTCTTCTGCAGCAGGATCAGCTGCGGCTGGATGCGCATGTCGAAGCGGCGCGAGATGTCGAAGAGACGCAGCAGGATCGTGCCGAAGGAAATGTCCTTCAGGGGCTTGTTGAAGATGGGCTCAAGCACGGTACGGATCGCCGATTCCATCTCGTCGACGCGCGTCGACGGCGGCACCCAGCCCGATTCGACGTGCAGCTCGGCGACGCGCCGGTAGTTACGGTCGAACACGGCGAGGAAGTTCTCGGCGAGGTAATGCATGTCGCGCAGGTCGAGCGTGCCCACGATACCGAAGTCGACCGCTGCGTAGCGCGGATTCGCCGGGTCGTCGATCAGGACGAAGATGTTTCCCGGATGCATGTCGGCGTGGAAGAAGTTGTGGCGGAACACCTGGGTGAAGAAGATCTTCACGCCGTTCTCCGCCAGCATGCGGATGTTGGTGCCGCGCGAGCGCAGCGTCGCCATGTCGCTGATGGTCACGCCATGGATGCGCTCCATCACCATCACGTTGATGCGGCAGTGGTCCCAATGGACCTCAGGCACGTGGAGCAGCGACGAGCCTGCGAAGTTCCGCCGCAGTTGCGAAGCGTTGGCGGCTTCGCGCATCAGGTCGAGCTCGTCGAGCACGGTCTTTTCGTACTCGTCGACTATCTCGTCCACCCGCAGTCGTCGGGCTTCGGCGGAGTTGCGCCTCGCGAGGGACGCCAGCGCATGCATCACCTCGAGATCGCGGCCAATCACCGCGCGCATTCCCGGCCGCAGGACCTTGACGATGACCTCGGGTCCGTCCTTCAGCGTGGCGACGTGCACCTGTGCGATGGATGCCGCGGCGAGCGGGGTTTCGTCGAAGCTCGCGAACGTTTCAGCCAGCGGTCTGCCGAGCGCCTGCTCGACGGTGTTCCGCGCCAGCGCACCGTCGAAGGGCGGCACGCGGTCCTGCAACTTCGCCAGTTCGCCGGCGATGTCGGCCGGCAGCAGGTCGCGGCGGGTCGAAAGCGCCTGTCCGAGCTTGATGAAGATCGGCCCCAGCTCCTCGAGCGCGAGTCGCAACCGCTCGGCGCGGCCGGCGCTCTTGCGGCGTTCGAACCAGGTCCACGGCGACAACAGGAACACGTAGCGCAGCGGGCGGTAGAGGTGCGTCTCGGCGACGAATTCGTCCAGCCCATGGCGCACCAGCACGCGCTGGATCTGTACCAGTCTGGCGAGTACCCGCAGCTTCATGGCCGCTCCCCATCCGCCGCCGCGTGAGCACCATCCGGTACGCGCGCGAGCAGCGCATCGAGTCGTGCCGCTGCACGATCGACGTCCTCGCGCAGCCGATCGACTTCGTCGAGGAACACCTCGGCCTCGGCCCGCGGCACGAGATCGCCGGTTTCGTGCGCGAAATACTCCGCGGCGTTGCGCACCGCGGTGTCGGCACCGCGACGCCCGAAAGCGAGGGCTGCGCGGGCGAGTCCGGCGAGACGATGGGCTGGCGTGTCGCCGATGAGTCGCGCGAGCTCCTCCTCGAGGTCGGGGCGCAGCAGCAGTGCAAGATCGCGGTAGCGCTGCAGCAGTTCGCCGTCGCCGCGAACCTGCACGGCTCCGGATTTCAGCAGCCTTTCGGGGTGGGGTCCTGCCAGCGCCAGCAGATTCACTGGACTGCCGGCGACTTCGGCATGGAACTCTCCCTGGGCCTCACGCGTGATGCGCAGCGTATCGCCCAGCGACTCGAAGCCGATCTGCAGCCCGAGGTCGTGCACCACCAGCTTCAGCCGGCGGCCCGCGAGTGCGGCACAGGAGGCGCGTGCCGCCGGGGACTGGCCGAGGTTGCGGTTGAGCAGGTTTTCGATGGCTTCGGTGAGCACGCGTGGTCTGCTGTCGTGGAGCTGGTGGCTGGCGTCGTGGAGCTGGTGGCTGGCGTCGCGGGCGGCGGCTCAGTATTTGTTGCCGCGGTGCAGCGCCACGATGCCGCCCGAGAGGTTGTGGTAGCGGCAATCCTCGAGGCCGGCGTCGCGCAGCATGCCGAGCAGGGTCTCCTGATCGGGATGCCGGCGGATCGACTCGGCAAGGTAGCGATAGCTGTCCGCGTCGTTCGCCACCAGTCTGCCGAGCAGCGGCAGGATCTTGAAGGAATAGGCGTCGTAGAGCGGTCGCAGGGGGGCGGCGGTCGGCTGGGAGAACTCGAGCACCAGCAACTGCCCGCCTGGCTTGAGCACGCGCCGCATGGCCCGCAG
>JBILMF010000150.1:0-6924 GCA_044375655.1 Steroidobacteraceae bacterium | reverse complement strand
TCGTCATGGTGGGCGCGATCTTCCACATGCTGCTGCGCCACGAATATCAGCCGACCGGTCTCGCGGCGCTCACCAACCTGATCCACCACTACCTCATGCCGGCCGGCTACGCCGCATTCTGGTGGTTCGTGGTGCCGCGCGGCAGTCTCGTCTGGAGCGATGTGTGGCGGATCTTCGCTTACCCCGCCGCCTATCTCGTGTACGTGTTGCTGCGCGGTGAAGTGGGTGGCGTCTATCCCTATTTCTTCATCGACGTGACGACCATCGGCTATGGGCAGGCCTTCTTGAACGCGAGCGGCATCTCGCTGCTCTTCATCGCCACCGGCGTCGCCTTCGTCGCCACCAAGCGCTGAAGGGACTGTCAGGGAACGACTTCACCGTCGCGCCAGCCGGCACCCAACGACAAGAGGGCCGCGGCCCACGCGCGCCGCGCCGCGCCGCGGGCATCGATGGCGGCGAGTTGCCACTCCAGTGCGTCGGCGCGCGCGCGGGCGACCTCGAGTGCGCTTGCGAGACCCGCAGCGCGCCGCGCGTCGATCATCGTCGCCGCCCGGTCTGCCGCCCCGCTCGCGGCATCGGCCCGCTGGGCGCTGTCGAGTGCGGTCTGCCAGCCGTCGATCGCGGCGTCCGCTTCCTCGAGGGCTGCCAGCGTAGTTGCGTGGAAGCTCGCGAGTTCCGCATCGGCCTGCGCGTCCGCGGCCTGTGCCTGGGCGCGCAGCCGCGGCAGATCGAAGAGGCCCCAGGTAAGCGCGTCACCGACGCTGTAGCGGCGGGCGCCGGACTCGTCGAGACTGGCGCGGGGTGCGGACAAGCCGATCGCACCGACCAGGGCGATCTGCGGGTAGAGCGCCGCCGCCGCAACTCCGGAGCGCGCGAGAGCAGCCTGCACACGGGCTTCCGCAGCGCCCACGTCGGGCCGGGCACGCAATGCCGCCAGCGGATCCACCACGGGGAGCAGCGCGGGATATGCGGGAGCCGACATCGGCCACTGCAGCGCACCAGGGGCGCGGTTCGTAAGGGTCGCCAGTCGGCGCTCGGCGTTGCGGAGCTGCAGCTGCCGCTCGAGCAGCAGCATTCGGGCGTTTTCGTGCGCGAGCTCACCAGGCGCGGCATCGGCTTCGCGCACCGCTCCCAGCGCGACGGCGCCACGCAGGCGTTCACGCACGGCGGCAAGCAAGGTGCTGCGCGTCTGCAGCACTTGCAGCGCCTGGTTCGCATCGTCGCGATCCAGCCAGGCGGCGACCGTCGCGGCGGCGACACCGGCTTCGATCTGCCGACGCCGCCAGAGCATCTCGGCGGCATCCGCAGCCGCCGCGGTGCGCGCGGCTGCGAGTCCGCCAGCCAGATCGAGCTGCCAACGGAAATCGACACCGGCATCGACGAGCTGCTGAGCGGGGAATTCGGCCGGCATACCGTCCATCGGCGGCTGCGACAGCGCGGCGGTACGCGTACGCACGCGCTGGACCCCCGCACTGCCCGACGGTCCCTGCGCAAGTCGGGCTTCACGAGCCAGTGACCGCGCAGCCCGCAGCCGCGCTTCGGCGGCGACGAGGTCGCGGTTCGCACGCAGCGCCTCGGCGACCACCGCGTCGAGCTGCGGATCCTGCAGCGCGCGCCACCAATCGAGTTGCCGCTCGCGGGACGCCAGCGCGGGCGACTCAACGCTCCACCGTTCAGGAACCTGATCCGGCAGCGACACTTTTTCGGGCAGGGTGGAACACGCGGCGGTCAGGCCGAGAACGATTGCAGCCAGGGCCGTACGGCCGAGGAAGGTACGCATGGGATCAGGCTCCGGCGGCAGCGGGAGGGGCGACGCGAGCCGGCGCACGCCCGCTGAACGAAATGACGTAGAGGGCGGGGATCAGCAGCAGCGTGACGAGCGTGCCGAGCAGCAGCCCGCCGATCATCGTTGCCGCAAGCGGTCGCCATAGTTCGCCGCCGAACAGCAGCAAAGGCACGAGACCGGCGACGCAAGTCAGCTTCGTCATCAGGATCGGTCGGAAGCGCACGGCGGCGGCATCGACAACCGCATCAAAAACCGGCTTGCCGAGCGCCTCCTCCTCGGCGGTGCGCTCGAGCAGCAGCACCGCGTTGTTGACGATGATGCCGGCGAGCGCGAGCAGGCCGAGGGTGGCCGTGTAGCTCACCGCCTGACCGGTCAGCAGCAGCCCGAGCGTCGCGCCGATCATCACGAAGGGTATCGATGCCAGCACGATGCCGGCCTTGCGCAGACTGCCGAACTGCCAAAGAAAAAGGCCTGCCATGCCGAGGAGCGCGAACGGGAAGTAGCGTTCGAGGCCCGCGTTCGCCTCGGCGGCTTCCTCGATCTCTCCCGCTATTTCGACCGCGTGGCCGGCGGGCAGCCCGAGGCTGGACAGCGTCGGGGCGACGCGGTCGACGATCTGCTGTGCAGTCAGTCCGGGATGGCGCGCGGTGACGGTGAGTGCGGCGCGCGCGTTGCGACGCACGAGTACGCTGGGCTGATCGGCGATCCGCACGTCCGCGATCTCACCGAGCGTGACGGCGCCACGCGCCCCGACGATCCGCTGCGCCGCAAGGCGCGCGGGGTTGGTGCGCTCGTCCACCGGCGAGCGGATGACCACGGGCACCAGCACGTCGCCCTGACGCAGCTGCGTCACCTCGATACCGGAGTGGACTGCCTGCAGCGTGGCCGCGATGTCTTCCACGGTCACGCCGGCTGCTGCAGCCCGCAACGGATCGACGTCGATCACGAGCCGCTCGACGCGGGCCTCGCCATCGTCACGCACGTCGACGATGCCGGGGATGGCGGACAGAGCGGCCTGCAGCCGACCTGCAGCGGCGTCGAGCGCGGCGCGGTCGGTGCCGACCAGCCGGAACACCGCCGTGCCCGCCTCGGATACACCAAATGAGAAGCGCTTGGGCTCGATACGCGCCTCGGGGAAGGCTTGTTGGAGGTCGGTGCGCAGCGCAGCGATGGTGTCGTCGATCTCGACGCCGTCGGCGAGGTTGAGGACGGCATAGGCGATGTGCGACGACGGCGTCGGCGGGTTCAGGCTGAGGATGAACCGCGGGCCGCCGTCGCCGACGTAGACGGCGTTGCCGGTGAGCCGGTTCGACCAGGCGGGTCCTGCTAGGCGCTGCGAGAGCGACTGCGCGAGCGCCAGCGTCGCCGCCGGCGAGGTGCCCGGGGCCAGCTCGATCGGCATCTGCAGCTGGCGTCGCGACGAGGATGACAGCAGTTCGGTCGGCATCAGAGAGTAGCCGATGATCGAAGCCGCGAGCAGGCCGACCATCGTGGCCACCACGGATTTCGGCCGCTGCAGCACCGCGCGCACGCGCTCGGCGTACCAGCGTCGTATCCGCGCCATGCGCCCGTGGGCATCGTCGTGTACGGCGTCGCCAGCGTAGTCCACGCTGAGTACAGGCATGACGGTGAGTGCGACGAACAGCGAGAGCAGGAGCGTGATCGCGAGGACGATCGCGAGGCTGCGCATGTATTCCGCCGTGTCCGTCTCGCCGGCCACGAGCGGGATGAAGGCAAGGATGATCGCCAACGAGGAGACGAGCAGCGGCGTCGCGGTCGTGCGCCCCGCCGCCTCTGCGGCGGCGAGCTTCGGCTCTCCGGCGGCGACACGCCGCTGGTAGTCCTCGACCACCACGATCGCGTTGTCGACGAACAAGCCGAGCGAGATGATGATCGCGCCGATCGACACCTGATGCAGCTCGATGCCGAGCATGCGCATCAGGAGCAGGGAGCCGAGCACCGTCAGCGGAACGATCGCGCCGGTCACGATGCCGGCGCGCCAGCCGACGAAGAGCACAACCACCGCCATCACGATCAGTATCGTCTCGACGAAGACCTGCGCCACGCGGTCGAGCTCGCCGCGTACCACGCCGGCCTGGTCGGTCACAGTCGAGAGCTGCATGCCGGCGGGCAGTTCCGCGCGCGCGGCCTCGAGCTCGGCATCGAGCCGCGCGGCAAACGACTGTACGTCCAGACCGGCTTTCATGGACACGGCCAGCACGATCGCCGGTCTGCCGTCGTGGAACGCTGCGCCCGCAGGCGGATCGAGCGGACCCTGAACGACGACGCCCAGGGTTCCCAGTGCAACCAGCGAGCCGTCTGCACGCGTGATCGGCGTGGCAGCGAGAGCGGCTGTGTTCGGCAGATCAGCGAGCGGATCGAGCGCGAGCACACGGCCGCCGGCAACCAGTTCGCCGGCAGGCGCGACGAGATTGCGCGCCCGCAGGGCGCTGCCGACGGTGGCGACGTCGAGGCCTTGCTCGGCGAGCCGCGCGGGCGACAATTCAACATACACGCGCTCCTCGCGTACGCCATGCAGCGACACGCGCTCGGCGCCGGACACGGCCTGCAGCCGGTCCCGCAACCGGCGTGCGGCATCTTGCAGTTGGCCCGCGGAGTAGCCCTCGCCATGCAGCGCGACGCTGCGCACAGCGACGCGACCGAATTCATCGTCCACGAACGGGCCGAGCGTTCCCGGCGGCAGTATCGCAGCGGCGTCCTGGACCTTCGCGCGAACCCGCTGCCACACCCCGGGGAGTTCGGCGACCGGGGTGTTTTCTTCGAGGGAGATGTAGATGTACGCGCTCCCCGGGCGAATTACGGTATCGAGATGCTCGACGCGATCGATCTCGCGCAGGCGCTCCTCGATCGGTCTCGCGAGCAGATCCTCGATGCGTTCGCTCGACGCGCCGGGCAACTGCGCGATGACCGTGGCGACGCGTACGGGCACGGTCGGTTCCTCGGTCGAGGGGAAGCCGGGCAGCAGTGCAATGCCGGCGAGCAGCACAGCGAACGCAGCGACTACGGTGAAGCGGGGGCGGCGCAGCGCCGCAAGCGTGAGCGACATGGTGGTGTCCTGCGGTGTGGCGCGGTGTCAGCGGGTGGCGAGACGCGTTTGCACGCGTGTTCCCGCGGCAACGTGCTGTCCTCCGGCCGCGACGACGAGATCGCCTGGCGCGATGTCGCCGGCGACCAGCGCATAGCCGTCCACCAGTCGCACCAGCTTGATCGGCAGTGCGCGTAGCCGCCGTTCCGCGTCGACCACACGCAGCGTGTGCGAGCCGTCGCGCGCGATCTGCACCGCTGCGGCGGGTACGCGCGCGGTGGCGGCAGACGCGCCCTCGGGGAACTCGAGTTCGGTGATCGCCCCGGGCTCGACCTCGCCGTCGGTCACGCGGGCGACAATCTGTCGGGCGCCGCTACCTGCGGCGCGCCGCGCAACCCGCTCGACGATCGCGTGACCGCTGCGCTCGCCGCTGCGCCAGACGACGCGCGTCCCGCGCTGCACGGCGCTCGCAATGGTCTGCGGTGCGTAGGCCACGATCTCGCGGGCGCCGTCGCCATCCAGCTCGAGGAGCGGTGCGCCCGGACCAGCAACCGCGGAACGCTCGATGTGGCGAAGCGCGACGACACCGTCCACTGGCGCGCGGATCTCCACCGCAGCGAGCTCCTGTTCCGCGGCAGCCAACGCGGTGCGGGCGCCGGCGGCGGCGCTCGCGGCAGCCTGCCGGTCGATGTCCGCCTGCTCGGCGTCTGCCTCACTTGCGGCTCCCAAGGTCACGAGGCCCGAGACGCGCGTCCGGTTGCGCTCGCGCTCGGCGAGTTGCGCCTCGGCACGCGCGAGTTCTTCGCGCGCGGCGAGCAAGCGGCGGGTGACGACCGCTGGGTCGAGTACGACCAGCAGTTGTCCGCGGCGCACGTGGTCACCGACGTCCGCCTCCAGCCGCAGGACGCGCCCGCCGGTCTCGGTGGAAATCGCGTGCAGCTGTGCCGCCCGCACGGACCCCAGCGCGCGTCGCGACGGGTCCGTCGGCGCGGCGGCGGCCTGCACGAGCACCCAGGGTTCCGCGGGGCGGGCCTGCGCCGCCGGCTCGGAACATCCGGCGAGCGGCAGCAGCACGAGAAGCAGAAGGGCGGGAGGCAGCAGGTCGAGGAGGGGACGGGGCGGATGGCAGCGCTTCGAAAAATGCATAAGGGAAGGCTTACTCATATGCGGGTTGAAGTAGGGGCCGTTGCCCGGTCGCGGGGTCTTAGTCGACGCGCGCGCCGAGGGCTCGGAGGATGAACAGGGTGCTGGCTGCTGCGCGCTCTTCGATGCCCGCCGCCTGGAAGGCGAAGCGGCAGCCGAGGCCGTCGGTCAGCGAGAGGATCAGCGAGGCCGCCGTGCGTGGGTCCGTCCGCCCGTCGATTTCGCCGTGACTGCGGGCGCGTTCGAGCAGCGCGGCGATCGCCGCGACCATCTTCTCGTCGGCGGCGCGCACGGCAGCGGCGACTGCGGGCCGGCGCGTAGCCTCAGTCAGGACATCGAGGCGCAGGCGCGAGAGGTCGGCGAGTCCGGTGTCGGCAAACATGGCGGCGCTTGCCGCCTGCAGTCCCTCACGGAGGGTGGGTGCCTGCGCCACCAGGGCGATGAGTTCGAGGTCGCAGCGCAGGTCGTCCTCCACCAGCGCCAGCACCAGATCGTCTTTTGCGGGGAAGTACTGGTAGAGGTTGGCGACGCTCACGCCAGCTTCGGCGCTGATCTCCGCCGTGCTGGAAGCATGGAAACCCTTGCGCAGGAAGCAGCGGCGGGCGCCGGCGAGGATCTGCCGGATTCGCGCTGCGCGGGCCTCCGGATCGACCGGTCGGCCACGGCGACTGGCGGTTGGGTTTTCGGTGGGCGAGCTCACGGCGATTATTATAAGCGAGTCCTCACTATTTTCAACAGGTCCCTCAATGTCGGGCCCACCGGGCTCGCCATCGCGACTCGGGGGCATCGCGAGATTCCATCGATTTAGGTTAAGTCTTTAACCTAAAATAAAGCGGGCCCTTGTTTCAGGATCGAGTTGCCCATGCTTCGAGCCCAACCCGGCCGATACATCACCGTCTCAACGGCTGGTGAAGCGTTCAAGGCCTTTATCCCGACGCCGCTGCCGCCC